>JAFWRL010000058.1 GCA_017520105.1 Fibrobacter sp.
GCCATTTCGCTCGCGGTAGAAATCTTGATCGCGCAACCGATTGCCCGCCGCGTGATGCTAGGCCTGCACAAGTACCGCGACGCCCGCCGGGAAGTCGCAGTTTCTAACTGAGCCGGAAATAATCTCAAAAAGCAACCAAGGTCACAATTTGTGACCTTGAACAGCAGCGATAATTGTCGCGGTTAGATGGCTTTTGCTTACTTCAAGTTCGTCTTGAAGAATTCGTTCAGCTTTTCGAAGGGGATTTTTTCCAGGTTGTCGTAGAGGTCCACGTGGGAGGCTCCGGGGATAACGAGGAGTTCCTTGTTGCCGACGGTCTTGCTCCAGTTCTTGGTGGCGTCGAGTTTTGCGGGGACGTTCGCCTTCTTGCCGGTCATCTTTTCGAATGCGCCTTCGCCGAAGTAGCGGCTGTGGGCCTTTTCGCCGTGGATGATGAGCACCGGGTTACGGATTTCGTCGGCGTATGCGAGGAGCTTGGTGTTCATGAGCGAGGTGCCTGCGGAGGCGGCCCAGCCCTTGTTGCTGTTGAGGGAGCGCTTGTGGTAGCCGCGCGGGGTCTTGTAGTAGGCGTAGTAATCCTTGACAAAGTAAGGTGCGTCGTCCGGGAGCGGGTCAATGACACCGCCGGCCAGGTCGTACGTACCGTTCTTGAAGTCCTTGGTGCGCTGGGCCATCAGAGCCTTGCGGGCCTCGTTGCGGGCGTCGGCGTTGTTTGCGGCGTCAAAGTAGCCGTTTGCGGATACGCGGCTCATGTCGTACATGGTCGAGGCAACCGTCGCCTTGACGCGGGTGTCGATGCCGGCGGCGTTAATCGCCATGCCGCCCCAGCCGCAAATGCCGATGATGCCGATGCGTTCCGGGTCAACATTGTCGCGGGTCGAGAGGAAATCTACAGACGCCATGAAGTCTTCGGTGTTGATGTCCGGGCTGTTCATGTAGCGCGGCTCGCCACCCGATTCGCCGGTGAAGCTCGGGTCGAATGCGATGGTCAGGAATCCGCGTTCCGCCATCTGCTGGGCGTAAAGGCCGCTAGACTGTTCCTTGACAGCACCGAACGGGCCCGAGACTGCAATCGCCGGGAACTTGCCGTTCACCTTGAGGCTCGTGTCCTTGGGCACAAACATATCGGCGGCGAGTTCAATGCCAAAGTGGTTCTTGAAAGTGACTTTAGAATGTTCGACCTTGTCGCTCTTGGGGAAAACCTTGTCCCATTCGGCGGTGAGCGTAAGCTTGTTCATATTTTCTTCCTTTGTCTGTTGTGCTGCGGGGGCTGTTTCTGTCGCGGACTGTGCGGCCGGCGTGGCGGCACCCTGCGTATTGTTTTCTTTTTCGGGGGTGCATGCCATCAGGGCGCATGCGGAAACCACGGCGAGCGCCGCTTTAAAGAATTTGGATTTCATGATTTATCTCCTTATTGTTAAACCTTTTTTCCCATGGCGAACGCTTTTTTCAGGAGCGCAGAATTCTTCTTGACATCACCTGCGCTTTCGGCACCCGTGGCGCAGAGGGCACCCTTGAGTTTCACGCCGTCGAAACAGGCAATCCATCCGCCAATGCCGCGTTTCGCGATGTTCATAGCCTTTGCGTCGGTGTCGGCGGCAGAAGTGAGCAGGTAAATTTCGCGGAACTTGTAATCGCTGGAATAGAGGGAATTCGCGCGGTCGAGCATCGTCTTGAGCTGGCCGCTCATCTCGTAATAGTAAATTGGCGTTGCGAACACGATGACGTCCGCCGATTCCATCTTCTTGGTGATGGCGGGAGCATCGTCCTTGATGACGCACTTGCCCTTCTTCTGACAAGCGAGGCAGCCCATGCAAAAACCGATCTTCTTGCCGCGCAGCGACTCGAATTCCACCTTGTTGCCCGCCTCGGCGGCACCCTTCGCGAACTCCTGCGCCAGGGTTTCGGAGTTGCTTCCCTTGCGCAAGCTGCTGGACAAGACCAATACTTTTTTCATAGGTTCCTCTCGGTTGAAGTCTTTACATGTTCAAATATACCTCTTTTTTTAGATATTGCAAATACTTTGTTTTCATAACTAGATATGCTTATAAGGCATAGAAAATAAGTTTTCACAAGCCTTAGTTATTCCTTCCGGGCATTATTTTTGCAATTTCATACCCGCGGGGCTTGAATTTTATTAGTTTTCGGGTATGGAACTTCGAGTTTTGCGGTATTTTCTGGAGGCGGCGCGGTTGGGGAATGTCTCGCGCGCGGCGGATAATCTTTGCGTGACGCAGCCGACGGTGAGTCGCCAGCTCAAGGAGTTGGAGGAGGAACTGGGCGAGAAGCTTTTCGAGCGCACGAATTACGCGATTCGGCTGACGCCTGCGGGTGAACTCTTGCGGGAGCGTGCGGAGGACATCCTTTCGATGGCGGACAGGACGGTGCAGGATTTCAAGTCGCTGAAGGAAGACGAGGTGGTGGGTGAAATCGCCATTGCCTGCGCGGAATCGCGGAACGTGAATTTTCTTTCGAAGTGCATCGGGATTCTCCGGGACGACTATCCGAAGATTAAGTACAACTTATATTCGGGCGACAGCGAGCGCGCTCTGGAAAAGCTGGACAAGGGCATTTTCGATTTCGCGGTGGTTGTAGATAACGTCGATTTGGAAAAGTACAACTGCCTTGCGGTGCGTTCTGTCGATCGCTGGGGCGTGGTGATGCGTCGCGACGACCCTTTGGCCAGGCGGGATTTCATCGAACCGAAGGACTTGCTCGACAAGCCGCTGTTGGCGTCGCGCCAAGCGATGGTGGCGGATTTACCGAAATGGTTCGGCGACGATATTTCGAAGCTGAACGTGATTGTGGGGCTGGATCTTTCGTACAACGGTTCTGTGCTTGCCAAAGAGGGCACGGGCTACCTGCTCACTTTCGACGGCCTTGTGGATACGAGCCGCAGTTCGCGCTTGTGTTTCAGGCCGCTCATGCCCGAGCTCACCACCAACATGTACATCATTTGGCGGCGGGGCCAGCAGTTCACGCGGGCGGGGGAACTTTTCCTCGACACGCTCCGGCACGTACTGGGGGAATAAAAAGAAATTAGAGGATTATTCTCATGCTTAAAATTGAAGAATACAGAACAAAGTATATCAACGACGCGGTTGAAATCTGGAACGACATTGTCGAAGACGGGGTTGCGTTCCCGCAAACGGAATTGCTGAATTCGCAGACAGGCGATGCATTTTTCAAGTCTCAGTCGTTTACGGGTATCGCCATCGACGCAGACTCCGGCGAAGTGGTCGGGCTGTACATTCTCCACCCGAATAACGTGGGGCGCTGCGGGCACATTTCAAACGCGAGCTATGCGGTCAAGAAGAACAAACGCGGCCAGCACATCGGTGAATTTCTCGTAAAGAATTGCCTCGCGAAGGCAAAGGAAATCGGCTTCAGGATTTTGCAGTTCAACGCGGTTGTCGCGACGAACGCGCCAGCACTCAAGCTCTACAAGAAACTCGGCTTTACCCAGCTCGGCGTGATTCCCAAGGGCTTTTTGCTCAAGGACGGGAGCTACGAAGACATCATTCCGCATTATATTGAGCTGTAGGTTTTATTCAAGCGCTGCAGATACCGTGGCGGGCACCATTGTCAGCGTAAGCCTCTAGAATACATTTACTACGCCAGCCTGGGTTTTCCGGTCCAACCGAGTTTTTCGCGGAGGGCACCTACAAAACCTGTATGATGCATACGGATAAACGTCGTCACAAGTTTACTTTCAGACAACATCACGTATTCATCCGGTTTCATTTCAAGTGTAATGCGACCATCAAAAACAAGGTCTAGTGAACTATTCACCGCAGATGCTACTCGCAGCTTTTTATCCGTAAGCGAAAGTACAAGCGGACGCACCGAAAGACTGCTCGGAGCAACAGGCGTAAGCACCACGGCAGGCGTCGAAGGGTGAATAATCGGGCCTCCGGCCGCAAGGTTGTACGCAGTCGAACCTGTCGGAGTCGAAACGAGAATAGAATCTGCCCAGTATTCCGTGAGGCACGTATCGTTATAAGCAACGTTAATGTTCACCATGCGTTCAGGAGCGTGAGCATGAACATGCACTTCGTTCAGCACAGTCTGCTTCGCAATACATTTTTTCCCGTGATAGACGGCTGCCTCAATCATCATGCGTTCGCGAGTCGAGAAGTCACCTGTCATCAAGCTGTCAAGCGTTTTCGTCAAGCCTTCCACACGCGATTCCGCCAAGAATCCAACACGGCCCGCATTCACGCCCAAAATCGGGATATCATGACCAAGCGCAATATGCGCTGCCGTCAGCACAGTGCCGTCACCACCAATCGCAATCAGCAAATCCACTTTCTGCAAAGCGGACTCTTTCACAACGCGAATAGGCTTTTTTACGAGTTCCTTCAGGGAATTGAGCGCACAAAACTTCACTTGTGGATGTTCAAGCGCCCAAGAAGCAATCTGCTTCAAGGCGCAAGCCAAATCGGCACTTTTATCCTTGAATCCGACAATTCCAATGCTACTGAAAGACCTATTCATTTTCATCCTCAAGTTTCGCGTTTGTTCAATGCATCACCTAAATTATGAATCCTATCACTGTTGCTTTCTTTGCTAGCCAAGAAGGCGATTCCGGCTCGGAGGCCGGAATGACAGATTGGGCAAAATCATTCTGGGTAAACATTTTATTCCTTCTTCTCGGCATTTTCAGCGACAAGCACATTCTTCAATTTTTCTACAACGCCTGGGAACATGGCTTCGACCTTGTCCATGTTTTCGACAGGTTCGTCATTCTGGAGTGCAAGCGAAAGGACGCTCAAAGCAAGCCCCATCTGGGCAGAATCGCCACCGTCAAAATCGCTGCCGTTCACAATCGTTTCCAAGCCGCGAATTACAAGGCCGTCGTCATAAACACCGACTTCGGCACCCGTCTTTCGCAAGTTCACCGCCAAAACCTCATTCTTCGGGCGCATTTCCAAGCGCACTTCCTTGGGCAATCGCAAAATCGTTTCGCCTTCAGCGTAGCAAGATGCCACTGCCAATAGCGGATATTCTTCGAGCGCAGTCGCAATCACATCTTCACTAAAGCGGCGCCCTTGCAAACGCTTCCCGGATACCAGCGGCTTAATTTCGACGTCGCCAAATACATCGCCATATTTTTCGCGACGACTAACAGTTTCGACATTTGCGCCCATGCGCTTGAGGCACGTCAAGGCACCCGCACGGCTACTGTTCAAATCTACGTTCAAAAGCTTGATGACGTTGTCCTTCGGCATGTTGCCGACAGTCGCCAGAACCGCAAAAGCAGTCGCTTCGGTCGTATCGCCCGGCACATAGTATTCACGCGCCGTAATCACCTTCGTTTCCGAAAGTTCCGTGAACTGCGTGCGTTCGATTTTCTTGCCCTGCGCAATCATCAAGCGACGTTCAAATTCACTCAACTGCTCCATGCCGCGGCCTTCGTACTTTACGGCTGCGCCAAAATAAATGAGCATTTTCGTCCACTGGTCATGCACCGTCGATTTTTCTTCGAAATTCAAATATTCATTGCGGATAAGCGCACGGAGCAAAAGTCTATTGCGCATCGCATACGACACGTTTCCAAGCGAATCCTTCTTGACGTTCAGCTCATCGCGCAAAAAATTAAAGACAAACTTTGCAGGTTCATCTTGCTGAACTTTAATTTTAAAATACTTCTGGAGCAATTCCTTCGCCGCATTCACGCGGGCAATTCCAGCATCATCGACTTCATTTGCAAAGGTGTAAAGTTGTTCTTCGTCCTTGCTGGCAAGAGTCCACAACAAAACATTGTCCGCTTCGTTAAACTCGATTGGGAGCATCGTCGGAACCGGGTACTGGAAACCCTTTCCATCAAGCACCAGCTGGTGTCCTTGCAATTCGTAAGACAATCCAAATTCCTTAAGAGCCTCAGCATAGCGTTCACTGCCACTCGCCCATGCGAAATCTTCTAACACCGTGCGGCCATTCACAAGGAGTGCCATAATCAATGTCAAATTCATCCGTTCACGGTCGGGGTTCATCAAGAATTCCATCATCAATTCCTTAAGTAATTAGCGTCGTTCTTTAACTTCGTAATCTAAATAGCGCAATGTCTTTACGGCTCGTGCGGCTTCCTCTTCGGTCTTGAAGGCAAGCAAAAGCGTACCCGCCACATTTTCACGCACCTTCATGAGTTCGATATCGCGAATGTTGATACCTTCCTCGGCAAGCGGCTGCATCACGCTCAAAAGCGCACCCGGCTTGTCCTTGAGTTGTACTGTAATTTCAAAGAACGAACCGGCGGTATTTCGACCCGGAGCAAACAAGCTCGCACGGCCATCGTTACCCGCCTTGAAAATATCTGCTAACGCCTGCGAATTATCGGCAGCAACACTCTGTTCGTCATTTTCAAAATTGCCAGAAGCAGGCTTACCGTCCTTCACGACATTGAGTCCGTTCATCGCAGCAATCGTCTTGTCGAGCCCGTCACGCACTTCGCAAAGCGCACGCGCCGTCTCGTCGCGGTTCGTCACCGCAATATCGTGCCACATTCCCCAGCCAGAAGCCGCAATGCGCGTCATATCGCGAAAAGCGCGCCCCGCAAAATGCTGGTAGTTGTGCTTGAGCAATCGCTCCGGCAAATTCCCGGCTAGCGTAGAACTGAGCATCTGCGGCATGTGACTCACCCACGCCATCGTGCGGTCATGATGTTCCGGCGGAAACACCACTGGATTTGCACCCACAAAGCGAATTATCTCCAGGAGCGGAGCATAGACCGATTCATCCGTCCCTTCGGGCGGACAAACAAACCAGTAGGCATTTTCAAAAATCGCAGGATCGTTGTATTCGCAAGTACGTTTTTCGGAACCGGCCATCGGATGGCTACCGACAAAGCGGAACGGAGAAGGCAAACGCATGCCGGCTTTGCAAATTTCCACCTTCGTCGAACCGATATCGCTCACCAAAATTTCGCGGTTGGCAGAACCTTTTGTGCCAGCCCACGAAATCTTCCCCAGCGCATCAATCATCTTCAAAATGTGGATAATCGGCGCACAGAGCAAAATCAAATCAGAATCTTTCGCCCAATCTTCCGTTTGGTCGTACCCGAAAAATTCATCAGCCAGTTCAAGTTCTTTTGCACGCTTGAGCGTCGCGGGCGAACTCACCGCACGGATGATTGTCGGGAGTTTAGCTTGTTTGATGGCTGCGGCAACCGAACTAGCCAAGAGTCCAAAACCCACCATCGTAATGCGGGCGACCATTATTCCTCCACCTTGCAAGTTTCTTCCATGATGACACGGAAAATGTTCTTGAACGATTCCGGTGAAAGCGGGCCACCAGCCTTTGCGGCTTTCCCTGCAACAGCCTCCAAGACAGCATCTTCGCGAGTTTTGTCAGCCACAGGTAAACCCTTTTCTTTTTTGATTTTCCCGATTTCGACAGCGTAAGACGCCCTCTTGTTGAGGAGAGCAATCAGTTCATCGTTAAGTTCGTCAATGCGAATGCGCCATTCATTTATATCCATGTTGATGAATGTAGAAAAAACAACGCATCCTCGCCGAAACGAGTAACTAAAAAACTATATTTCGCACCGAACTTTTATCTTTGGAGCAAAAATGAAAATAGCCGTAATGGGTGGTGCTGGGTATATCGGAAGCCACACGATTATTGAACTTTACAAAGCAGGACACTCCGTCGTTGTTGTCGATAACTTGGTCAATTCCTGCGATGAATCCCTCCGTCGCGTAGCAGAACTTGTCGGTGCGCCCATTCCATTCGTGAACGCAGATGTCCGTGACGCAGCAGCCATGGACAAAATTTTCAGCGAAAACAAGTTTGACGCATGCATCCATTTTGCGGGACTCAAGGCTGTAGGCGAATCCGTCGCCAAGCCGCTCGAATACTACGAGAACAACATGAACGCCACGTTCGTGCTCATCAACGTCATGCGTAACCACGGCGTAAAGAACATCATCTTCAGTTCTTCTGCCACCGTCTATGGCAACCCGGCAATCATCCCCATCACAGAAGAATGCCCTAAGGGAGAATGCACCAATCCATACGGTAAAACAAAATCCATGCTCGAAGAAGTGCTCAAGGACGTGCAGAAAGCCGACCCAGAATGGAACGTCGTTTTGCTCCGCTACTTCAACCCGATTGGCGCTCACCCGAGCGGACGCATCGGCGAAGACCCGAACGGCATTCCGAACAACCTAATGCCATACATCACGCAAACGGCAGTCGGACTTCGCAAGGAACTCGGCGTGTTCGGCAACGACTACGACACACCCGACGGCACCGGCGTCCGCGACTACATCCACGTTTGCGACCTCGCCGCAGGCCACGTTGCCGCGCTCAAGGCCATCGAACGCAAATGCGGGCTCGCCATTTACAACCTCGGTACAGGTCATGGTTACTCGGTCCTCGATGTCGTGAACGCATTCGAAAAAGTAAATGGAGTCAAGATTCCATACAGCATCAAGCCGCGCCGTGCAGGCGACATCGCCACATGCTACTGCAATCCGCAAAAGGCATTCGACGAACTCGGTTGGAAGGCCCAGTACGGCATCGAGGAAATGTGCCGCGATGCATGGAACTGGCAGAAAAACAACCCGAAAGGATATAAGGGATAAAAAGCCCCTATTATCCAAGCCGCAAACATAAACAAACAGCAAAAATTCTAGTAACTCGTAACAGTAACTAATAACTTTCCACTGTCTTTTACTACATTATAATTACTATGCAGATTACAAAAGCTTCTCAACTTACTGGTGTTTTCCCCGCGCTGTTCACCCCGTTGATGAACGACGACCCCAAGAACCTCCGCAACTCCATCGACTACAAGAAGATGGAGAAGATGATTGACGACCTTATCGCCGCCGGTGTTTCGGGCATTCTCCCCGTTGGCACCACGGGCCAAAGCGCAACGGTCACGCACAAGCAGCACCTCGACATCATCAAGTTCACGCTCGACTACGTAGATGGTCGCGTTCCGGTGATTGCAGGCGCAGGCAGCAACTGCACGCGCGAATCGGTCGAAATGATTGAAGAAGTCCTGAAGATTGCCGAAGTTCCGGTTCTCTGCGTCACGGGCTACTACAACAATCCCTCGCAGGAAGGTATCGAAAAGCATTTCAAGACCTTGAGCTCCGAAACGGGCGCCAAGATTATTATATACAACGTTCCTGGCCGTACCGCTAGCTATGTTCACCCCGACACGCTCATCGCCCTTTCCGAAGACAAGAACATCATCGGACTCAAGCAGGCGGTCGATTTCCGCATTGGCGAGAAGTTCCACGAAGACACGAAGCGAGTCATCAACGAGACGAAGAACAACGACTTTGCCGTGCTCAGCGGCGAAGACGGATTCTTCATCGACATGCTCGAAATGGGCGGCACGGGCCTCGTGAGCGCAACCGCGAACATCCCCGAAGCAGCAAAGATTTTCGTGGACCTCCACAAGGCTTTCCAAGCCGGCGAATTCCAGAAGTGCGACGATTTGCAGGACGCCGCCCGCGACTATGTGGAAGCGACCTTCTGCCGCAAGAACCCGATTCCTCTGGGAACGATGTTCAACAGCCCGCTGTTCCAGCCGATGACGAGCGTGAAGGATACCGCCCGCGGTGACGAAGCCGAAGCCCGCATCATGAAGCTCATCAATGAGAAGGCTACTAGTTTGAAGAAATACCATATTTAGACGAAAGAACGCCGCTTAGGTTGGTGAGCTCGCCGAACCACGCGGCTACAGACGAAAGACGAAAGATTTCTCAAAAAAAATGATTTTCTTTCGTCTATCGCCTTTCGTCTATCGTCTATTTTTACCCCAAGGAGATTCACAATGGCTAAAAATCAAAAATCCGTGACTGATTTGGTCTGCGACCTCATCAAGAAGCAGAAACTCCTCCCCATCCCGGTGCAGACACTGAACGAAGAAGCCGAAGCCTCTCGTTACTTCGGCGGCGACCTCAAGGAATTCTTGGCAGCGGCCAAGACGCTCGGCGCCAAGGGCATCTTCGTTGAAACGCTGTACCTCGAAGACGACGAATTCTACTACGATAGCGGCATTGATGACGAGGAATATCTCGCCATGAACGGCGCTGACGCAAGCTGCGCCTGTGGTTGCGGCGAAAATTGCGAATGCAAGAAGAAGGACAAAAAGTCCAAGAAGGCCAAGGACGACGACAAGGTCGATGCCGTTCTCCTGGAACCGGAAGACCTCGATGGCCTTGACCTCTCTCTCCTCCGTCCGGGAATTGCAAAGTTCCTCGACCGCGTTGGCGAATGCTGCGGCGTGCGCTTGACTGTTCCAGGCGTTGATCACCTCGAAGTCGAAATTTTCGCAGACTGGTACGACGAATTCGCCGAACTCGTTGACGAAGCTTCCGAAATCATCGAAGAAGACCCGAACGGCGCCCTCGAAGAAGTCGAAGCGAAGTTCAAGGCTGCAGAAGCCGCTGCCGAAGCGGAAGACAAGAGCGTCAAGAAAATCGCTGTCCACCCGCCTAAAAAGGCCGCTCGTGCTAAAGCAAAATAAAAAAACCTTTGAGAGCGCTCGCTCTCGCACCGCGATCGGTTAATACCGGTCGCTTTTTGCTCACAGAAGGCCGCCCGCGCTAAAGCAAAATAATTAACGCAAAAGCGTGCAGTACATGTCACCCCGCACTTGTTGTTAGTTGCGGGGTCTTTTTTTTGCGGGGTCTAGTTTTTATCGACCACTACAAAAAAAACGTTCCCCCGCAAAGGAGGGAGCGCTTCCAAACTCTCTTGAAGAGAGAATTAATTTGTTTTTACTTCACGGCGATGCGCTGCATAAAGCTGCCACGCTTCACCAGATAAACGCCAGCCCCCTGGAAGCGGGCCTTGACAGCAGCCTTGAGAGAAGCACCGGCAGCAACCTTGACCTTGCCAAGGAACTTACCCTGCATATCGAACACCTGGTATGTTCCACCCAAATCATTCAGGCGAAGAGTCGATACCAATGCGATCGTGCTATCATTACCCGGCGGAGTAATATCGCCGCCGCCCGGCAAAGTGAACTTCACGTAGTCAACGTTCGTGTTGGCTGTAGCAATTGTAATGCGAAGCGTGTGCTTGCCAGCGGTAAGCGTAGCCTTGCCCTTGGCAAGTTCATAAGAATTCCAGTCTTCCGTGGTATTACCTTCGAACGGGAGAGAAACAAGAGCCTTGCCATCCAAGGAGAGTTCCACAGTACCGGAACCCGAGCCGTTGGCAACATTGGCTTCGATTTCATATTCGCCGTCCTTAGCAACATCCACAGTGTATTCGAGCCATTCATCGGCAGCGGTATAGCCGATAGCCTTGCCGTCACCAGCATTCACGATATCGACAGAAGAGTAGTCTTCGCCACGGTAGTTGTGGTCGCCATCGTCGCCCGAAGCGCCCTGAGCACCGTTGTATGTAACACCTTCATTACCTTCGTCAAAGTTTTCGGCCTCGACCGTTCCCGGAATCGCAGCCGCCGAACCCTTATAAGGCTTACGTTCGATATCCTTCGGCGGAATCACTTCGGAAGGTGTTCCCGCATCGGTCATATCAAAGTAAGAATAATCGACAGAACCCGTAGCATTGCCACCCGCTTCGGTCATGAGCATCACTTCAGTCACGCGGCCGAACTTAAGCGTAGCATCCTTCTTTCCTTGCTTCGATGTCGGAAGGTTCGCAGTCTGACCATGGAACAATTCATCCCATTTTTTGAAGTGGGCGGAAATATCGATGTGACCACACTGACGCGGCGTCGCACGGACACTGAAGAACTGCACGAACGTCGATGTACCCGTCTTGGATGGTTCCTGGTCGCGCAAGAAGGCGTGGATGGTATATTTTGCGCCATCAACAGTAATTTCGCCAAACTTCGGGCCGATATAGGCTTCGCTCGGCTTGCTGTACCAGTCATCCACGATGTAGTATTCAATCTGCGGATTAACCGTCCAACCGTAAATACCAATGTAACCGTACTGAGCGTTACCGGTCTTCGTATATTTGTAATCGACCGTATAATACTTTGTCTTGTGATCGACGCCAGAACCATTGTCACCATAGCGGTAACCCACGCGAGCCAAGAAGTCCTGGTTATTGCTCCAGTCGGCCTTGAACGTACCGTTGTCGAAGTAGCTCATGCTGTTGCTGCCACCCTGGGACCACTGTTCAAAGCCCCACGGCGTACCGTTGATAGAACCGGTCTGGTTGCCATTTACACGATGTTCGCTACCGCGAGCCTTGGTCATTTCGTCCTTGCAGGCATCGACTGCGAAAGCGCTGGAAACACAAAGCCCGAAGGCAAGTGCAAAGGTAGTCCTCAAAACACCACTTTTCATTTTTAGCTCCTCATAAAATAGGGGTTTACACCCGTTTAGTAGAAAATTAGCTCCAGCCCCCCAATAAGGGAAGACACATACAACATAAGCCGTTGTTATGGAAAGCAACACCTAAAATTCGCTACTACGAAAAAACGCTCCCCGCTAGGGGAACGTTTCTCAAACAATTGGAACAAGAGAGATTACATCACCAATTATTTCACCGTAAAGCGTTGCATATAGTCGCCCTGCTTCACCATGTAGATGCCGGAGCTCTTGAAGTTGACCTTCAGGACTTCGTTCACAGAGGCGCCTGCATCAACCTTCACGTTGCCGAGATAGCGGCCCTGCATGTCGAACACCTGGATGTCGCCACTCTTGAGCTGCATTCTGGTGTTGAAGTGGATGGCGTCCGTGGAGCTGCTGCTGCGATGATGGATACCATGAGAAGAGCTAGATCCCGGAGCGGAAGCGCTTGACTTGGGTTCACTGGCGCTAGATTCCGGAGCAGGAGCCTGCGGAAGCGGATGCTTCTTGTCGGTCATCTTGAAGTAGGTGACATCGAACGAACCAGAACCACCACCGGCTTCGACAAGCACCTTGGCTTCGTACATCTTACCCATCTTCATGCCGAGAGATTCCCATTTCTTGAAGTGAGCCGTGATGTCGATATGGCCACAGGAACGAGCCCCCTTGCGCTTGCTGAAATACTGCGGGAAGGTCTGGTTACCCTTGATAGAAGGTGCATTGTTACGGGTGTTCTGGTAAATTTCGTAGGTTGCACCA
>JAFWRL010000059.1 GCA_017520105.1 Fibrobacter sp.
CAACCGTCGCGGTCGATTTTGTTCACGACGACAATCGGGGTAAGGCCGAGTTCCAAAGCCTTCTTCGTCACGAAGCGGGTCTGGGCCATCGGACCTTCGAAAGCGTCAACAACCAGAAGAACGCCATCGACAGTTCCCAAAACGCGTTCCACCTGGCCACCGAAGTCGGCGTGCCCCGGGGTATCGACGATGTTCACGCGGTATCCTTTGTACATCACGCTCGTGTTCTTGGAGAGGATGGTAATGCCGCGTTCGCGTTCGAGGTTGTCGGAGTCCATCACGCGGTCCACAATTTCTTCACCTTCGTGGAAAGTTCCGCACTGTTTGAGAAGCTGGTTCACCAGGGTTGTTTTACCGTGGTCAACGTGGGCGATGATGGCGACGTTTCTGATTTTTGATTGATCCATATTTTATCCACCGTTGGCGTTTAATTTTCGGGCGCAAAGATAGAAAAATGAGTGGAAAAATGCAATATTTATGCCTCGTATTCTATATTTAGTGATGTGAATTACTTGGCTTTGGATTACGGAGAACATCGGGTCGGGGTCGCTTTTGGCGATTCCGAACTTAAAATGGCCTTCTCGAGAGAGACGATTGACCAGAAGACGACCAATCTGTTCGAGCGACTGGACCAGCTTGTGCGCATCAACAAAATTGATGAGTTCGTGGTCGGGATGCCGTACCACCCGGATGGCCGCAAGGACGGGAAAAACGTGGTGGTCGAATCTTTCATCAAGGATTTGGCACTGCGTTTCCCGGGAATGAAGATCCATACGCAGGACGAATCGTACTCCAGCGTTCAGGCGCAGGAATTTACGTCTTACCTGAGTAAAAAGAAAAAACAGAAGAACAAGGCCATTATCGACCGCACCGCCGCCGCCATTATACTCCAGCGCTGGTTCGACGAAAACCCCTAAAACATTTCCGTTATTCTTAGCGATTTACGTCATTCTGACTCATCCCTTTTTCGTCATTCTGACCCTGTAAGGGGAAGAATCCAGTGCATTTTCTTTTTCCCGTCATTCTGAGCGAAGCGAAAGAATCCAGTGCGGTACTTTTTACTATATTTGCAGCATGGCTAAAGATTTCGATAATTTTGATGATGAAGAGATGGACGAAGAAACCGGTGCGATGCTCGACGCATTGAATGCCGAAGAAAACTTCGTTCCGCAAGTTCGTGACTACAGTGACCGCCGCATCCTAATCTGGGAAGAGGACGATGCCCGCCGTGAGGCCTGCCTCGAAGTCCTTTCGGATTTGCTCGTTGGCGCTTTCTTCAAGGCCGTCAAGACCGAAGCCGAGGCGATGCAGCAGCTCGAAGAAGACGACTGGGATACGTTCGTCGTGGATTTCTATACCGAAGGAGTTTCCGTGAGCGACTTCATCAAGCGTGTGAACAACTATCCGGGGTCGATTCTGGTCGCCATCAACATGGGACCTCTGACGCTCCCCGAGGAACGCGAACCTGCCAAGGCCGAAAACCTGCGCCGCCTGTTCGACATCGAACGCGCCAGCACGCAGATTCACGCATAACTCGAAAATTTTATTCCATGATTGCCCGGCTTCTGTCGGGCTTTTTATATAGTGCTGTAACAGAGTCCTTCTTAAGAGATATAAAATGATGAATCCATTGCGCGATGCGAATGAATTCACCATTTTTACGGGAGTCGATGAGGACTAGTTCCCGCAGGCGGATATAACACCTGGCGTGGGCGTGCCCGTGCACCAGGAATCGGCTTCATTACGTTTGTTCCAGAGCCCGATGTTCAGTTGCGAGCTCTTGCGCACTGCTGCCGAAGACGAACCGATGGGAAGCGGTGACACGTGCAGCGAATCCGCCTTGCCGTAATAGAGCGAGTCGAGAACGTTTCCGTTACACTGCAAAACGATGGAACCGTAGGTCTTTCCAAATGTCGGCATATTTTCTGTGAATTTGTATATGCCGGCACTTTCGGCGTCTTCGCGGTCGCCCACGACAAGAACCTTGTTGGGCGGTAACTCCAGCGTCTCGATTTCGGCAGAACCGCTCACGTTCGAGGTCTTTCCGAGGGTGCACTTGTCCAGTACGAGCGTGTCGGTGCTCCCGTTGTAGAATTCCACGAAAGTGAATTGCGTGGAATCCTTGGTGTTGGGCTGCACGAAGAATTCGCTCATGACGATATCGTTTGCGGCCGGAGCGCGCTTTATCGCTGGGAGCTGGAGCGAAACCTGCAAATTCACATCCTTGGCGATGTCGATGGCAAGTGCTATCTTGCTCCGGAGCGATTCAATTTGGAAACTCGGAATGGGCGAGTCCTCGTCGAGCGTGAAGTCGTCTTCCATGCTGAAGATAGTCTTGCCGCTTTCGTCCTGCATCGAAATGGAGATGTGGTATTCGCGGTCGAGCTTGAGGTCGTCGCTGGTGAATGTGACGTTCTCAGAGTCGAACACCATGGGGTAGGTGAACGTTTCTCCGCCGCTCGTGAGCTTCATTTCGCCTGTCTTGATTCCTGCCGGGTTGCCAAAGCCGATGGGAATCTTCACATAGACGAACCCGACCAGTGCGTGCAATGGAATTTTTAGGTTTACGGATGAACCTGCTTCGAGGGATGTCGTGATTTCGCCTTCTTGCATCAATGCGCCGATAGCGTAGAGCTTGGCGTTGAACACCCATTCTTCACCGGGGAAAAGGTCGAGGTTGAACGACTTCTTCTCGATGGAATGCACGAGATGGAGCGTGTCCGTACCGTAGCAGTCGAGTACGAGGCTGTCGAGCAGCGGCGTTTCGGAAAAGTCCAAGTTGAGGGCTACATTGGCTGTAGTCCCCATTTGGATTGTCGGATTGGACGTCTCGGCTTGGGTTTCGCTGGAGCAGTTCCAAAGGGATAGAGCTGCGATGATTGAGGCTGCGCCGAGGCAGACGTGTTTTTTTGTTGTAGGACTCATATAACCTCCTGTTTTTGGTTGGTCCTACTTACTTAACACGCAGTAACGAGATGTTTGGTCTGAAAATTTTATGTAAAATTGTTTAAACGGAATTTCCGTAACATTTGTCAGCTAACTAAAACCTACAGATGCAGTTTGCTTTTGCCGTTTTCTATGCGGTTGCCTTGCAACTTCGCTGCGCAAGCCTTATCCTGTCGGAGTATTTTCACGAGTGCGCTCGGACTAAGCCCAAATGCTGCCGCCGCTGCTTTCGTGTCGCCGTTCTTGGTCGCCATAATGTCAAAAACATGCGCGACGAACAGCGGAAACTGCGCGTTGCTCGGCTGGATATGCCCGTTGCTGCCCGGAAATTTCATCTCGACTTCGGGGGGCGTTTCACGGACATTCAGCGCAAGAGCCATTTGCATGCGGTGCAGTGCGTGAATTTTGTTCTCTTTCGCGCTTCGGCTTTCTGATGATTTAATTTCTAAATTATATTGTGGTAACGAAAGATGGACTCCGGTATTGGTCTTGTTTCTGTGCTGACCGCCGGGGCCGCTGCCTTGATATCCCTTCAGGGTACAGGCCCGCAAAAGTTCATCGAGGTTCATTTTCAGGTAGGTATCGCGATGCATGTTCTGAAAAATAAAATAGTTCTAGCGCTTTTGGTGAGCGTATTTGCGTTTATGGCGGGTTGTGCCGGTTCTTCCAAGGATTCCGGTGCTACTGGCGAATCTGTCGAGACTGCCGCGGTCCGTGATGCAAAGGTTAAGGCTCAGGAAGCGGACAAACTTGCGATGCTCGAAGGCATGTACGAACTGTTCAAGAATTCGGTCAAGAACCACGCCCCGTCCGATATTTTACTGGGCTTTTTGACGGACTCCTCTGAATACTGGCTTGATACGCTTGAAAACCATGCCAAGATATACGATGCTGCAGCCATGGATACCTGCCAGTTCTACGAGGCTTACGCCATTGTGCTTTATAGGCTCTTTGAACGCGAACATCTATGGGACGTTCCCGACTACCGCATGCTCTACCTGCTTTTGTACAACAGCGGATTTCTGGACGTGGTCGATCGCGTGAACATGGGCCCGTTCGAAATCAAGAACGACCGCGGGAGTGTGGGGCTTGCCTCAAGTCCGAAGGTGCCTATCATGCTGTTTGAATGGGACGATACGAAGTGGAAACTTGACCTTGTCGAGACGCTCCCACTCATAACGAAAGGTGTTGAAGCGACTGCTGCAAAGAAAAACTGGACGGGGGCAAAGCTTGCCCTTTACTGGCTCGACAAAAAGTACCACTTGCAGTATTCACGTCTAGACGATTCTCTGCTTGAACCGATTGGTTTTTAAGGGTCTTAAAATTAGGATATAGAGTTTATGCGTAAAATTCTCGCGTCTTGCGCACTTGTTCTTGCTTTTGCGGTAATGTCCTCAGCAGCGCCAGCGACGTCTCCAAAATCAAAGCAACAGGCATCCTCGACGAAAATCTATGGAGCGATTGAAGCGAAGGATGGCTTTGTAGGCTCTCGTCTTTTTGACGTGCTCGACTCTGTCGGTGGTTCGGGAACGTGGATGGAATGGGACGTGAACGGTGTTCGCGACCCATCCTTGATGAAGGTTCTTGACCCGCTTTTGAAGTCTTCGAACAAGCCGAAGATGATTTGGCTCATTACCGAACGCGATACACCTTTGCTTTCGGTACTGTTGCCGAAGGGGGCGGGCGAGGTGCTCGTGTTTTACGAACTGGGTGCGCTGGACGCCAAGCCGGTGCAGCTGAAGCTGAATAAAGTCCTGACTCCAGATGTCGTGTTTAGGGATTATAGACAAGTGTCGGAAACGGAATTTATCCATCTCGACCGTCAGAATCTAAAAATTTCGGTGTTGGATAAATTAATCAGGTTTACTTACGACAATCCCGACAAGACTCCGCTCCGCTACGATCCAGATTTTTCAACGAAAACGATTGTCGATAAACATGCTGAAGTAAATGACTATCTGGGCTTTTTGAAATACGAGTATTCCATGATGCTCCGTGCTTTTGTCCAATCGACTCGTGGCATTTTCAATTGGCAGCCGTGGCATTGGTACATGGACAAGTGGAATTCGAAATACATGATTACGCCCAAGGAAATCGAAATGATTCTTTCTAAAGGGTTTCCTCCCGATTACATCACCGTGTTCAAGGCCAAAGCCTCGGATGGTGAAGTTATCGAAATGCGCACAACGGGGAACGGGTTCCTTGAAATGGTCGTTACAAGACCATAATGGATTATTTTACAGATGATAGTTTTCTATTTTATGCTTTGTGAATTCTATCATTAAAAAATTTCAGATACTTCTAGTTGCCTGCGCAACGGCTTCCAGTCTGGCATCTTCTGTTGTGGAAGATTCCAAGAAACATTTTATTTTGGACGACGAGGTCCTGGATTCTTCCAAGGAGACCTGCGAAGACGGTTCGGGGAAGTTCTTCCACCCGGAAGACGCTTTCTACATGGACTCCAGTTCGGTCCCGATACGTCATTATCGTTTAGCCGTCCCGTCGAACAACAAACCTTCGGTCTCGGTGACGAATAGCGAACTTCTCCCGTTGGACGCCCCGCTTTGCAAATCGACTCCGGCGAAATTCATTCCGGTTTCTGTCTCGGCTCCGTTCTTGAAGGACAACTTATGGATGGTTGACGTGCGCGTGCCGCTTTACGTCAAACAGGGAAATTCTGTGGCTCTCCGTAAGGCATTCCGCTTGAAAGTCGATTTCGCCTCTGCTGCGGTAGGTGGCCGGAATCCGGGTGCACGTGCTTTGATGCAAGTATCGAATGCGAAATCGGCGTCCCAGTTTGGCGTTGCCGGCGCTTCCGTTTCTTCCTTGCGTCGCGAAGCTTCTTCCGAAATCGACAACGTGGTGCAACTGGCCGAGTTTATCGTCGGGGACAAGGGGTCCTCGGCTATAGCGTCGTTCAGCGAAGATGGAATGTATGCGGTCAGCTACGAAACTATCAATAATGCGCTTAATAAAATCGGACGCAGGGGCTTGAGCGGAATCCCTGTTGAAAAAATTTGTCTTTATGGCGCTTCGCCGGATACACTCCCGGATATGGCTCCGGGCGCAAAGCTTCGCAACCCAAACCAACTTTTTGAATTGCCCATCAAAGTGAACGATCGCAATGGCGATGGCATTTTCAGCGAAGGCGACTCTCTTTATTTCGTAGGTTATGGAAATGCGTTCTGGAAACGCATCGATTCCGAACCGCTTAGTTATTCTAAAACGGGTATGAGTTATTTCCATTCGTACTCGCCATATTCCTATTATCAGCATTTCGTTTTTGGCTACAAAGAAGTAGGGAAGGGCCTCCGTATGGAAACACTCGCCCAGCCGAAAGCAACGCCGAAGGATATTGACTGGTACAGGTATGTGCGTGCCGAAGAAGATGAACTCTTGATTGATACTTATTACGGCAAGGGTATCGACTGGGAACGCGCTACCGGTAAGGAATGGTTCTGGAAATGGCATGCCAGGTCCGATACAAACTCGTATTCCGCACAAGACTTGAGGTTCCAATCGACAACGGACTTGCCTGGCTTAGTCTCGGGCGGGAAAGGCTATGTTGCATATTCGTTTTTCCCTTATCGCACGCTTAAATCGACGTCGGGAGCCGACCAATCAACAGCGGACACATTTTCAATCAAAGATTACGACTATAGGATGCAGTTCATTCGTTTTATCATTGCTGTAAATGGTGAAACCCAATTCTGGTCCGATGGCACGTTATTGCCCGGCGGAAACTTCGCTTTTGCTGTCAATTCGCTTTCAAAAACAGGCAACAAGTACGAATTGAAAATGCTCCCGAACCAGAAACAGTACGACCGCTTTGACGGGTATTCCGTGGCATATCAATGGGATCCTTCTTCTGTGGCGATTGATTCTTCGGAGTGGCTGTTGCCTGGATTTGCGACAGGCGTTATCCAAATTCCGGTCGGGAAGAACAATGACCTTCGTGTGATGAAGTTCAAGAACTTCAGACAAATCGGACTTTTGACCGTGTCGAATGGTTTCGCTGTCGATAGCATCGGCGCATCCGATGATGTCCGTTATTTGCTGTTCCGCGACAAGGACCGTCGTAAGGCGACACTGGCGGTTCAAGGCATCATGGAGCCTTCGAAAAATGCAGTGCAGAAACTTTCGCAGATTTCGGCGAAGACGGAATATCTGATTATAACTCCAGAGGAATTTCTAGCTCCGGCAGAGTCGCTAGCCGTGTTCCGCTCCAGTGAAAAAGCGGCGAACCCGTTGGTGACGGCGGTCGTTTCAGCAGAAAATATTTACAGACATTATACCAGCGGTTCTCCGTCTCCGGTTGCTATACGAAACTTTATCGCATACGCCAGAAGTGTTTGCCCAGATTTGCGTTTTGTCTTGTTGGCCGGGGCCGGTCATTACGACTATCGCGGACTCAATACAAAACTTGGCAAGAACTATTTGCCGCCGTTCGAAAAGGAATCTTCTGTAACGGAAGACTTCTTCGCCGTTCTGGATTCGGGTGAAGTTGTTCGTGGTCGCGATGCGTATGACCTCGATTTGGCATTGGGGCGTTTGCCTGTTACGTCTGTTTCTGAATTTTACGGATACATCCAAAAGGCAAAGGACTACGAAGAAATCGGGACGTTCGACCATAGCGAATGGAAATCAACGCTTTTGTTTGCTGCCGATGATGCCCGTAACGGCAATGCTCAGGACGATGCAGAACACACGCGTCATCAGGAGTCCTTGGCAAATTTAATCGACTCGCTTTCTAAAGCCCAGGGCTTCAGGTGGAACCAGAAAAAAGTCTATTTGCTGGATTATGAGTATGATGCCGCCGGACAGAAACAGGAAGCGACGAACGACTTCTTGAACATCATGAACCAGGGTGCTTTGATGACCATGTATTTTGGGCATGGCTCCAAAGTCGCTTGGGCATCCGAGGGCTTGCTAAAGCTTCCGTACCTTTCGAAACTTTCGAATAAAAAAACTTATACGATATTGAATTCTTTCTCGTGTACGGTAGGCCGATTTGATGAAGGTAACTCCAGGTCGTTGTCCGAAGCGTTTGTCCTTGAACCGGACGTCGGTGCTATTGCGGCTATCGGTGCGGCTCGCGAAACTTATGCTGAATCCAATAGACAGTTTGCCCATAATTTTGTCAGTAAGGCCTTGCTTGTTAATGGCAATTATCTCGGCGTTGCCTACATGATGTCCAAAAATCCCGATTCCGGAATCAGAGAGGCAGATGTTGTCTATAATACGGAACATTATGTCTTGATTGGCGAACCAGTCATTCAGATGCCTTTTGCAAATTACAAGATATCTCTCGATTCTCCGATAGATACGATAAAGGCTTTGGATAAGATTAAGTTATCTGGAACGGTTTCGGGACTTTCGAATGGCAATATTGCATTGACGCTTAGAGAAGGCCGCTATATCAAGCTCCTGCCGACGCAAAGGTCGGCTGGAGATACGCTTGAAGTCAAATATGATGGTCCGCTCATTTATTCAGAAGTCATTCCTGTAGCAGGTGGGCGCTTCGAAACGGAATTCGTGACTCCGAAGAAACTGAATATCGGAGACTCTCTTGCGGAAATGCGTGCGTGGGCATATTCGTCGAACGATGTTTCCGTTGGACGCTATCACGGGATGAATATTAAAATTTCTGGCGTATCCAATTATGCGGATTCGTTGAATGACAAGACTGCGCCAAACATCTGCATCCAGTCGTGCTATGCCGGGGCTTCGTCTTGTTTTGCCGACAACCAGTTTGTCAAGTTCCAAACGCCTGCTTGCCTGCAAATCGTCATCGAAGACGAAACCGCGCTTGATTACCGCGAACAGGCCGACGAAGGCATAACATTTGAAATCTTTGGCTTGGAAGACCCGTATCATCCGGCTCCGCTGTTGGAACAGACGTCTAAACGTGCTGTTGCACGCAAATCGCTAACGACCGAAGCGTATCCGCCGGGAGATTACACGTTTAGGGTACGCGCCCTAGATGTGTTGGGTAACATCTCTACGAAGACTGTGAATCTCCAAATTACCGAGTCTATGCAGACAGGGCTTTCGGATGTGTTCAATGTCCCGAATCCGATGGGGAAGAAGGGTACGACTTTCTACTTCAAGAATCTTGCAGGGGATCAGTCTCCGAAGGTCACGATTTTCATTTACAATCAGCATGGTCGCCTTGTCAAGGTCATTAAGGATGCAAAGTCCGGTGAAACCCATTGGAATGGAAAAGACAATTACGGTCGCTTGCTGGCAAATGGGCTGTACCACTACGTTGTTCGAAGCGAAGCAAAGGTAAATACCCAGAACGAAGAAAAGGCTAGCACCAAAACAAGAACTTGGACTAAAAAACAGAAATTGTTGATATCGAGGTAAAAAATGGAATTGCGTGAAAAACCGGGGAAGGTTCAGAAACTTTTGGAACTTTCACTCCGCTTTCGCTTGATTTTTGTGGTTTTAATGGTTGGTTTTACTGTTGCCTTCTTGGTGAAGGGGTGGCAGCAGATGGGTTCGCTCCCGCTTGGCGCCTCTGAAGCACTTGGCATGTGGATAGCCGGATTTACAAACGTCATGTCGGCATGGAATGCTTCGCAGTACATTTTTGTGGCCGGGCTTTCCATGGTCGTGCTCTACTTTGTCTTTGGTGGGGTACGTGGTGGCATCGGTGGCTTGCTCGCTCTAGCCGCTTTTGTGGGGGCGCTTTTTGCGTTGGGTGGTGACGAAGAAATGCTCCTCATGTTCTTTGGTGCTTTTGCGGGGCTTTCACTTTTGCTCCTGCTTTTTGTCAAGTGGAGTGTTGCATGCGCATTGTTCCCGTTTGTGCTTTCGTGGCTGCTGTTGACCGGTTTTCTGGGCTGGTTCCCGATGATGATAGGGAAGGCTTGGCTCATGTGGGCGGTGCTTAGCGGGATTGCGTTTTCGGGCGTTATCGCCTGCGCGCTGATTGCCGGGAAGGAACTTGGCGAAGGGACTCCGCAGGCGGGCGCTCTCGTCAAGGCGGGTAAGAAGATGCTTACGCCGGTTCTGATTGCATCGCTTCTTGCGCTTTCGGCGTTGGTTGTCGATATGGGCGGGACCGTTGACGGGAAAAAAATCGGGAGCGCCGCGATTCTCTGGGTATCGTTTAACGTTTGGTTTTTCGGTTTTACGTTCGGGACGATGTCCTTTGCCCCATGGGAACGTCTCCGCGCAGGTTCTCGCCGCGTCAAAATGAGCGACAAGAAAAAGAAATCCACGAAAAAGAAGTAACTCTTACAATGTCACCCCGGATTTATTCCGGGGTCCCCATTTTAACAATTACCAAAAAAGCGCCTTGGGCAGTTTGCTCAAGACGCTTGTTGTTGGAGTGTGGATGTTTTAATTCTTTCTGGTTATAAGTTAGATTGTTTTGATGTGAAAAGCCCTACTTTTGTAGGGCTTTTTATGGATAAAAAATCCATGATGAGAAATCGTGTTGAGGATTAGGCGATGTTTAAGCTTTGCTCGCGGATGCACTCGATTTCGTTCTTGAGCTCGATGGCGAGGGCCGCTATGTCGGCATTTTGGCACTTTGTGCCGAGCGTATTCGCTTCGCGGCCCATCTCTTGCAAGATGAACCCGAGATTCTTGCCCTGGGCACCGCCCTTGGCGAGCGCGTCGAGGAACAGCTTGTTGTGGCTGCGGAAACGCGTGATTTCTTCGTGGATGTCAAGTTTGTCCGCCATGATGCAGGCTTCTTGCAGCAGGCGAACTTCGTCGATTTCGGTGTCCTTCATGAGCGTGTTGATGCGTTCGCGGAACTTGACCTTCCATGTTTCGATACGCTGCGGATCGAGAACTTCGACCTTGTCGATGACATCGTTCAGGTGGTTGACGCGACGGGTGAGGTCCACGGCGAGGTTCGCGCCTTCTTTTTCGCGCATGGCGATGACTCCGTCTAATGCCTTGTCGAGTTCTGCCTTGAGGTGCTTTTCCCAAAGCTCGTTATCGCTGTTTCCATCGGTGAACTGTAATACTTCGGGAATGGCGAGCACGTGTTCCAGCTTGATTTCGCCTGCGATACCGTACTTGGCCTGCATCGCTTTCGTGATTTCGACGAACTTTTCCACTGCGGCCTCGTTGTAGCAAACGGGGATGTTCCCGACGTTGCCCGCTCCAAGCGTAATGGAAAGGTTCACAGAACCGCGGACCAGCTTGTCCTTGATTTGTGCCTTGAAGTCATTTTCGAGATAGGCGAAGTTCTTGGGAATCTTGCTGGAAATTTCGAGGAAACGGCTGTTCACGCTGCGTACTTCGATAACGCACGTGATTCCTTGCAGAGTGGATTCGCTTTTGCCGAACCCGGTCATGGAGATTATGGACATTTTGATTCTTGCGGCTTTGCCGCACCTAGTTACTAGTTAATAGTTCTTAGTTACTAGTGAATTTAGAAAAAATATTCTAGTAACTAAGAACTTGGAACTCGGAACTATATCTTCGATATTGTCGCGATGACATGTTCTGCACCGAAGTTCGGAAGTCCGATGGCGGTCAGGAACTTGCTCATCTTGTGCTCGTTCTGGAAGTACAAGTTTTCAATCTTGAATCCTTCCTTGCGGCACAAGGTGTAGAAATCCTTGAGCGTGAGCAGACGGATGTTCGGCGTGTTGTACCATTCGTAGGGGAGTTCCTTCGAAATCGGCATACGACCATGCAACATCAGGCTTCCGCGGGCAGACCAGTGTCCAAAATTCGGGAACGTCACGATGACCTGCTTTGCCACGCGCAAAAGCTCGTTCAAAAGCGCCACCGGGTCGCGGATTTCCTGAATCGTGCGGTTGATGATGGCGTAGTCGAAACTTCCGTCCTTGAGGTCGGCGATGCCGCTTTCGTCCAGGTCGCGCTGGATGACGGGAACGTCCTTTTCGAGGCAACCGAGAATGCCCTTGATGTTTTTCTCGATGCCAAAACCCGTAATTTTCTTTGTTTTCCACAGGTAGTCGATAAGGTCGCCTTCGCCACAGCCGAGGTCGAGCACGTGACTGCCTTCCTTGACGAGCTTGTTCATGAGCTTGAAGTCGCTCTGGTCATGGAATACCGGTACCGCCTGTGTCCCGTTTTGCGGAATAATCTTCGAATCGAGGAAACGTCCCACGGCCTTGCCGAGTTCGCCGACTTCAATCAAGAAACCGTCATGCCCGAACTGTGTGTCGAGTTCGAGGCTGGTCACGATTTTGCCGGTGTTGAGGAGCGCGCTTGTGATGCGGCGGCTCTCGTGCGGCGGGAACAGCCAGTCCGTCGAAAGGTTCACGTTCAGGACTTCTGCCTTGATGTCCTTGAACGCATTTTCGATGCTGCCGTATTCCGTTTCGAGGTCGAATGCGTCGGTCGCGTGGGCGATATGCAAGTAGCTGTTGGCGTCAAAGCGATCGACGAACTTCGTCCCTTGATAACGTAAATAGCTTTCGATGGGCAGGTTCAAGTCGTACGGCGTCGAGTACGTGACCGCGTGGTTCTTGTTTTCCTGGTCTTGGGCGCGCTTGAACTTCTTTTCCATGCCCACGGCAGAGAGGTATGTGATATGCGCGAGCTTGCGTGCGTTCGCAAGTCCGATGTCCGGGCGCGTCATGCCTTCTTCGTAGTAGTCGCCACCGTGGAAGTTCGGGTCTTGCGTAATCACATCGCGGGCCACGACTTCAAAGCCGAGCGCCTGGCTAGAGAATCGCGGAGAACTTGCGATAACGATGATTCGTTTCACTTGTTCTGGATAATAGATAGCCCATTTCATCGCCTGGAATCCACCCATGGACCCACCGATGACGCCGTAGAATTCCTTGATGCCAAGGCCATCCGCAAGTTCCTTTTGCGCGTGTACCATGTCGCCAATCGTGATGATGGGGAAGGAACTGCCGTAAGGCTTGCCCGTGCGCGGGTTGATTGTTGCCGGGCCCGTGGTGCCCTTGCATCCGCCAAGAATGTTACTGCAAACTACAAAGAAACGGTCAGTGTCAATAGCTTTGCCGGGTCCGATGAGTTCGTCCCACCAGCCGGGCTTCTTGTCATTTTCGGTGTACCAGCCGGCGGCGTGCGCATCGGCGGTCAACGGCGAACAAACCCACACGGCGTTATCGCCGGAGGCATTCAATGTGCCGTAAGTCTCGTAACGTATGGTCAGGGCCGGGAGCGTCTTGCCGCTTTCCAGTAAAAAGCCCTTTTCGCCATAATCCTTGTTGAAATCCTTCGGGATTACGGGACCAAACGATTTATGCAAATATTCACTCATATGCATAAAAAATAGTAAAATGTTTGGTTCTTGGTCGTTAGTCTTTAGTCAATAGTTAAAGGTCTTTCGCTGATTGTGTTGCTGCTATAGGTTTTGTTTATTGTTGCTTATAAATCAATACAAGACTTCACTGGATCCTTCACGGCTTTCGCCGTTCAGGATGACGTGCCACCATTTCTAATGTAAAATCTTTTCATGCGCGAAACAGCATGATTTTCATTATCAGTACTTTTGTAACTTGTTGATTCTCATAAAGTTACAATTCGAATATCGTCCAAAAATTGCAAAAAAACGAAATTTACAATTGAATTTGTTAGATACAAATGAGACGGTTGTGTATGTTTTTTTGAAGTTTTTTTCAAATCAAAATATGTTTTCATTGTTATATTTCACTAAAATCATGGGCCGGATGGGCTCAAAATTTTAACTCAAAGGACAAACATGAAACGTCTCTCTCTTATCGGTATGGCTATTTTGGTCTCCAGCCTCGTCGCTTGCAATCAGGCTTCCGCTGGCGGTTCGTTCAACCAGCAGGCTCGCTTGGACAGCCTCGAAAAGGATTTCAAGCAGGTCAAGGAAGAATTTGAAATCATCAAGTACGCTCTCGACAAGCGCGGCATTTCTCTCGAACAGGCCCGCAAGGAAATGGAAGAGGATAACAAGGTTTGGGACATCCCGGACGAAGACAGCCCGGTATTTGGCAACACCACGAACCCGAAGCTCACGATTGTGGAATTCACCGAATTCCAGTGCCCGTACTGCTCTCGTATCGCTCCGGTGATGCAGGATCTCAACAAGAAGTATCCGGACCAGATCAAGTTCGTCTATAAGCACTTCCCGCTCAGCTTCCATTCCAATGCCCAGGCCGCTGCAGCTTCTTCTATTGCTGCTCAGAAACAGGGCAAGTTCTGGGAATACCGCTACGCTCTCGCACCGCACTCTCGTGAACTTTCCGACTCCGTCTATCTTGCCGTGGCTAAGGAAATCGGTCTCAACGTCGAACAGTTCAAGAAGGACATGGTGCTTGACTCTGCCATGAAGGCTCGCATCGACAAGGACTTCCAGTTGGGCGTCAAGGTTGGCGTACAGGGCACTCCGAACTTCTACATCAACGGCAAGCGTCAGGACCGCTTCAGCCCGGATCTTGTCGAAAAGATGTTGAAGGAAGCCAAGTAAAAATGTTTTCAGGCGTGCACGTTGAATATCACAGCGTGTACGTTTTTTCTTTTAAAGATTTGTAATTTAAAATCAAAAAACAACAAAAGGATGCACATTATGATTAAGCAATCATTGAAAGTTGCCTCGCTTGCAGTTCTTGGACTCAGCGTTACAGCTGCAATGGCTCAGCCGAAAAGACCGCATCTGGCCGTATATAAGTTCTTCGATGAACAGTATCGTCCGGGCGGATACGACTACTCTTACGGCGGCACAAGCAAGGGTGTCACCATCACCAAGTCTGATGGTTACAAGTCCAAGGCCGCTTTGAACATCAAGTTGGATCCGAAGGAATACTCCGGCGCATCCATCTGCCTTTACAATGAATTCTTCGACTTGAACAAGTACATGCTTGATTCCAAGCTCGAATTCATGATTAGGGGCAAGAACGGTGGCGAAGCCGTGAAGGTCGGTCTCCTTGATGAAGAAGTCTCTGACGGCAAGAAGACGCAGGTTGTCGTTCCGATGAACAAGTACATCGAAGGCGGCGCCGTCACGAAGGACTGGAAGAAGGTTTCCATTCCTCTCGTCGATTTCCCGGACCGTGGCCTCTACTGGGACAACACCCGCAAGTCCGAATTCCCGGCACGTATTGACTGGGACAAGATTGCGGAAGTTCGCTTCTCCATTGACAAGAGCGCTGCAAGCGAATTCGAAATTTGGGTAGATAACATCGAAATCGTGAAGGGCAACAAGAAGGCTGCCCCGAAGAAGAAGATGATCTACTGGGACGAAAACAACGACGTCATCGACGGCCCGAAGAACCCCGAAAAGCTCGACGGCAAGGCCAAGCCGGTGGCTAACGGCACGTTCTACTCCGACGGCCTCAAGGGCTTCAGCTACAGCTACGGTGGCCTTTCTGCCCAGCGCGAAGCTCAGTCCAAGACCCCGGGCAACAAGAACGTGCTCGCCCTCTACATCGATAACAACGACTGGTCCGGCGTGACCTACTCTCTTGGCGAAGGCAAGTTCATCGACCTTTCCAAGGTCCGCAACAAGGGCGGTCTCTATTTCTGGATCAAGGGTAAGCTCGGCGGCGAAAAGCTCTATGTCGGTATCCTTGATAACCAGGGCAACGACGTGAAGAGCCAGACCAAGCTTGGCCTCAATGACTGGATCAAGGTCTCCAAGGATTGGCAGCTCGTCAAGATTCCTCTGAAGAAGTTCGGCGACAAGGGTAAGGCTTGGGACGCTAACAAGCAGGCCGAAGTTGCTAAGGACGTGCAGTGGAACAAGATTCAGGAAGTCCGCTTC
>JAFWRL010000012.1 GCA_017520105.1 Fibrobacter sp.
ACGTGTCGCGCTTGGCGGTATCGGCCTTGACGGTGTCCGTCTTTGCCGTATCTTTTTCTTCTTCGTCTATTTCTTCGTCTTGCAGCGAAAGACCCTTGATGCCATTTTCGGGTTTGTTGATGCAACGTCCGAAGGGCAGGTAGTAGAATGCGGTCGTAAGTTTGAGGGCGTTGCCCGCGTTGTCAAGCGGGAAGATGGTTTGCACAGAGCCCTTGCCGAACGATGTCTTGCCGACAATCAGAGCTCGGTCCCAGTCTTGGAGTGCGCCGGAGACGATTTCTGCCGCACTGGCGGACCCCTGGTTTACGAGGACAACCATCGGAACTTCGGGCTTGACCAACGGAGTTCTGCGTGCGGCGCTTTCTGTTTTTTGTGTGCGACCGCGTGTGCTCACGATGACGTTACCCGGCTTGAGGAAAAGTTCGCTAATTTCGATGGCTTGGTTCAAGAGTCCACCTGGATTGTAGCGCATGTCGAGGATGAGCTTCTTCATGCCCTGCTTCTGGAGACTGCGGATAGCGTTTTCGACATCGCTTGTCGTCTTGTCGCTAAATGTCGCGAGCTTGATATAGCCGATTTCCGGCGATACCATGCCGTAGTAAGGAACGGCGTGGACGATGATTTCGGCTCTCGTGATGGTGAAGTCCATGAGGTCGGGGACGCCTTCGCGTTCAATCGCGACTGTCACGTCCGTACCGATTTTACCGCGGAGCTTGTTGACCGCGTCGTCCAGCGAAAGTCCCTTGGTGTCCTTGCCGTCGATTTTGCGGATGCGGTCGCCAGCGCGGATGCCGAGCTTGAACGCCGGTGTGCCGGAAAGTGGCGAGATGACCGTGAGGATGTTGTCGCGGAGGCTGATGGTGATGCCCACGCCACCGAACTTGCCTTCCATCGAAACTCTAAGGCTTTCGTAATCCTTCGGGGCGAAAACCGTCGTGTGCGGGTCGAGAATGTTTCTGATGCCGTTGATAGCGGCATCCGTAATCTCGGTGGGGTTGACTTCTTCAACGTACTTGCGATTGATTTCGGAAAGGACCTTGTTCAATCGTGAAACTTCATCATAAAAATCTCCGGGAGGAGTTTTCTTGTCGGTAGCGGCGTTCGCGATGCAAAGTGCGGAAAGCGTCGCCATAAATACAGAGCGGAAACAAAAAGATTTGAACATCATGCGTTAAAGATACAATTTCCTTTGAAAATGCACCACCTTTATAAGGAAAAACCGGCTACGAATAGCCGGTTTTTTGGAGAAAGGAGAGAGTATGAAACTTTTTTGGACAATTGTATGTTAAGCAGCTTCGTTGAGGAGGCGTTCGACGTTTGCTTCACGGAGCTTGTTCAATGCGTTTTCCTTGAGCTGGCGCACGCGTTCCTTGGAAAGACCCACCATCGGAGCGATTTCCTTCAAGTTCAGGTCGGAATCCATCTTGAAACCGTAATAGAGCTTGAGAATCTCTTTTTCCTGATCGGAAAGGTTCTTGTCCATGACCTTGTTGAATACGTCGGCGCGGTTGTTGCATTCGGCGAGTTCGTCAGCGCGGTTGCCGGTATCAGAAATCGTATCGCCAAGCGTCAAGTCGCTGTCATCACCGACCGGAGAGTCGAGAGATGCAGAAGCGTTGCCCATCATCAGAATCTTTTCGATATCGTTGGCCTTGTACTTGGAGAGACCTTCGAGTGACTGCGTGTTGACAGCGAACGAACCTCCGATGACTTGGTGAACGTCTTTTGCGTGGCGGTTGAAACGGCGCAACATCAGTTCCTTTTCAGCGCTAATGCGAATCATGCGGCCCTTTTCGGAGAGCGCACGAGTGATGTTCTGGCGAATCCACCACACGGCATAGCTGATAAACTTGATTTTCAAGGAGCGGTCGAAACGACGAGCGGCTTCGATGAGGCCCATGTTCCCTTCGTTGATGAGTTCCATGATGTCGAGACCACGGCCCTTGTAGAGGTTTGCGATGTTTACTACAAAACGGAGATTAGAATTGACCAACATGTCCAGGGCGGCCTTGTTGCCTTCTGCAGACTTCTTGAGCAATATCGTTTCTTGTTCTCTTGTGAGTAACGGATAACGCGAAATGTCGTTAAGATATTGCATGTAAATGTCTTTCTGTTCTCGGTTGTTAAGGGTCTTCATGGTAACCTCCTCGTTTTTTACGTATTCAAATTTACCTCCAGATTGAGTTGCTTGTGTCATCAATACGAAAGCGGCTTGCAAAAGTTGAATTGAGTTTTTGTTAAAAAAAATCGTGATTTTTGTCACGAAATTGTCATGACAGCCCAAAATAGTGGCTAAATGACTAAATTTTTTAGTATGAAAGACAATTCTTCTACAAATCGTACAAATGACCGCTTAGGTTTTTTCCAACGGACTCGTAACAAATTCGCCGTTTTGCAAGAAATTGGCTTTGAACGCAATGAAAATAAGTTACGTAAATTGTTGAAAGACGAACGAGACTTGGTCCAGTTCCCGATTCCGCTTTTCTTGCCAGCTTTTTTAGTTTGGCTGTTCATGCTCTTGTTCCCGCTGGTGCTTATTCTAGATCCGACAAACGCTTTGAACATGAGCGTGAATATTAAAGGGCTGGTTGGTTTTTATTTGCCCATGCTGAGTACTGTTTTCATTTTTATTTTGAACCAAAGATTTTTGGTACCGCACCTTGTATTTAAAAAACGCTATGCACTTTATTTTGTGTGTAATGCGGTATTGGTTGTGGCGACGCTGTTCTTTAGAGAAATTGCTTTCTTTGTGATGGAACGTACTCCAAATGAAGGAATCGCTGATTTCTTTAGTTCGTATTGTTTTTCTTTTGTTAAAGGCCATTTTGGCGTTTGGCCTGTCATATCGTTTACTTTCTTGGTTGCGTTTGTTTGTGTACTTTGCGTGCTGTACCATGTGATGTTTCGCCAGATTGTACGCGCTTTTATTTTGCGTGAACAGAAACGCTCGGAGTTGCAATATGAACTTGATTTTTTAAAAAACCAATTGAGTCCGCATTTTCTTTTCAATACTTTGAACAATATCTCGGCTCTAATCCAGATTGACGCGAAACGTGCAGAAAGTTCTATGAATAAACTTTCACAGCTTTTGAGAATGATGCTGTACCAAGTCAAGGATAAATATATTACGTTGCGAGAAGATGTCGATATTTTGCAAAAGTACGCCGACTTGGAAAAACTTCGTTTGGACGAAAGCTTTGATTTTGTATTTGATGTAAAGCTTGAAAATCCGAACGTTAAGATAGAACCTTTGCTGATGATGCCTTTGATGGAAAACGCGATGAAACATTGTGTGAATCCGAACGGCAAAAGTTTTGCGCATGTGTCAATTACGCAATCGGGGAACGAAGTTCATTTTCATTCCGAGAATTCTAATTTCCCGAGAAAGTCAAGTCGCAAGAGTGGCGGCCTTGGACTTTCTACGTTCGAAAAGCGATTGGACTTGATGTATCTCGATGCGCATGAGTATTCCGTCAATATTGTCGACGATATATATATAAGTGATTTGGTCTTGCACCTGAAAAAAGAAAATTCATAAATTTTTAATTTACCCCTTTACATTTCGAAAATAATATTGTAGTTTATTAATCACCTTGAGCTGTTGCTTGTGGTCATTACTTTTATCTCTTCTCTAAATCTTTCCTTAAATCGTTACGGCTGAACAAGCCTGTTTATTCTAAAAATCAAAACAAAGGAAATCCTATGGCTAATAGGATGTTTAAAGGTATTGCCTTGATAGGTGCCTTGTTGGCTCTCAATGGCTTTGCCGATGAATGTAAGGGCGTCGCACTGTATTCAGACGGTAGCGATAATGGTCAGATGCTAGAGACAGGGAGGACTTTCCCGGAACCGCCGGAATGGAAAACAAACTGGGGGTCTCTGGGTGGAATGGAACCGCCGTATATCCGGTTGTCGGGCATGAAGAACGTGCAAGACGATTGGAAGGGGGTCCTTTCGTTTCCGAAACTCCCGTTGCGTGTCGGTGGTGGAAATCTGCATTTAAAGGTCCGCGCTACGCAAAATGTGAAGTTTGGCGTGTGGCTTAAGGGCGATTTTGGAACCAGCAACGTGCGTTATGTCGATTTGGTGGCGAATTCGACGCAAACGCTCGATGTTCCGTTGTCCAGCTTTGGCGTGGCGGGCGGAGCCTCGGTTGCGAATGTTGGCGTGGGGCTTTTTCAGGTCCCGCAATACCAGTACGTGACGTTGTTCATCGATGATATCGGCCTCAGTTGTGCCGGGAACGGCTCGGGCGGATCGTCTTCGTCGTCGGTGGGTTCTTCGTCATCGGCGGCTCCCGGTGATGGCTTGCTAGGGTATGAATTTTCCAATGTAGAAGCGTGGTCCGAAGTACGCGATGCGCGGTTCTTGCCCAATGTGGAATCGGAGTTCAGTGCAGCGTATTCTCAGCATGAGAGAGATTCGCTTATTTCCAAGACGAACGAAAATTTTGTCGTAGGCGAGCTTGAACACCTCAAAATCGAGAATACGGTACACGCCGCTGAAATGACCGCGAAAAAATCGCGCAAGACATGGTACGACAATTTGTATTCTGTTGTGCGCAATAGACTCCGCGAAAACGTCGTGGCAAACCCGAAACAGCTTTATTTCGAAGCGGAGGCCATCGCTGCGGAATCGAACTATACGGTAATTCCCTTGCTAGTCGCAGATTTGGACTATGCCTATAGCGCATGTGCCGATTCCCTGTGCTCTACGGCGCAAATCATGAATGCGCATTTGCTTACGGCGGGGTTCCCGACTTCGTTTGTGAGAAATTCTAAAATCAACCTTTTGCTGGATCCGTACTTTATCGTGACGAAGCAAAGGGAACTGCCTTCTGTTTCAATTTGCCTTTCGGGCCAATGTTCTTCTTTAAAACCGAAGGAATCGCTGGAACTGGATTTTCCTTCGGCAGGGCTGCAGAAGATTGTTGTCAAGTTGAAAAACGGTGGTCGAAATGTTGAACAGAATCTTTTCGTGGAGGTAAGATAATGATGCGATATGTATGGTTGGCTCTCGCCGCGTTTCTTTCGACAAATGCAATGGCTGTAAATAAGGATTACGGCTTCTATGTTGATGAAAACAATGATAGATTGTGTATGAGTGCTGGGCAGTTCCTGAAGAAAAATTTTGGATTCGACGCCCAAGATGACGGATGCGACCCTGGAAACAATTCCGTCCATATTCGGATTATGGACGCACCTGAGGATGCGAGTTCCCCAAAGGGATTTTACTTGGAACGGCCGTTTATCATTGTCGATGGCATAGACCTCAGTACGGTTGAAAAGAGGACGATGTCGGACTTGGAAGCGGATTTGCAACAGGTCGGGCTACCGAATATCTTGAAAACTCTCGGATATACGCCTGTTCTTGTGCAATTCACAGAAACGGTACGAAGGTCACTTCAACAGAATTCTGATGTTTTCAGCCGTTTGCTCGCTTTCTTGAGTGACAATAAGCATTTTCCTTTTCCTGGAGCTAAAGAAGAGGGCTTTGTCATTATGGGCATTAGTCAGGGCGGCGTCATTGGGCGTTATGGCGCTTATCTTTACGATAGCCACCGCAAGGCTTCCGATGCTCCAGTTAGGCTTTTCTCGTCTCTTGATTCTCCGCATCAAGGGGCGGTCATGCCGATGGGATTGTTCAATACGGTTGCTTTTTGGAGTAAGCAAGGGGCTTCATCGGCAGAAATGTTCAAGGATATGTTGCAAGCCAAGGGTGCCATGGATTTGCTAGTTTACGATAATCGATGTATTTCGCATACCTGCTTTTCAGAAATAAACGTGAATAGCGGGTTTCTTTTCGAAGATTACCGCAGTGCTGCGGAATACAAGGGGTTCCCTTCTGTGCTTATAGCGCAGGGGCAGTTGAAAGGAAAAAGTCCCGAGCACAACAACGATTATTACCGTCTGGAGCGCCATGCGGAAAAAGGCCCGTTTACGTTAGGTAGCGCAATTAGCCGTATGCATTATTCCGACAATAACGGAGTGATTGCCTATAACCGGAAAAAGGAAGGAGCTTCTAGCGCCAGTTATGCTGAAAGTAAAGGTATTTCTAAATATGACTTTATTCAAGGCTCTACGTATCCGTTCGGTGGCACAATCTATGAGGCTTTCCGTGAAGGCTTTTTGGATGCCATGCCGAATGGGATGAAAACGTCGGCGCTTTTCTTTGATGTGACGCTTAATGTATCTTGGGGGCACGACGAGCTTATTCAGGACCGCAG
>JAFWRL010000060.1 GCA_017520105.1 Fibrobacter sp.
CGTTCGCGAATCCACGGTTCACGGATGCGTTCAAGTCCTTTCTTTACATCAATAATCTTGTCGGGGTCGCCATAAGCGCCACTCGTATCGTAAACAGGGAGCACGGGGCATTTGGGGTCGTCGAGCGTGATTTCGCGCATGGCGACTTTCAAGTCCGGAAAAAGTTTACCGGGTACATAAATCTTGCGAGACTGCGGAAACGGCTTGAAAAAGCCATTGGATTCAGACATAAACGTTCCTTTTGTTCAATTACGAACCAAGTTCAAGGGGTATAATCTCAGCCGACGATGGGTACGGCACCCCGCCAATAATATAGATAATTGGGTTAGAGGAGGGACTAGAGAGGAGAGACTATCGTCGATTATTTCAGAAATATGGGAGGGCGGTGTTGGTCTAGTATGCATAAATAAAAACGACATTATTTATATTTATGAAGGAAATGATTATGAAAAATTTGGTTACAACATGCATTTGCGCCCTTTCGCTGCTTGCCTGCGGGTCGGGTGAAAAATCGGAAGAAATTCGGAATGAAAATTCTGGAACCCAGACAGAGCAGGCTCCTACAAAGGAATCGATGACGGAATCTCAGGTGTTTGCCTACATCTTGGGTGAAGAATACGCTAAATCTCTGTATCTCAACACTCCTCCGCGCATTGGCGAAATGTTGGATCTTGATGCGATGGTGCAGGGTATCGTCGATAACGAGAAGGCTCTGAAGGATTCGAACTGGGTGCTCCAGGTTCCTTTTGAAGAACAGAAGTCTCTCGATGCCCATTATGATCAGGTTGCGAAGGACCGCGCGGCGTTGGGGGAGAATGCCCGACCGATCGTCCTTGCGGGGCCGATTACGGGGCAGAAAGTTGTCATTACGGATACGACGTCCAGAATTGTCAAGTATTCTTACGCTCAAGGCGTGTCAATCGACATTCTCTTTAACGGGATGAGGGAAACTTTCAGTGAAAATTTCGAGGGCCGGTTTTTTATTCAGGGTGTGCGCGAATCCATATACGAAGTGATTGATCCGTCGTTCAAGAAGACCGTGTCGGGCGAGAGACTTCAAGCGGTAAATATGGAGTACAAGAAGCGCTTGGAAAAAATCCGCGAGGAACGCCGCCGCCAGTAAGGTGTATAAATCAGAAATGGATTTGGTTGGCGAAAGTCTTGTATTTAACATTTCCTGGTCACTATTTACTTCCTACTTCCTACTTCCTACTTCCTACTTTTCTACATTTCCCTCGTAAAATTTTAAAAGGACCCAGTTATGGAAATCCCCGAATCTTCGAATTTTATTCAGGACATTATCGTTAACGACCTCCAGACGGGCAAGCGCGACCATGTGCTTACGCGTTTCCCGCCTGAACCGAACGGTTACATTCACATTGGACATGCCAAGTCCATCTGCTTGAACTTCGGCACCGCCAAGAAGTTTAGCGGCTTTACGAACCTCCGCTTCGACGACACGAACCCCACCAAGGAAGATGTGGAATACGTGGATTCCATTCGCGAAGACGTGAAGTGGCTTGGTTTTGAATGGAAAGAAGAATTTTTCGCAAGCGACTACTACGACCAGATTTATGCCTTTGCCGAAAAGATGATTGAAATGGGCAAGGCTTACGTCGAAGATTTGACTCGCGACGAGATGCAGGAATACCGTGGCAACGACGCCGGTAAGCCCAGTCGTCCGAGCCCGTACCGCGACCGCAGCGTCGAAGAGAACATGAAGCTCTTCCACGAAATGCGCGATGGCAAGTACGCCGATGGCGAAAAGTGCCTCCGTGCGAAAGTTGATCTTTCCAGCCCGAACATGAACATGCGCGATCCGGTCATCTACCGCATCAAGCATTGCTCGCACCACCGTACGGGCGACAAGTGGTGCATCTACCCGATGTACGACTTTGCCCACCCGCTCAGCGACTGGATTGAAGGCATCACGCACTCCATCTGCACGCTGGAGTTCGAAGCCCACCGTCCGCTTTACGACTGGTTCCTCATTGAACTTGGTTTGCAGAATCGCCCGCAGCAGATTGAATTTGCCCGATTGAACCTCACTTACACGATGATGAGCAAGCGCAAACTTCTCGAACTTGTGCAGACGAAGGCTGTGCTTGGCTGGAACGACCCGCGTATGCCGACCGTTTGCGGTTTCCGCCGCCGTGGCTTTACGCCCAGCTCCATCCGCGAGTTCTGCAGCCGCATCGGTGTTTCCAAGGCCGACTCCATGGTCGATGTGAACCTCCTTTACTTCTGCATCCGCGAAGAATTGAACAAGACGGCGAACCGCGTGATGGCGGTCATCGACCCGGTGAAGCTCGTGATTGACAACTGGGAAGCAGGCAAGGTTGAGATGATTGAAGTCGAGAACAACCCGAACGATCCGAATGCAGGGACCCGTAAGGTGCCGTTCAGCGGTGAGCTCTACATCGAAGCCGACGACTTCATGGAAGAACCGCCGAAGAAGTACTTCCGCCTGAAGCCGGAAGGCGAAGTCCGCCTCAAGGGCGCTTACTTTGTCACTTGCAAGAGCGTCGAAAAGGATGCGGACGGCAAGGTCAAGGTAATCCACTGCGTCTATGACCCGCTGAGCAAGGGCGGCGAATCTCCAGATGGCCGCAAGGTCAAGGGCACCATCCACTGGGTCTCTGCAGCACACGCTGTGGATGCCGAAGTGCGCCTCATCGATAACTTGTTCACGCTGGAAGATCCGTCTCAGGTCCCGGAAGGCGAAGACTGGCACGATTACTTGAACCCGAACTCCATGGTCATTAAGCAAGCGAAGGTGGAGCCCGCTCTCGCCGACGCGAAGCTCGAAGACCGCTTCCAGTTCATGCGTCAGGGCTACTTCTGCCTCGATAGCGTGGATTCCAAGCCGGGCCATCTCGTTTTCAATAGAACGGTTGGTTTGAAGGATTCTTTTAATCCTACAAAGTAATTCATTGGTATGTCACCCCGGCTGGAGCCTGTCCCGGATTTATTCCGGGATGCCGGGGTCGCCTTACACGGTTCTAATCCGAATAGGAATTTTGTTCCTCGGCCTCAGTGCCGGGGATTTTTTATGGTGAACATTTTATATTTTGTTTTGAAGATTAAACTGAAAAAGAATGGAATCTATGAAACGTAAAATTTTGATTTTCGTATGTGCGTTTGCCGCGTTTGCATTGGCCCAAAATAGAAATCCTTTGCAAGAGGCTATGGAGACTTTGAAAGCCTCCAAAACGCTTTACTCCATGAAAATGCTTGATAAGCCAATTCCTGTACCTGATCGAAGTCGGTTGATAAATGTTCAGGTCTATCGCGAAAAACAGGCCGATGGCTATATATTGAAAAAGATAGAACCTACAAACGAAGCAAAAAAATTGTTCGATAAGGCCGAAAGTTTTTTTGGCTCCCATCAGTATGCCAAGGCCCGCGATACTTATACGCTTGCTTTGCAACAAGACCCTAAATTGTATAGTGCGATGACCTATATTGCGCAAACTTATGGAATTGAAAAGAATTGGGACAAGGCTGAATTGTGGTATAAAAAGGCTATTGAAGCCAACTACATAGATTTTCTCGCGCACTGGTTGCTTGCCGATGTGTATAAAATTAAGGGACAGAAGGAAAAAGCTCTTGAGGAAATCTCTATCGCGAAGGTTCTGAATCGTAATAATCCGCGATTGGAAGCTTTGCGCAAAGATATTTACGGTTTAAATGGATTGAATATTAAGAATTGGACTTTTAACCCGCAAATCCGTATTACTCGTGATTCAGTGACAGGCAATGTGAATATGGTGGCTGATTCTATTTGGGCTATTTATGCATCTGTTCAGACAGCGTGGTTGTATGAACCGAAGTATAAGGAAAGGGCGAAAAAGTCGGTAATGCCGGAGACCATGTATCGTGAATGCCTGATGGGACTATTGCCGTTTATGGAAAACAAATCTTTAAAGGATTCCGTGGAAGTACTCAAGAGGCTTGACAAGGTTCTAACTGCGGATAAACTTGAAGAATTTATTTTTTACGAAATCATTCTTCCTGACAATCCTGCGCTTATTTTTTACTTAGACAAGAAACAGATCGAAAGTTTGAAAGATTATGTAATCTGGGCGAACAAGAAATAAAATGTTTGTATTGGCGTAGGTCAGTATGCTGAGCTTGCCGACCTGCCTAGGTCAAAAAAAATAGGGACGCCCATGTAGGCGTCCTTTTTTAGGGTGAGGAGTTTTGTTTATCGGCTGATCATTTTCCTGTTCAGCGTGGCAATCCAATGCTTGTTGCGGGCCGCTCGCGGAATATGGAACGACTGCATGCCTGCGTTGATTTGCTTTTCGAAGAGAACGTTGCCGTTGAAGTCCATGAGCCTGAACATGCCGCCTCTCTCGCTCTGGACTGTAATCTTGTTTTCGTTGAGAGTGTAGAAGTTCAGTCTTCTTATTTCCTGATGGCCTATGATGGCGTCTCTCTCAGGATTTGAGCTGCTTGAAGATTTTGAAAACCTGGAATGGCTTGACGAACTCGTTTTGCTGCTGGATGAACTCGGATTTGTCGGAGTGGTCGGGGTATCATCGTCGTCCTTGTCGTAGTAATTCCAGTCGTCAATGATGAGGGCTTCGGTGACTACGGGGGAGGCGGGCTCGCTGAAACTCATCTGCTGGTCTATCCATGAGAAACGCTGCTTCACGTACTTGCGCAGATGCTCGATTTCGGCATCCCATGTGGGCTCGTTGTAGTAGTTCATCTTCATGCCCATGCAGAAGCCGCCCATGCCGCCGCCCCAGCCGCCCCACATGCCGCCGTTGTTCCCGCCATTATTGTTGCCGGATTCCATCGGGTCGGCATCGCAGGTGCCGCTAGACTGGCCCAGGTTCGGCCAGCGTTCGAAATTGCGGTTGGCGGCGTTCTTGAGTACGGTCTTGAGCGAGTCGATGAATTTGTCGATGTTCTTGGTGTGCCATACACCGCTGCGGAGCTGTGCCCAGCGTTCCTTGTACTTTTGCTGGAAGGTGTTGTTGCTCCACAAGTTCTGTATCCACTTTGCCACGAACCATTCTCCGGCACCGCTTTTTGCACTCTGCGGAATACGCCAACCGTCTGCTTTTTCGCCACCAACGCGCTGGTAGGCGCCGAATGCCAAGTTGAAGTCCCACGGTGCACCGAGCTGGAGCTTGCCTCCCTTGCTGTCCTTGTCCTTGAACATGTAGAAGCTGCAGATGTAGGCGTCGGTGTTGTTGGTGACATCTTCGTGGATGACGTAATCTACGGCAGCTTCTATATCCAAGATGTCGGAGCATCCGTTGCTGGTGATGTCGCCATTATCGCACTTCTGTTCGATGGAGTTGAAGAAGTTCTTGATGTAGTCCTGCTGTGCCTTGTTCGTATTTTCCTTTTTCGGGGAACGCATCACGACAGGGGAGCCGTCCTTGCTCTTGAATCCTTCCTTGTCAAGCCCCTGCGTAGAGTTGTTGTCCACCTTGTCGATGCTTAGCACGTAGCCGCCGGTTACGTCGTCGCCGCTGATATCTTCGTCCTTGAGTTTCGCGATATGCACACGGGCTTTGGCACGCTTGATTTTTTCGAGCAACAGATAAACGCCCTTGTATTGCCCGTTCAGGTAGAGTTCGAAGAACTTGAATCGGGAACTGTAGCGGCCCGTGCGCTGGTAGAGCCAGTAGGCGAGCGCGTTGCGGATGAGCGTCTTGTCAACATACGGTCCGTGGAACACCCAGTCGGCGTTCTTGGGCATGCCTAAAACCTTGAGGCTTGTGTCGTGGCAGGCCGTATCGGCGACGTTCGTACAGGAGCGTGCCTTGAGCTCTATGCCATAACCCTTTTTGGGAAAGTCTGCGGAAGTCTGCCCGCGAATCTTGATGCCGATATCTATTTTATCGACCTTCGAAGAATCCGAAAGCGTATTCGAGCCGTTATCCACAATGCGCATTTCGCCGGGAA
>JAFWRL010000061.1 GCA_017520105.1 Fibrobacter sp.
GAAAAAGAAAATGAAATAGAAAATGAAAAGGAAAATGAAAAAGAAATAGAAAAGGAAAATGAAATAGAAAAAGAAAATGAAAAAGAAAGCAGCAGCATAGCTGCTGTAGGCATTAGCGAACCAGTCGCTAATGCAGAGGAAGCGGCGGCGGCAGATTCTTTTTATGAAAAAGCAGAAAAAGAGTGGATGCCGTGGTTCAACCGCCTGCTGGATGGCTACGAAAGTCAGATTCCGCGACTGCGAATGATGACCAAGCCAAGGGCAGAAAGACTGCGAGAGCTGCTTGAAAAGAATGGCCGCGATGTGGTTGCCGAAACCTTTCGCAAGGCTGCCGGCTCGCAGTTCCTCAACGGACGAGGCACGAAAAATAAGTTCATTGCCAAGTTCGACTGGATTATCGACGAGAAACATTTCTTGGATATTTTAGAAGGTAACTTTAACGGATAAGGAGCCCGCGCGCAGCGCGAAGTGAAGTCTGCGATTAAGCGAGAGGAGAGCGATGCTCGCATTAGCTTTTCCAAGCGTGAGCAGACTCGACCGAAGGTCAAAAATGAAAAGTGAAAAGTGAAAAACGAAGGCCATCGGCTGCAAAAGCATTCGTCCCTTTTCTCCCCTTTCACTCCCCTTTTCTTCCCTTTAAACCCTTTAAAAAATAAAACAATGAACCGAAACGAAATTATAACCGACATCGGCGAACGCCTCACCGATGCCATCTACGAACTCAACGATTCGTTTGAGTGGGACTACGACGATGATAGAGACTCGAGAAGCAACTCATGTACTGCCTGCATCAAGTATGAGTATGGCGGCAAGAAGTACGATGTGCAGGTGTGGGCCTGCTGGCCGCACATCGGCGACTCATCGCTGGAAGTGGAGATCTCCGGCGGCAAAGGCAAGGCTGGCCGCTGGAAATACTACGACAGCCTGGAACAAGCCGTCTTGGAGTATCTGAACGAGAACATCACGATGAGCGACCTGCTCTCCAACCTGCTGGAGCAGCTGCAGGACTGCTACGAAGACGAGTGGGAAAGCCACGGCTTCCGTGATGCTGCAGATTACTATAGCTGGCGCTATGGAGCCCCCCTCTAATCCCCCCAAAAGGGTGGAAGCCACGCGCCCAGCGTTGTCGGCATCCAACCGTAGGGGCAGACCCCCGTGTCTGCCCGAACAAGGAGGGCATCGCTTCGCGAGATTTAGAGCCCCTTGATAAGGGGCGGCTATAATGCAGGGTTTTTATCGCTCCGCGAGAAATTTATCAAAAATCTGATTCTAAATTTATCAAAATTAATGGAAAATTAATGGACGATTAATGGTAATTAATGTTCGCCGCGGAACAAACAATGCTTGACCAATTTCACCCACAATCTTCAATTTGCCTATATAACTATGTTATATAGGCATTTCTTGTTAAAAGTTGTTAAGATGCGAAGATTTCCCCTGCATATCTATTGCATATTTCAGATATTTTTTATATCTTTGCATCGCATTTCCGAAGAGTGGATTTGCCCACAGCCGGGGCGTGGAGGAGCCTTGGAGAATACTAACAAATTAACCACTAAAACAATGTCTGTACGTTACAAGCTTTATCAGGACAATCGTGCCGAGTCGAAGAACCGCGGCAAGTGGTATGCCCGTGCGGTGTACAACTCCCGCCCCAAGACTCTCAAGCAGATGGCAATGGAAATTCAGGAGAACGTCTCCGTTAAGAAGTCTGACGTTCTCGCCGTGCTCGATGAGATGGTTGTCGTTCTGAAGAAGTGGATGCAGGACTCGAACCGCGTCAAGATCGACGGCTTCGGCTCGTTCAAGATTGGTCTGAAGACCAAGCCTGCCGACACTGCGAAGGACTTCTCCGCTTCGA
>JAFWRL010000013.1 GCA_017520105.1 Fibrobacter sp.
AGCCCAGTTCAAAATTCGGCATGACCGTATAACGGGAGCCGATATAAGGCGTGAGCCACATGCGATCACCCCGTTTGAAGAATTCCGTACCGACATCAATTTCACCCTTGTGATTCTCAAGGACAGGGAATTTATCCCAAGATGCAAAACTTGCAATTGCACAAAAAAGCGCTACAAGAATTATTTTTTTCGACATATAAATCCTCCTTTTTATTGATTTAATTCTGTATTTTATCAAGGAATATACAAAACAAGCAAATTACAGAAAAAATGATTACCAATGTTTTTAAGTAAATTTTTTTGCATTCAAATACAAAAAGCCCAGCTTAATTGCCGGGCTTTTTTTAATTCAAAAATTTCAGTTTGTTCTATCGCTTTCTACATGAGAAGAGCACAATTTGTGTTTTCGTCACATCACGATAGTTTCATATCGCTCAGGCGCGTTTTGTCGACTTGTTCAAACTCATCGATTATTTCTTTGCTCGGAGCTTTGGTGCAGAGGCTCACGACGACAATCGTCAAGAACGAAAGCACAAAGCCCGGCACGAGTTCGTAAATCTGGAAGATTTCAGCGGAGAATCCGGAGAGGTAGAATTTCCAGACAAACGTCGTAAGGCCGCCCACGAGCATACCGCTGATAGCGCCTGCGAGAGTCGTGCGTTTCCAGAAAAGAGCGAGTAACATAATCGGGCCAAAGGTCGCACCGAAACCGCCCCAGGCAAAGCTCACGAGACTCATGACCACGTCGAGGAAGCTCTTACCGTGTTTCACGCCGTCGGCACTGGGAGCGCCCTGCATGGCAACAAGAACGGCGACAAGCGTAATCAAGACGACCACGCCGCGGCTCACCCACATTACTTCCTTGTTGCTCGCGTTCTTGCGGAACAAGTGCTTGTAAAGGTCGTTACTGAAAGCGGATGCAGACACGAGGAGCTGGGAGTCGGAGGTACTCATGATTGCAGCGAGAATGGCGGCCATGAGGATGGCGGCAATCGCCGGATGACAAAGCGCCTGGCAGAGAATCATGAAAATACGTTCCGGGTCATCAACGGTGATGCCATGAGCCGTCACGTAATAGCGACCGAGGAGAGCAATCATCACGACTGCGGCAAGGCAGATAATCACCCAGGTCATAGCGATGCGACGAGAATCCTTGATTTCTTCGGCGTTCTTGATGGACATGAAGCGCACGAGAATATGTGGCATGCCAAAGTAGCCAAGTCCCCATGAGAGGCTAGAAATCAGTGCGATAAGCCCAATGGACTTGCCCGTCGTCGCATTCGTGAAAAGGCTCATCAAGTACGGATTCTAGGCGTTCACGGCGTCAATCGTCGAGGCAAAACCGCCCGAGCCGTTCATGATCATCAGCGGAATCACAAGCACCGCAATCAGCATCATTGAAGCTTGAATAAAGTCTGTCCAGCACACGGCAAAGAACCCGCCCATGAACGTGTAACTCACCACCACGACCGCACCAAGGATAAGCCCAGTCGTATAGCTCATGCCAAAGATAGTTCCGAACAACTTAGCGCAGGCGACAAAGCCGGAGACCGTGTAGAACAGGAAAAACGCAAGAATGAAAATCGAGGCAATGACGCGGATGATTCCCTTCTTGTCGCGGAAACGGTTCGAGAAAAAGTCCGGGAGCGTAATCGAATCGCCGCAGAAATGGCTGTACTTGCGCAACCTGCGACCGACGATTTTCCAGTTAAAGTAAGTGCCGATAACAAGGCCGATTCCAATCCAAGCTTCGGAAAAACCGCTCACGAAAACGGCACCCGGAAGGCCCATCAAAAGCCAGCCACTCATGTCGGAGGCCTGGGCAGACATGGCGACCACCCACTTGTTCATGCCGCGGTTGCCGAGGTAATAGGCGTTCAGGCTATTCGCCTTGCGGGAGAAATACGCCCCAATGCCAAGCATCATTAACAGATAAAGGATAAAGACAACTAACGTCATGTGACCTCCGAATTGTTTTTTATAAAAAATAAAAACTAGTTTTGAGTTCCAAGTTACTAGTTACTAGAAAAATCTGTATAGCAATCACTAGTAACTACTAACTATCAACTAGTAACTTTACACAGCTGACGGTTATAGACAATCCGTTTGCCCTTGACTCCGTCGGTCGCGCACACATGATCCACAGGCGGCTTAAGCAGATTTGCCACAAGATGCGCTGCGACAGCCTCTGCACGCACCGGACGGAAATGCGCCGGCACCCATTCCGGATGCGCCCCGAAAAGCTTTTGCATCAGCTCTTCGCCAAAGCGCTTGTCCTTATGCTTGCCCAACAAGAGCGACGGACGCACGAGCGTGAGCGTTTCAAAGCCCATCATCGTAAGCCCTTCTTCAAGCAGCCCCTTCAATCGATTGTAGAAAAACGGCGAATGGGAATTCGCTCCCATGGCGCTGATACAAATAAAATGTTTCACGCCCTGCCGTTTGGCCAAGGCCGCAAGCGTAAGCGGCAATCGCAAGTCGATTTTTTCCTGCGCAGCCTTGCTCCCCGCCTGTTTAAGCGTCGTTCCTAAGCAACAAACTACGGCTTCGCAACCGTCAAGGTTCACGCAAACGCTCGACGCCCGCTGTTCTTCGGGGCGGGCATTCAACAACGCATCAAAATCGACGGTATCAAACTTGAACTTCGAGGCTCCCTGCAAAACACCCATGGCCCCTAAATCAGGGACCGAGCGCACCGGGCAATAAACACTTTCGGCTTCGTCCAACTGGGCTAGCAGCTGGACGACATTCTTACCGACAAGTCCTGTAGAGCCAAGAAGCGCTATTCTCATTGAGCTACTGATTCATCAACTTCGTCTCTGGGAATCATCCAACCGACTTCATCGCCACGAACCGGGAGAGCCGTTACAGCACCAGCTTCGTCAACAATCACAGCGATACCCGACAGGTAATTGACCCAGCGATATGGATCTTCAAAAACTTTCAAGTTGATTGTCCTGTTCGAGACAAAGGCGACCAACGGTTCAACAAGCATGTCGTGGCTGACGAGGATGCTTACACGTTTCCACTTCGGCATGTTCGGAACAATGACCTCGCTCAAGAACTGTGTACCACGCGGGAAGAAATCATGGAAGTAAGTCGAGAGCGTTGGAGCCAAGGCTGCCGGATAATCAGCACCATAAGAATACATGGCAATAAACTTCGGGTTACCACCTCTCTTGGATACATACGCATCCAACGTATCGCTAGGCACCGTCAAGAAATAGCTACCATTGATGCCATCCCACGTCACGACTTCGATGTTTGTTTCACCACGACCTGCAGCAATGTTCTCGCAAGTCGCACGGGTACGCAAGAAGTTCGTCGAGGAGTAATAGAACGGTTCGTCACCCACAAGCTTAGCACCAAGCGTCTGAGCCATTTGGATACCAATCGGAGTCAGCGAAGATTCCGTGCCCAAGTTATTCTTTTCGCGCTTGGAATGGCGAATCACAAAAGCAATCTTGCTCGTCTTCGGAACGGCCTTATACACATCACCCATGTCATAGAAGCCGTCGGCGTCAGGAGCCAAAGCAAGCGTGCCCGGAGTCGTCGCAAAAGTGAACGTTCCGTTGTTGGCAGGCGGAGTTACGGCAGAACTTGCAGGTGTCGCCGCATCGGACGAGCTCGCCGGAGTATCAGGGCCAGGAACCGTTGCGCTCGAAGCAGGAACAGCAGCACTTGAAGTCGCGCTGGGAACACTTACGCTAGACGAAAGCGGATTATCGACAGGCTGATTTTGCTGCACACTCGACGAAGAGGCTACACCCGGATTCGGGGCGACAGGAATAGCACTGGAAGAGTCGTCACCGCACCCGGCAAACATGCAAAGCCCAACAAAAAGGGCACTGACCAAATACTTAGCAGAAAAATTTTTCATTCTAAAATTCCTTAATGACTATCAATTGAAATTTAAATTATTCCCTAAAAATTTCACGTAAAAGTTTCATAAACACCGCTAATAAGCGTCAAAATTCCATGAATCCGCTCATTTCAGCAAACTTCAAGCGGTTTTCCGCAAACGCGTACCTATAAAACAGCAAAAAACAAGGATTTATAGGTACCCATACCTCGTTTAAAGCGGATTTTCCAACGTCAACAGCACGGGGGAACCTATAAAAACCACCTAAAACAGACTTTTATAGGTACTCAACAAAACAAAATCAAGAAAATTTCTATTAGTTTATACAAACATTTCGTAAAACGTACCTATAAAAACCATTTTTAACAAAATTTATAGGTATCCACACCATCTTTTTTGATAAAAAACGTATATTATAGACAATCCCGGCTTCCCCCTGATACATCCAGAATGAGGTCGCCGGGTGATCCCTTGTTGATGTATAGCCTGGGTGGTCATTTTTTAATGAGGCTGGATGTTATCTAGTAAATATGGGTTCATTGTTTAACGCCTTGGAAGACGAATGTTTTCAAGGCGGTCTTCCAAGGTGGCTGTGCCTATTCACACAAAAATTTTGGAGATAAACAATGAAAAAATACAATATCCGCACGGAACAACCGCGCGACTTTAAAATCGTCGAAAATCTCACCCGAGAAGCTTTCTGGAACGTTTACCGTCCCGGCTGCGTGGAGCATTTTGTCCTCCACCATTACAGGAACGACCCAAGCTTTATCCCGGAACTCTCGCTCGTCATGGAAGTTGACGGACAAATTATCGGACACGTGATGTACGCGTGGTCGAAAATCGACGCCGACGACGGACGCAAAATCCGCATGATGACCTTCGGGCCCATCAGCATCCATCCGGACTACAAGCGACAAGGATACGGCAAGGCACTCCTCGGCTACTCCATGGAACTCGCACGCAAAATGGGCGCAGGTTGCCTGCTCATCGTCGGGAACATCGGATTCTACGGCAAGAGCGGATTCGTCCCCGCTTACACCAAGGGCATCCGCTACGCCGACGACCCGAACAGCGACGCGCCATACTTCTTGTGCAAGGAACTCGACGAGGGATTCCTGGACAGAGTGACAGGCTCGTACAAAGACCCCGAGGGCTATTTCGTAACCGAGCGAAAGCCCGAAGAATTCGAGAAGTACGAAGCAAGCTTCCCGCCTAAGGAAAAGCTAGTGCTCCCCGGACAACTGTAATCGAGCGCTTTTCCCGCAATAACGAGATGCGCGACGACGAGATGTGCGGCAACACAATTGGAATGCGTCGCGATGTTCCCGGGAATGTACGGAAAATAGCAAAGGCAGCTCGCGAAATACGGGCTGCCTTTTTTTCATTTTCTTTAAATTACGTCATTATTTGTCGCAGTGAAAGTTTAATTTTAGGATATAACAAAAAAAGAGAGTGAATTATGAAAAAGGACTACTTCAAAAACGTTTTAAAGGCTACCTCTAAAAATACATCTTTTTCGTAAAAATGGATTTTCTTTCGCTTTCACAACCTGAAAAAGTCCACTTTTTGCCCTTTACCCCATTCCATTCCGGGCCTTTCGGCCCGGTTTTTCGCCCCGGGGGCGCCCGCT
>JAFWRL010000062.1 GCA_017520105.1 Fibrobacter sp.
ATCTACCACGACTTCGGTTTCGACGATATCGTGGTGAAGTTCTCCACCCGCCCGGAGTAGCGTACAAGCCGAATGCAGCGAAAACAAGCTAGCTTGTTTTCATTGCTGAGGCGTAGCGCAGACGCCGCAGGCGTCCAAAGCGCGTGGGTTCTGACGAAATTTGGGACAAGGCTGAAGCCGCCCTCGCCGAAGCCACGAAGCTCGCAGGCCTCGACTACATTTTGAACCCGGGTGAAGGTGCCTTCTATGGCCCGAAAAGTGTGCAAAACGAGTGTCGCAGAAAAATGCTTGCATTTTTCTATGACCGAGTGCAGCCACGGACGCCATCGGCGTCAACCTCGAATTCACGCTGAAGGATAGCCTCGGTCGTGACTGGCAGTGCGGTACCATCCAGGTGGACTTCAACCTCCCGCAGCGCCTGGGTGCCGAGTATGTCGGTAAGGATAACCAGAAGCATATTCCGGTGATGCTGCACCGCGCAGCAGTCGGTTCCATCGAACGCTTCCTCGGCATCCTTATCGAAGACAGATGACAAGTCGAGAGTCGCGGTCAAACTTGTTTGACCATGACCGAGACGCATCATCTGGGGCGAAGCCCAATTCATGGGCGATTTCCCGCTGTGGCTCGCTCCGGTGCAGGCCCGCGTGCTCCCGATTTCCGAGAAGTTCGTTGACTACGCGAAGCAGGTCGAGAAGGAACTCGTGAACGCCGGCGTCCGCGTGGAAGTCGATGAGTCGAATGAGAAACTCGGCTACAAGATCCGCCAGTGCGAATTGCAGAAGATTCCGTACAAGATTATTGTAGGCGAAAAGGAACAGGCTGAAGGCGTTATCGCTGTCAACAAGAGAAAGGAAGGCGACAAGGGTCAGATGACTGTCGCTCAGTTCTTGGAAATGACCGCAGATGACAGAAAAGTCGTTCGCTAGTCGAAAATTGTCATCCTGAGCGGAGGCGCGTGCGCCGAAGTCGATATACGAAACTTGGCTACTTGTAGCCTTAGTTGAGTTAGGTTCGAAGGAGCAGGATCTAAAACTTAAAACGCAGACTCTTTCGAGTCTGCGTTTTTTCATAATCTTCATTCAAGTAAGCGGATTTACTTCTTCCCGGTCTTCGGTGCAGAGGGCTTCGCAGCGGCCTTAAGTTTCTTGAATTCGGCCTGGGCCTTGCGCATGTCGGCCATGAACGCTTCGTTTGTATGTTTCTCGCTTATGTATTCCGCGTATTCAATTGTTCCGCATTCCATTTTGTCGTCAAACACTTGTGTGGTGACGACTTCGGGATTTTCGGAAAGTTCGTCGCAATAGGTGAACAAGAATCCGACATTCATGTCGAAGGGTCTCGGCTCATAGGCGCACTCGTCGCTGATATTTACGATGGTGATGGTGTCTTTCGTGATGTTGGTGAGAATGTGGATTGCGGGCGAAGTGTCGCTGATGTTCAGCACATAAAGCGGACACCCCTCGATTTTATTGTTCATCGCTGCCGCAGCGTGCGGAAAAATTGTCGTCAATGCAGTGATGTCGTTTGCCTCGAACCTGTGCAGCCCTAATGTTCTGAACTCGCCTATGCCCGGTGCTTCGAAGCAGGTGTTCTGCAACGCATCGCAGTAGCCGGAAGTCTCGTTGTAAGCGAGAACGTTTTTATCAAAGGAATAGTCTGTTATGTCGTATTTTTCGAGAAATGCTTCCAGTGTTTGGATAGAATCGGTTGCATCCGCTTTGTCGGTTTGTGTCCCGTTCTGAGTTGAAATGCTTGAATCTATAACGACAGAATCAACAAATCTAAACGGAGTTTCCGCACACATGAAAGTCATTACACTCGGAGGCGGTGGATTGCACACGCCCTTATTTGTATATGTGGAATCTCCATTTCGTATGTTTATGGTATCTCCAAGACTATTGATCGAAATGATTCTTTCGATAGTCCATTCCCCGGAGCAGCATCCGCTTATATCGTATTCTTCTTTTTGCGGTTCCGACGACGAATCGCTACAGGCCAGAAGCCACAGAGAAACGGCTATCAGGTAAATTAGGCTCTTTTTCATTTCTCAAATCCTCTTATGCGTTTTTAACATGAAGAAACCACAAACAATCTACCATAAGACATTGTTCGAAACCTTGTTTTCTGCCTTTTCTACTATCACAGGCTTCGGCGGACAAAATGGTGTGTAAGCGCAATCCCCAAACGGATTTCCTTGCGCGTCATATCCATCATAGCACGATAGTTCCCTTTCACAATTTACACCAACATTTTCTTTTGGCGTGAAATTACGTTCGACCCCTTCGGGAATATCCTTGTCATCTCTCCAAAAAATATCATCAGGTTCATAAAGGAACATCTGCCCATTTTCGCATTCAGCAATCTTCAAAGAATCGCCTGTTTCAAGGGGTAAGAATGTGGCGTAACAGTTTATCTTCAAAGCATCTTCTTCATGTATAATGCATCTTTCGGGATTTCTACAACATTGATTTTCGACCATTTCCTTGCAAATTGAAACAGTTGCCTCAAAAAATTCTTTTCTCCATAGTGTGTCTCCATTCGAGTATTGCATCGCGTGTCTGACTTTTCTTGAACCGTCTTTTCTGACTGTGAATGTTTCTGTCGTTGTATAGTCGCCTTGTCCCCAACTGTTCTTTTCAACATATCTTGTGTCGGTGATGTATTTTATATCGTTGCCGACGGAATCTTTTACAGTGAACGCCCATGTGCTGATGTCCGATTCATCCATATTTTCACATTGAATTTCACTATGGCATTCCGTTGAACTACCATACAATGCGTTTTTGCGATAAACGAGCGGCAATTTTCCGGTATATTGTATTTTAAGAATCTTGCCATTCAGGTCTGCATCGTTTATTTGAGTTGCATAGACTCTAACGGGACAATCAAGGCTAATATTTGGGGTCTTTTCTTTTTCAATCAGAGCAACAGTCAAGGTGTCTTCGTTGATATGGACACCAATGGATTTCACATTATCCTTTGAATAGTATATTTGCGTAGGAAAAAAGATTCTGTTTTGCCCATTGTCATTTTCGATGAATACGGTATCTTGACTTTCGATTTCCTCGACATCGACTTGGGTCTTGGCACAGTCCGAAATGGAATCCAATGCGAAGAAATTTTCGTCGTAATTGATGGAAGTGTCATACTTGAAGGAAAGACCATCATCAGTAGAGCCGTTATCGCATCCGAACCATAGAAACGCGGTAGAAGAAAGGAATATTTTTCCTAGAATTTTACGCAGCCTTATGTTCATGGCTATAAATATAATATTGTAAATCTAGTCCTTTACGCAGCGGACTGATAATCCGTCGTTTTCGTTGTCGCTACAGACGCTTACCATTCCTTCGGAACCGTCGCCAACATGAATCATTTTAGGACAATTATGATTGAGTTTGTCTATTGTGGATGTCCAAAAGAATGCTAAAAGGCCCGGCTCAAGAAAATTTTGGAATTCTGCTTGATAGTTCCCTGCGGGCAAAATTGCGAATCCGTATTCGTCTTTTGCATTTCCCCAACCCTCAACGCCATAAGCGTAAAACGCCGAGTAGCCACCATTCCCCTTTGTGGGCCACTCATCAACTGAAGGCAAGTGCCAATCGGGTGGGCAGGCTGTCTTTGCGGCGGCGAGTGTGTATAGACGACCGTACTTATCGCAGTTTTCGCCTTTGTTTCCGTTGCACCAACTTTGGACACCATCTTCAATTTCAAAGTTGAGATTTTCGGCCATCCAGGTCTGTTCGCCGAGTTGAATCGTCTTGTAAACTTGTCCGTCTCGGGCATCTGTCAGTTCAGGGCCTTCGTCTGCTTTTTTTACTTTTTTCGAAGGTCCTGGAGCGGGGCCGGGGTCAATTTCGTAGATTTTTCCGCTGAACTTGAAATACCTGATGTCCTTGTTTTCGGGGGCAATATCGAACCAGTGGTCGCTATAGCACGTGCATGCCGATTCCACACGGTCGGGTCCATATTCGATTTCCAAGGTGTCGCCCGAACGTTTTGTCAGGAGATCCGCCTCGACATAGCAGAGGTCCATCACGTTCAAGACGAATACCTGGTAATTTCCGTTGCCGTCGTTAAGGATATACGCCTTGGGCAAATCATTGGAAGAGTATTCTGCGATGGTTGCTGCTTTGGCGGCTCGCTTTGCTAAAATGGGTGAATCTCCCAAGCCAGCGAGGCATGAACCTAACTTCAGTCCATTTTTCGTATCCGAGGCGAACGATTCTGAAGCCTGTTCGCCGCCATCCGGTGCCGAAATCTCGCCGGGATTTCCCGCCATCGTGTTTTCGATTTCAGTGGTTCCCGCTTCGTTCGGCGTCTCGGAGCACGCCCAGAACAAAGTTGTCGATAATGCGATTAGGAGTTTTGTCGTGTTCATTTGCGTCTCCTTTTATCCGAGGTGGTCGCCTTGTCTGTAAGGGGGAACACCTGCAAATTCATTTGATAGACCTGATCAATATCTCGGCATTCGTTTGCGATGTCAATAATCTTTTTACGGAAGATGTCAATTTCCTTGGTAATGCGGTCGTAAACAGATTTGTTTATCCCCATGGTGATTCCTGAAAAATTGCGCTCTTCCACGGAATCCTTGGCAATGGACTGAACCGCCAATTCGGACATTTTTCGGTTCATCGTGCGGATGACTAGGGGAATCGTTTCCTTGGAACCCTTGACGGCTTTTTGTGTTTGCTCGTAAGTTCCGTCGTCATTCTTTTTGAGCAAATCTGCCTTGACAAGAAACTGGAGTATGTCGCGGACTTGTGCGGCCGTAATTTCATGTTTTACTTTAGACGCAATTTCTCCAAACGAAGCGTTTGGCATAAGGGGGGCGAGTTCACGAATAATCGGGTAGGCAGGATTTTCGTAATAGCGGAAGGCGTCTGCATCGACGACGCGAATCTTGTTCATTTGCGCTTCGCGTTCGAGTTCCCGGAGAGCCGATTCTTTTTCGCTGTCGTTTTTAGCGTTCCCGAATTTCACAAGCAAGGTAAAATAGGTGTAGTCAAAACCTTCGAGTCCCATGGCTCGTGCCGCTTTTGCTATGCCCGGCTTACTGAGACTCGTTTTTCCATCGCTGACCAGTTTCAAGTATGCCGGAGAAGCAAATCCGGCGAGACTTGCAAATTTTCGCCAAGTGAAATACGAACTTCTCTTGCGCTCGGCATAGAAATCTCGCATATACTCACGGTAATCCTGATATTCGGTAATAGGCCTCATAATCTTAAAAATAAAACAAAAATATCGAATACGCAATAAAAACGGCGTTTTTTTTACAAATTTTTCATCTGAATTTAAAATATGATACAAATGTGTTTCATAAAAAGTCCGACAGCAATAAACGTGATTTTGTGAGGTTCCGTCATGCCGCCGCCAAATTAGGTATATTTCTGAGAGTGGATCTTCGGAGGCTATTTTGGTGAAAAGTCCTTTTGATAAAACCCTATTTCTGCTATGTATGGTTGCTGTTCTGGCGGCATGTTCGGCGGAATCTAGTAGTGCAGATGCAAAGAGTGTCGAAGAAGGTGACGATTATGTGTTAAAGCATGTTCAAATGTATCGCATCCTTGAGCCACAGGGGGATACTTCTGTGTGGAACGCGTCTAATTGCCATGTCGGTGATTCGACTTTCTCGTGTACCCAAGTGACAAATGTGGATTGTTACATTTTTCATACGTCCTATATAGAGATTTGTTATGATTCTAATAAAGTTGAAATTCCTTGTTTGCAAAAAGATACTTTATATGATACGACTGTTGCGGATTTGAATTTTGGGCCGAATGCGCGAATGGACTACATACCCTATGCAAAAATTTCAGAATTCAATCGCGATTCCGTAAAGAGTCTTTTCTCGGAATTGTCAGGGGAAACTTGCAAGTTGCTGGTTAGTTATTCATCGAATTATTTTCTTGAAGCGGTAGGGCTTCCCGACAGTTTAACCTTGTTGAAAACAGATGAGTACAGGCTTGGAACATACCGCTCGGATTACAGCCAAATTATTGGCTTGCTTGCATACCGGGACTCCACGGGAACCGAGAAATGTGGGATTTCAAAAGCTGAAACGCGTATTACTTATGATCGGGGGGCCTGCTTCTATTATAGTTTGCCTAATGAACCCAAACGAATACAATATGTTCTATACAACAATACGTCAAAGTCTTTTCGCGATACGACTATTTCTTGGAAGTTGGCGTATCGCGACGAATATGGCCGTGGCGATACACTTGACATGACAACGAAATTTAAATGATTTGATAAAAAAGTCGTTTATGAAATGTCTGTCGCTTCCTGTTTCCGTAATCCTTTTGCTTGCAGGTCTAGCTTTTGCCCATGAAAGCAACCACCGGGGCAACCGCAGTATTTGCGGATTGTCTTCAGTCTGGTCCTATGACACCGATGAAGAAACTCAGAAAAAGATGGCTCAATCCCAAAAGCGAGAAGACAGTTTTGTCAAGTATGCAAAAAAGTTCTACCCAAGAACAAAGGCTAGGCTGAATGCAGTGCAAGACTCGTCGCAGAACGCACCAGTTTTTGGCTCTATCGTCAAGAAAAAGATTCTTGACAAGGACATCGAAGATGTTTTTCCAGAATATTCCGAGTCGTTTGCGAAATGGTGCAATGATAAAAAACAGGAATATAAAGCGAATGTCGCCAAGGCATCGTTAGAGACGCAGGAAACTTTTGAAGATTATAACGAAATTTCTACAGGATTCGGTTCACAATGTTTTCTGCTGCATATGGTGATTGACGTTAAACAGAAATATGATGTCGAAACGAAAAAATGGATTGCTCCATCACCTGAAGAAAAACGCAAGACATTTTTTAAGTTCCTTTATCGGGGAGCGTCGACGGAAATCGATTCTGCGAAATCAGATTCAGCCGTTGCATTATTTGAAAAGGATTTTTTCCTTCCAGGGCCTACAGGAAACCGCATTTTCTTTGATGACGGCTGGACTCCCGTGCTTACGAAGAAGGAATTATTGTCCGTCAGCGACTCATTTGGGGATTCTTTGGCGTTTGTCCCTTTTCAGGTTGGCGGCCCGCTTCCTATAAATAAAAATTTGAGCCTGAAAAAGAAAATTTTAACCCATTTGGAAAATGGTGAATTTGATTCTATTCCGCCGCTGATAGACGAAAGCATGCACTATGCCGATACGGTGCATTTTCTTTTGTATAGACAGCTGTATTCCGAAAAGGAGTATTACGGCCTTTCGTTCTTGACTCGCCGATTCGATATGATTCTGAATAGAGACCGTAGCCGTTATTACCGCCCTGAAACGGTGGTTATGCATCGCCCATTAAGTAAAATCGATAAATGGATTTACGAAAATCTTGACAAGCATATCGACCAGACCCGTCTGGATTCGGTGCTTATCATTGCCAACTACAGCCGCCGTGAAGACTATATTATTCGCGAACAATACGAAAGATTCAAGGAACGGCACTTGCCTGACCGTTCGGGTGTTGTCAGGTACGTAAGGGATAGCGACGTGAAAGCAGTGGAATATGAAGTAAAGTTACCCAAGAACAAGAGGTGATAAGGGCAGGAAATAAGTTATTTTTATAATATGAAGCATCTGCCTGTAGTTCGAATATTTCTTCTAGCGGTCCTGTTGTTCCTTGTTGGATGCAATGATTCAGCATCCGGTTCGGCGGAAGAGAAAAACCCAACGCTATATACTTCGGTATTCATTGGGCCGTGCGGTGAAAGCACCGCACCTGGCTCACTGCAAGCGGATGGCTTAAAATGTGCTGGAGAATGGTGTATTCGTTCTGACAAAGA
>JAFWRL010000063.1 GCA_017520105.1 Fibrobacter sp.
GGCAAGCCGAAGGATGGCAACGGCAACGGTTTCAAGGCGGGGAGCAGCAAGACGGGGGTGCGCCACACCATCCGCAACTGCGTCGCCTGGAAAAACAAGGCGTCTGGTTTTTATGCAAATCACAGCAGCGGCGGTAACGACTGGTTCAACAATACGGCCTACATGAACGGTACTGCGTTCAACATGTGGGCGAGTACCTGGGATGCAAATGACAACCGCACCGACGGTGTCGTGCTCAAGGGGAGCAAGGCTCACGTGATGAAGAACAACATCGCCTTCCCGAACAAGACAGCCTACATTGGCGGCGAATATGCGGCGGGCGAATACAATACCTGGAACCTGAACATTACCCCGAAGGAATCGGATTTCGTGAGTGTGTCTGACCCGAGCATGACCGTGACAGGCAAGGAACTCGGGCCTCTCGGTGGTGCTTTCGGCCCGCGTCAGGCCGACGGTAGCCTTCCGGATATCGACTTCCTGAAACTTGCGAAGAACAGCCAGATGATTGACAAGGGCGTAAATGTGGGGCTCAAGTACGAGGGCAAGGCTCCGGACCTGGGCGCATACGAATACGGCTATGTGTCGCCGGTCGTGGTTCCGGTTGATACCACGCCGAAGGATACTGCTGTAACGCCGATTGTCGTTCCGGTCGATACGTCGGTTGCGCCGGTTGATACGACTGCGGATTCTACGGAAATTTCTGCGGGTGATTCGACGACCTTTGTGCGCCCGCTTCCGCAACGCAGGCAGAATATGCAGCAGCCGGGACGCCTGTTCTACGTGAACGGCCGCTTGGTGAACTCGCTACGTGCAGGTGGTCGCCAGGCATCGAGAATCAGGACTTATTCAAAATAACGGGGTAGGTTATGAAAAAGATGAATTTATTCAAGACGGCGCTTGCCGGGGGATTGCTTGTTGCATCCCTTGCCGCTACGGCTACGGCGCAGACTATCGTAAATGACCGTTTCTGGAAAGATACGGACGGCAACTTTATCTATTCGCAGGGCGGCGGCGTGCTCCAGGTGGGCGATACGTTCTACTGGTACGGAGTCAAGTACAACGGTGCCGTTACATACGCGGCGAACCCCACCAAGAAAAACGACGATACCGGATTTGCGGGCGTCACCTGCTATTCCTCGAAGGATTTGGTCAACTGGAAATTCGAGGGAATCGTGCTGAAACCGAGCGAAGCGGGCGGTGGATGGTTCGGGCGCATTGGCGTCGTGTACAACGCGAAGAGCAAGAAGTATGTGCTCGCGGGCCAGGGCGCAAGCCCGAGCATGGAATTCGGCGAGTATTTTGCCACCAGCGATTCCCCTACGGGGCCATTCAAGTTTGCACGCGTGCAGCCCGAAAGCGAGATGACGTTTTTTGTGAACAACAATACCGGCGACCAGACGCTCTTCCAGGATGATGACGGCAAAGCGTACGTAATTGCTTCTAACGTGAAAGGCCGTACTAACTTGTACGTGGCGCCGCTCCGGGAATCGGATTTCTTGGCTATTGACGGTTCCAAGACGGTGAATATCTACAAGAGTCGCGCGGGCGGCCGCGAAGGAAACGCCATGTTCAAGCAGAACGGTGTCTACTATTTCTGCTCTTCTGATTTGCACGGTTGGAATACTTCGCAGACATATTGCATATCGGCAACAAACATCCTGGGCCCTTACAGCGAAGAGTTCGTGCTTGAAGGGACGCAGCACGACTTCAGTCACGTGACGCAGAACGGGTTCTTTGTCATGGTGAAGGGCTCGAAGGATTCTTTCGTAGTGTACGCGGGCGACCGCTGGAGTGATTTCGCGGGGAATGGCCTCGGTTACAACCAGTGGCTGCCTATTTCTTTCGAGACGGGTAAACCCGTGTTCCATTCCCTGAGCGAGTGGAACATCAATGTGAAGGAAGGCTCGTGGAGCGTGGGCGCGGGCAACAACTATTGCCTTAATCCGACATTCGAGGCGGATCGCGTGAGCCAGGCGACCTTGACGGGCTGGAAACTGGACAAGGCCGATGCCAACAACATCAATTCCACATCCAAGAAGCGCACGGGCCGCTGGGGGCTCTACCTGACGGACAGCAAGACGCTCACGCAGACATTAACGGTGCCCAACGGGAAGTACACCCTGAGCGCCTACGTGCAGAGTAGTGGCGGGCAGAGTTCCGCGAAGATGTTCGCGAAGGATTTTGGCAGCAGCGAGCAGAACGTGTCTATTGCCGCGGCTGCAGGCAACTGGACGAAGAAGGCGGTGGAAAACATCACCGTGACGAACGGGAAGATAACCATCGGGTTTAGCACCGCGGGCTCTTCTAGCCAGTGGATTGCCGTCGACGATATCGAACTTATCAAGTCGGGCAAGAGCTACAAGGTGTCGCTCGATGCCGGAATTGGCGGGTCGATAGCCCAGAATATCGCCGGTACAGAAATTCCCGAGGGTTCGAACGTCACGTTTACCGCGACACCTCTGGACGGCTGGGAATTTGCAGGCTGGAGCGGAGATGCGAGCGGGCTCGTCAAGGAATACACGGTGGCAAGTCTCGGCAAGGATGTGAACCTGGGCGCGACCTTCAAGTTCGTGGGCAAGGATTCGCTCAAGTATGAGGCGGAAAATACCGTATTCAAGCAGGCGCTTTTCGAGGACAAGCATGAGGGCTTTTCGGGCAAGGGTTACGCGAACCTGAACAATGCGGTTGGCTCTTCGATTACGTTTGCGCTTTGCCTGCCCGAGGGCGATGAGCGCAAGGTCAAGCTGACTTTCGCGAATGGCGGGAGTGCGAACCGCCCCGTAAGCATTTCGGTAAACGGCAAGGTTCTGGTAGAAAGGCTGGACCTGGAACCGACGGGCGGATGGACCACATGGAACGATGCGGAATTGACGCTCAAGATTCCCGCCGGTGTAAACACCCTGGAAATTGCGTCGCTCACGGAAGACGGTGCCCCGAATATCGACAAGATAGAGTTCGTGCGTGCAGACTCCGGTACGACCGTGCTGCGCAAGGTTGCCCCTGCAGAAGTATCCAAGGCCCGCACGGGCAAGCGGTTCTACGTGAACGGCCGTGCGGTAAACGCTCTGCGTGCAGGTAACCGCAAGGCAGTGCAACCGACATTCGCAAAGTAACCGAAGAAACTTGTTTCAAGTGTAGGGAGGGTCTTAGGGAGGGTGGATCCCTCCCTTGTCTCATGCCACCGCAGGTGCCCACGAAGAAACTTGTCTCCGTTGTCTATGGACAACCGGAAGTGTGGTGGTGAAGGTACTGGAGATATATTATAGGTGCAGGTTCCCGGTGGTGCGGGGGCCTGTAATTCAAAAAAAAGATTGGATGATGAAAAAGTTGTGGATGTTTGGGCTTTCGTTCGCGCTTGGAGTGGGCATGTCGCAGGCGGCTCGCCAGATGGAATGGCTGAACCGCGGGCTTGTGGCGGTTAAGACCGGCGGTGGCGTGTTCCTCAGCTGGCGCGTCCTCGGGACCGAGGGCTCCGAGACGGGCTTTAACCTGTACCGCGATGGCGAGAAAATCGCGAGCCTCAGCGGGACACAGGCGAGCAACTATACCGACGCGAAAGGGACAACCTCGAGCAGGTATTCCGTAAAGGCTGTCATAAACGGCAAGGAACTTGCAGCTGACGATGCAGTACCCGTGTGGGGCGAGCAGTTCTTGACAGTGAACCTGGACAGGCCTGCAGGCGGTAGCGACTACACCTACAGTCCCAACGATATTGCCGTGGGCGATGTGGATGGTGATGGCGAGTTCGAGTTGGTTCTCAAGTGGGATCCGAGCAATTCCAAGGACAATTCCCAGAAGGAAAAGACGGGCAACGTCATCATTGACTGTTACAAGATGAGCGGCAAAAAACTTTGGCGCATCGATCTGGGCGTAAACATCCGTGCGGGGGCGCACTACACGCAGATGCTCGTGGGTGACTACGATGGCGACGGTATTTGATTTGCAGGGGCGCTGCTTGGGAACTTTGCAGGTTGAACTTTTACGTGGACCCGGTGCCGCGCGTAACGCTCTCGAATCTGCGCTTCGAGCAAAGTTCAAAACGCCGGGCGCCTACTTGGTGCGACTTGGACGTACTTTGATTTTTCTTTTCTCTCTAATCTTGTATTGGTGATAACGTTGCTGTTACCGGCAGTATTTTTTGGCTGATGTACTCTTTGTATTCCACGGAGCCGCATGGCGTCATGGCTTCGTTGAGTGTACTTGTTATGACGATTTCTGGTTTTTCGGAAAGTTCTTCGCAGTACGAGAATAGGAATCCGACGTACATGTCAAACGGACGGCGCTCGTAATCGCAGTTGTCGTAGAACGTTGCGACTGTGAGGGTATCCTTCGTAATTTTTGTGAGAATGTGTACGGCAGGCGAGGTCTCGTTGATATTCAGCACGTAGAGCGGGCAACCGTCAATTTTATATAAACTACCACCCATGAATTTTGCTGCAGTCGGGAAAATGAAACTTAATTCGTTGAACTCTTTTTGAGTAGCTGCTTTATGCAATCCGATTTTCCTGAACTCGGCAATGCCTGGGCTTTCGAAACAAGTTTCATTTGTTACGTCACAACCTTCAAAAGTCTTGTTGTAGGCGAGAACGTTTTCGTCGAAGGTCTCGCCGGGAACCTTGTATTTCTGGAGGTAATAGTCAAGAGTTTGTTCACGGAATGGATCGGTGCCTACATGTCCAAAGTTCCCTTCGTGAGGGGAGGGAATGCTTGCATTTGAACTGGCTGGAACGGTGCTTGCGGATTTGGGTTGTGGACTCCTGCTTGAAGACATATGCTGAGACCTCTTGCTTGAAGACGAATTCGGCAGATGCTGGTTTTGTTCTTCAGACGAGTCCGCGATTGATGTTGATGATTCTATGTTGGTAGAGGAGGATTCGCCATTACCATAGGCGAACTGGTTGGGTTCTTCGGCTGTTCCTACAAAATTAGGGTTGTCAGATGTGCAGGCGATTACGCAAAAAGCCACCATGGCGGAGAAACTGTAACTAAAGTTTTTTGTAAACAACTTAATCATTATTATCCTCCTTGGCGTTTCGAGTAAGCGGGAACAACTGTAAATTTAATCTATAAACTTGGTTGATGTTTTTATCGCCGGCTGCGATGCTTACGATTTTTCTTCGGCATTCGTCAAGTTCCTTGACGATTTGTTCGTAGGAATCCTTGGAAATACCCATGGTGATGCCGCTGAAGTTGCGCTCTGCACGGGCGAGGTCTAGCGAACAGGTTGCGATTTTTGCCATTTCGCGGTGCATTTCACGGATGGCGAGGCGAGTTGCTTCTGGGGAACCCTTGATGGATGTTTCGCTTTGAACGTAAGTGTTTTCGCCGGTCTTTTTCAAGAAACCCGCTTTCGTCAAAAAATCGAGCGATTGCTTGACGTCGTAAGCGGAAATTTCCGGATAGCATTTCTTGGCGAGTTCTCCGGGGGTGGCTCCGGGCATTAGCGGGGCGAGTTCCCTCAAGACGGGATTTTTCCAGGACTCATAAAAATCGAACAGGTCGCCCTCGATGACTCTGACCTTGTGTTCCTTGGCGATGGCGAGCATTTCGGCGTAGGCGGCTTTCTTTTTCTCGTCTTCGGTTTCTTGCCCGAACTTGACCATGGCCCTGAAGTAATCCATTTCGAAACCGACTAGCCCCATCGCCTGCCCGGTGCGTTCAACGCCGATGCGGCTGAGGTTGCTTTTACCGTCGCAGACGACCTTCATATACGAAGATGATGTGAATCCGGCATTTTTGGAAAACTCACGCCACGAAAAAACATGGCGAAGTTTGCGTTCTTCGTAGAAATCCCGCATGTACTTGCGGAAGTCGGAATATTCAATAATCGGTTTCATTTAATAGTTAATATAAATTTTTAAATACGAAAAATCAATTTTTGATGCAACAAAATATTGTAAAAACGAATGAAAATTTGATTTTTGAATTATATTGAAATACTTTCTGTTCTATATGAAACGAATCGTGACCGGTTGAGCCCACTTCTATTGTTTTAGGAATTATACGAGCAATTTTTTCCGTTTTTACGGAATTAATATATTTTTGTTACTATGAGTGTTTTTGGTTTTTATGCGGAAGTCAATGTGGGGTGCGCCTGCATTTTGATGCTGTTGCTTTATAGCATCAAAAAATTGCCGACACCGCAGATGCAACACTCCCTTTTCCAGAAATTGGTGCTGTGGCACATCATTTATTTTTTGAATGATTCTGTTTGGGCGCTTGTAAACGATAGCGTTTTCCCGAAAAATACGTTTAGCGTTCTTGCGGTGAATTTCCTTAACGCTGTAATTTTGGCCATTGTCGCTTATAGTTGTTTCTTGTTTGCCGAAATCAGTACACGCCCGGAGATGACTCGTTTGCAGATCCATCAATTCGAGGTGAAATTGCGGATTCCGATTGTGCTGGAGTCCTTTGCTCTGCTTGTGTCTTTTGTTTTTGCCCCGGATTTTTGGCTCGAAGAAAATTTGGAACCGCGCTTTTTCTATTATGTTATCCTGGCGCTTATCCCTGTGGTCTATTTTGTGTCGGCGACGGTTCGCGGCCTTGTTCGCGGGTGCTCGTTGCAGAATAGCCCGAACCTGAAAACGTTTATGATTGTGGCCAGTTACACGCCGGGCTGTATTATTGCGGGCGGAGCGCAAGTTTTCTTTGCCCTCACGACACCGATATTCTGTTTCTGGTGTACGTTCATTATTTTGTTTGTCTATTTGCATTTGCAGAACCAGTTGATTTCGACAGATTCCTTGACGATGCTCAATAATCGTAATAGGCTGCACCATTATTTGCATCAGGTGCGAGACTTGAAAAATTCGTTTATATTGATGGTCGATATTGATCACTTTAAACAGATTAATGATACTTATGGCCATATCGAAGGGGATAGGGCGCTTGTCCTTGTTTCGCAGGCGTTAAAGAAGGCTTGTGAACGCGTGAGTTTTTCGATATTCCTTTGCCGTTATGGCGGTGACGAGTTCTTGTTGATTGCACGGACGGATTTTCCGGAAAAACTGGTTGAACGTATTCATGATTGTTTGCAAGAAGTTATTGCAGATAAGGGCGGCTCGCTTTCTTACACAATCGAGGCCAGCATGGGCTATGCTCGTTGGAACGGCGATATCAATAGCTTTAAGGAATGCGTCGTGAAAGCCGACAAAAGGGCACCTCTAAAAATTACCCCAAAGCTGCCATTTACAAACAAACTAACATTTACTATATTTAGCCTCGTAACAAAACGAGGCTTTTTATATGGACCAGCTCAGCTTTTTCGACCTGAACGACAGACTTGAACAGATA
>JAFWRL010000064.1 GCA_017520105.1 Fibrobacter sp.
CGTAAAATTTTCTAAACTTTTATTGGAGAAATTTTAACATCAGAAGGGTATTTTTATGGCTAAAACTACCAAGAATGCAAGTGACATTACCGTGCTCGGCACCGATGCGGAAGCTTTCCGCAAGGCGTTTACCGACCACATCCACCACACGCTCGCCCGCAGCAACTACACGGTGACGGACCACGAAAAGTTCCTCGCCGTGGCTTACGCCGTGCGTGACCGTCTTGTCGATCGATGGATCAAGACGCAGAACACTTACTACGAAAAGGACGTCAAGCGCGTCTATTACTTGTCCTTGGAATTCTTGATTGGCCGTACGCTCGGCAACTCCGTGCTGAACCTCGACGTCGAAAGCGCCGTCACAGAAGCTCTTGACGAAATCGGCATGACGCTCGAAGAGCTCCGCGAACAGGAAGTGGATGCGGGTCTCGGCAACGGAGGCTTGGGCCGCTTGGCTGCTTGCTTCCTCGACTCCATGGCAACGCTCGAACTCCCGGCAACGGGTATGGGTATCCGTTACGAATACGGTATGTTCAGCCAGAAGATCGTGAACGGCGAACAGGAAGAACAGCCGGACAACTGGCTGCGCCTCCCGAACCCGTGGGAAATCGCCCGCCCGGCAAACGCCATCAAGGTTCCGTTCTACGGTTACGTGGTAAGCTGGATGGACGAAAACGGCCGCCTCCGCAACCGCTGGGAAACGAAGGACTACGTGCTCGCCCTCCCCTACGACACGCCGATTCCGGGTTACAAGAACAATACGGTGAACAACCTCCGCCTCTGGAGCGCCAAGTCCGCCGACGATTTCGGCCTCAGCTATTTCAACAATGGCGACTACATCGCTGCCGTGCAGGACATGGAACTTTCTGAAACGATTTCGAAGGTTCTGTACCCGAACGACTCCTCCATGAACGGTAAGGAACTGCGCCTCAAACAGCAATACTTCCTCTGCTCCGCTTCGTTGCAGGATATCATCAAGCGCTTCAAGAAGCTCCACAACAACGACTGGAAGCTCTTCCCGGAAAAGGTCGCCATCCAATTGAACGATACGCACCCGGCAATTTCTATCGCCGAAATGATGCGCATCCTCCTCGACATCGAAAACCTCGAATGGGACGAAGCATGGGACATCGTGACGCACACGTTCGCCTACACGAACCACACGCTCATGCCGGAAGCTCTTGAAAAGTGGCCGGTCAGCTTGTTCGAAAAACTCTTGCCGCGTCACCTCCAGATTATTTACGAAATCAACGCTCGTTTCCTCCGCATGGTCTCCATGAAGTGGCCTGGCGACAACAACCGTCTCGCCCGCATGAGCCTTATCGAAGAAGGCGGCTGCAAGATGGTCCGCATGGCTTACCTCTCCATCGTGGGTTCGTTTGCCGTGAACGGCGTGGCAGCTCTCCACTCCGACCTCCTCAAGACCACGCTCTTCAAGGACTTCTACGAACTGTGGCCTGAAAAGTTCAACAACAAGACGAACGGCGTGACGCCGCGTCGCTGGGTCCGCAAGGCTAACCCGGCCATGTCCGAACTCATCACTTCCAAGATCGGCGAATCCTGGGTCAAGGATTTGGACGACCTGAAGAAGCTCGAAAAGTTCGCCAAGGACGCCGCATTCCAGAAGGAATTCATGGCGGTCAAGAAGCAGAACAAGGAACGCCTCGCCAAGTACCTCAAGGCAACGCAGGGTGTCGATGTCGACGTGAACACGTTCTTCGACGTGCAGGTCAAGCGTATTCACGAATACAAGCGCCAGCTCTTGAACATTCTCCACGCCATCCACCTATACATCCAGGTCAAGGACGGCAAGGAAATCATGCCGCGCACCATCATGATTGGTGGTAAGTCCGCTCCGGGTTACTGGATGGCTAAGCAGATTATCCGTCTTGCAAACGCAGTCGCATCCATCATCGACGCTGATCCGGATTGCAAGGGCAAGCTCAAGATGGTGTTCCTCGAAAACTACCGCGTGTCCTTCGCCGAAAAGATCATTCCGGCTGCAGACCTTTCCGAACAGATTTCTACCGCCGGTACCGAAGCTTCGGGTACGGGTAACATGAAGTTTGCTTTGAACGGCGCTCTCACGATTGGTACGCTCGACGGCGCTAACGTGGAAATGAAGGAAGAAGTCGGTGACGACAACATCTTCATCTTCGGTCTCACCGTTGAAGAAGTGACGGACCTTCTCGCTAAGGGTTACCGTCCGCGCGACTTCTACGAGCATGACGACGATCTCCGCCGCGTGATTGACCTCATCGCTTCTGGCTTCTTCAGCCCGGATCATCCGGAAACCTTCAAGCACATTGCAGAAAAGCTCTTGTCGCATGACCCGTACATGCTCTGCGCAGACTTCCGCAGCTATGTGGATATGCAGAAGAAGGTTGCCGATGCTTACCAGGACAAGAAGCACTGGGCAGAAATGGCAATCCTCAACGTCGCTCGCATGGGCAAGTTCAGCTCCGACCGTACCATCAAGCAGTACGCCGAAGAAATCTGGAATGCCAAGCCGTGCAGCATTAAGTTGTAACCAAACACTTACAACCTAAAAATTTCCGCGATGAAAGTCGCGGATTTTTTTTTGTTCTAAAAAATTTTATTCTAAAAAAAGTATATATTTTATAACAAAAAAGTAGGAGAAACTATGGTACCCACCGAAATCAAAAAAACAGAAGACGAATTTATATCAAAACTGACCGCAAACGGAGTCAAGTATTCACTAAAAGAAACACTTGATATCGGAAACAACATAAAAATCTATTCCATCCGTCCGGACTACGACACTTACTATTACCAGACCAAGACAACAAAGAAAAGCATCTGCCTGCACTTTACGGTCGGACATATCAAATCCGACATCAGTTCGCTTTCGGCCAAGGGCAACCACGTTTCCGTTTCTTACGTAGTCGATCGTTCCGGCAGAATCTATGAGCTCTTCCCCGACACATACTGGAGCTACCACCTTGGCGGCAATGCCGTTGGCAAAAACGAGGTCATGTCGAAGCAATCCATCGGCATCGAAATCAGCAACTACGGTCCGTTGACGCTATCTGGCGAAAATCTGATGGACGCATACAACAAAGTCTATTGCAAGCTGTCCGAAACTGAATACTATTACAAGCATCCCTACAAGGGACACGACTACTACGCCTCGATGACGGACATCCAGACCGAAGCAGTTGCCGCGCTCGTCAAGTACCTCGGCAGAAAGCACAACATCCCGATGAACTTCATGGAAAACGACGAACCGTTTGCAAGTGGCGAAAAAGCAGTCGCGTTCAAGGGCGTTTTCTACCACACCAATGTGAGAAAGGACAAATTCGACTGGCCGTTCGGCCCAGCACTGAAAGGCATCATTGCGGCATGCAACAACGAACTGCCAGACAAAGTTGAGAGCAAATCCGATGCCACCAAGACGGCCTCCGTCAAGGCAGAACCCAAGCCCGAAACAAAGATTGAAATTCCACCTCAAGAACAACCGGAGCCTCAGCCGGTACAGCCAGAAGCGCAGCCGGAAGCCAAGCCCGTTCAAAAAGCCGAGCCCAAGCCCGCCCCCAAACCCGCATCAACAACAAGCCAGGCCAGCAGCACTACAGGCAAGAAATCCGTTTTCCAATCGATTATAGACGGCTTCTTGGGTCTATTCCGCAAAAAGAAGTAATCCGTCATTCTGAGTAGCCCCGAAAGGGGCTTACGAAGAATCCAGTTAAATCTGCGGCCGCCGTCGCAGATTTTTTATACAGTCTTGACAGTCGCCAGCTTCACGGCGTCCGCGGCACATTGCGCGGCACGGCGGCCCCATTCACCACAGGCGCCAGCCATCAGCTTCAAGAAAAACTTGTGTTCATTCTCAAGAGAATCAGAGACGTGGATGACGTCTCCGTTGTCATCGTAATGCGCAAGGCTCACGGAATAGCCGGAAGCAGAACGACCTGCAACGCGGGCAAATTCAACAGAGACCGTCCGCACATCGATACCGCTATTCCTGTCCACGATAAAATCGAGTTCCGCCCCGGCAAAATTTCCTTTCACAACATTTATCTGCATTTGCGCCCGGTCACCATTTTTAGATAACGAGAACTTCGAAACTTTCAAATCCTCATAGCGGAACATCGAAAGGCTAAGGCTCAAGTCGTGGACCATCAAATCCAACGCAACGTTGACATCGCGGCAGCGTTCAGAAAAGCGGTGTTCGCGACGAAATTCCAGACGGAACGGAGAAGTTGCCGCATCTGCGCGCCCGGTCCCAATTTCCATCATGAAATGCTTGCGGAAATTCAGAAACACCGGATTAAAGCACTCGGACTGCGCCACAAAAAGAACAACAACATTGCGAGATGCAATATCGACCAATTCTTGCGCCTGCTCGCCCGTTATCGCGAGCGGTTTTTCCACGAATACGGAAATTTTCCGTTCAAGACAAAGCTTGGCATACTGGTAATGCGTCAACGCCGGAGACGTAATCACAGCGAAGTCAATTTTTTCACAAGACAAGAATTCATCCACTAAAGAACTGCGGATATTCCCGTCGCTTTCCAAATCATTCAAATCGAAAATTTTCAAGAAACGCACACTCGAATTTTCAAAAAAAATCCGATGGCGTTCACCCATGGTGCCGTTCCCAAACAAGACAGCCTTATATAATTTTTTCATAAAAATCAACTCCTCACTATTCAAAAGCACCATATTATCACGTCCATTTAATTTAGCATTCACCACAAGCAATTGCAAGCACCACCCTCAAAGTTTTATATTTGAAATTGGAATAATCAAGGACGAAGTCCCGCTATAAAGAGGTTTTATGGATATCAAGAAAACGAACGCCGCGCGCATTTTAGACAGACAGAAAATTTCATACGAACTAATCCCGTACAAGGTTGACGAAAACGACCTCGGCGCACAGCATGTCGCAGACAGCTTGGGAGAAGACATCAATCAAGTTTTCAAGACGATTCTTGTACACGGCGACAAAATCGGCTATCTCATTTGCGTAGTGCCAGGGAACCTCGAAGTCGATTTGAAAGGTGCCGCCAAGGTAAGCGGCAACAAGAAAATCGACACTGTCCCGCTCAAGGACCTCACCCCGCTCACGGGTTACATCCGTGGCGGATGCAGCCCGCTCGGGCTCAAGAAGAACTTCCCGATTTTCATTCACGAAACGGCGATGCAGTTTCCGTACATTTACGTGAGTGCAGGCGAACGCGGCTTGCAGTTGAAAGTGGCGCCGGCTGACTTGGTCAAGGCAACGCGAGCAACCGTTGGCGTCATCGCGAGAGTTCCGCCCGAAGCCCCGCAGGATTAATTTTCTTATTACTTCACGGAGATGCTGCGGATAGTCCCGCCCTGCTTCACCAGGTAAACGCCAGAACGGAACCGAGCCTTGATTGCCGCGGTCAGGGCCCCTTCATTTTCCGTTTCAAAAGAACTGAGGAACCTGCCCTGAGCATCAAATACAAGCGATGTATTGTTGCCGTTTGCCATAGCGCGAATTCCTTGGATAGCCGAGGTCGCCGAACTGCTAGATTCAGGAGCAACGGAAGAACTAGACGGCGCAACGGAAGAGCTGGACTGAGCCTCAGAGGAACTGGACGCAGCAACAGAAGAACTGGATGTCCCTTCGATATAGACCTTGGCATAGGGGAAATCGTATTCGCCCCTAGCCTGTGCGCCATTAGAGTTGCCAGCCTCGCCAAGAATCTTGGCCTCGTGCATCTTGCCCATTTTCATGCCAAGTTCTTCCCACTTTTTGAAGTGTGCAGTAATGTCGATGGTACCGCAATCGCGCTTGCTCGTACGGACGCTGAAATATTGCTTGAAATATTTGCCGTCGCCATCGATGGAATAGGATGTTCGGTCTCCCTCGTAAACCGTATAATCGGCTCCATCAATTTTAAACACGCCGTGCTTCTTTTTGGAATTTCCCTGGGCAACCCAGTCACCGGGCATATAGTCACTACCGGTGTTGTCCACGATGTACCATTCCACCAGCGGTTCACGAGTCCAGCCGTAAATGCCGATGTAGGAATACTGGATTCCGGAAAGATTTCTCTTGACCAACTTGAAATCCGCCTTCATGTGTCCAATTTCACCATGAGTCTTATCGCTATTGAAAGAAAGGCCTGCGCGACACAGATAGTCCTTGGCGCCGGTCATCTTGCAGTTAAATGAACCGTCGTCATAGAATGTCGCGGAACCGCCATTGCCGCCCTCGTTCCAAAGCTCGTAACCAATACCGTTGTCGAACGAACCCACGGTATTCGTAGTAACTTGCTTGCTTGTTCCGCTATGGGCGGCAGTTTGACAAAAATCCTGAGCAAAAGTATTTGCAGTCAGGGCACAAGCGGCGATTAAGCCGAATTTGAAAATCTGTTTCATACAAACATCCCTTTTTGAGATAATTTACAACATTAAACAGCTTTTGCGAGGAGGCTACACCATGCGCATTATTCCAAGTTGGAGTATTTAGTACCTTAAAGCGAAATTATAGGCTATATTTAGAGAATGTTCAAGAAATTCGCAGCATCCTTTATAATCGTCACGGCAGCAAGTGCGTTTTTTTCCGCATGCTCCGACGATTCGTCTAACGCATTCGCCCCTGTGAGTACCGTAGAATCATCGTCCATGAAAGCCCCCACGTCGTCGTCCTCGATACTTTCTACGATTTTGTCATCCTCGGAGCGAAGCGGAGGGGATCCATCCAGTAGCAATTCCTCACGTCATTCCGGACCTGATCCGGAATCTTCCAGCAGCGTAGATGGCGGGTCGACGCCCGCCATGACGAGTTCATCATTTACATCGTCCTCTTCATCCGTCATTCTGAGCAGCGATAGCCGCGATGATTCAGCCAACTCATCAACCGAATCCAGTGACTCCAAGAATTCATCGAGCAGTTCCTCACGTCATTCCGGGCCTGACCCGGAATCTTCCAGCACCAAGGTCACTGAGCCTGCCAAGGAGTACCTCTGGAACGACGAATTCGACGGCGAAACCATCGACACCAGCAAATGGGGTTTTGAAATCGGCACGGGCGCAAGCGGCTGGGGCAACAACGAATGGGAATACTACACCAGCCGCAAAGAGAACGCCTACATCAAAGACGGCGTTTTGCATATTCGTGCGCAAAAAGAAGACTACGAAGGGCAAAAATACACTTCCGCACGCATGCTCACCAAAGGCAAGTTTGCGTTCAAGTACGGCACTGTAGAAGCCCGAATCGCGCTCCCCGTCGGCAAGGGAATCTGGCCTGCGTTCTGGATGCTCGGCGAGAACTTCGACAAAGTCGGATGGCCCGGCTGCGGCGAAATCGACATCATCGAAGCCGTCAACAGCGAAAACATAGTCTATGGCACGAACCACTGGGCGAACGGTTCCGAATACGCGACATACGGAAACAACACCGGCAATTACCGCGACCAAAAGCACGAAATGGACATCACGCAGTTTCACACGTACAAATTCACGTGGGACGAAAAGTACATCCGCATGTTCGTCGATGATTTCATGTACCACGAGATTCTAATCGAAGGCAACCAGGGTGACACCGAAGAATTCCACAAGCCGTTTTTCTTCTTGCTGAACGTCGCCGTCGCAGGCAACTGGCCCGGCTTTGAAGTTGACGACACCCAGTTCCCGAACGAAATGCTCGTGGATTACATACGCGTCAGCCAGTGATGTTTACAACAAAGTCTTTAAATCAACACACCTTGCTTCTTGAGGTGCGTTTTTGCCATCGTTCTTGATGCAATAGGCATAGCGGTAACCGTCGTGCAAGTCAATTTCACGGAAAGCATATTCCGGGCGTTCTCCATCGTGATCAAGCAAAATATTTTCATTTTCGCCAACGTTCAACGAGAATTTGTCCGGCATAAGCGACATGCCGCGCCCAGTCACTTTCATATAACATTCCTTGAGCGTCCACAGCCTGTAAAACGCCTCGGACTGTTCTTCGAGAGAATCAAAATGCTTAATCCATGCGGATTCTTCAGGCTTGAAAAAACGCTCCGCAAGCCGTCCGCGGTCGCCCTTGATAATCTCGACATCGCATCCCACGTCAAATGGAGAAAACACGCACATCACACGCTCGCCCGAATGGGACAAATTAAAATGCACATCGGGAAAATCCACCAAATACGGTTTTCCATTTTCGCCGTATGCCACATGCTCATCCGCCCCTTCAAATCCAGCCTCCACGCAAGCCAAATGCAGCAAAAGCCCAACACCACGCGACTGCATTTTCCCCTTAGGGAACTTGAACGACATCGCCTTTTTTTGCCGATAATCAGGAACTCGCTTCAACAAGTTTTCAAAAACAGAAGAATCCTTCAATACAGAAATA
>JAFWRL010000065.1 GCA_017520105.1 Fibrobacter sp.
CGCCGCGAAGGCCACGACGTGACCATCTTCGAAGCTTTCCACAAGCTCGGTGGCGTGGTCCGCTATGGTATTCCTGAATTCCGTCTTCCGAAGAAGATTGTCGATAACGAAATTGAATCTCTCGCCGCTATGGGCGTGAAGTTCGAAACGAACTTTGTGATTGGCCGTACCCGCAAGCTCAAGGACCTCATCGAAAAGGATGGCTTTGACGCTGTGTTCGTCGGTACCGGTGCCGGTCTTCCGTTGTTCATGAACATCGAAGGCGAAAACCTCGTCGGTGTGTTCGCCGCTAACGAATACCTCACCCGTGCAAACCTCATGCGCGCCTACGACAAGGAACATGCCGATACGCCGATGTGGCCTGGCAAGAACGTTGTCGTCCTCGGTGGTGGTAACGTCGCTATGGACGCTGCCCGTATGGCTCTCCGCCTCGGTGCAGAAAAGGTCCGCATCATCTACCGTCGTAGCATGAACGAACTTCCGGCCCGTAAGGAAGAAGTTCTCCACGCTCAGGAAGAAGGTGTCGAATTCTGCATCTTGCAGAACCCGGCCAAGATTCTTGGCGACGAAGCCGGTCACGTCCGTGGCATGCTCGTCGACAAGTACGAACTCGGCGAACCCGATGAAAAGGGCCGTCCGCGTCCGGTCAAGGTCGAAGGCGCAAGCTTCGAAATCGAATGCGACACCGTGCTCGTTGCTATCGGTAACGGTTCCAACCCGCTTATCAGCAACACCACGCCGGAACTCTCCGTCGATAAGAAGGGTCACATCCTTCTCGAAGATGCAACCGCCAACAAGACTTTCATGGAAAAGGTCTATGCAGGTGGTGACATCGTGCTCGGCGCTGCAACCGTGATTCTCGCCATGGGCGAAGGGCGTCGCGCCGCTGCGGGAATTAATGAATTCCTCAAGAAGTAATTCTTAAGCTGTCATTCCGGCCCCCGAGCCGGAATCACCTTTAAAAAGGAACGGCAATTGAGCCGTTCCTTTTTGTCAATTCATCCTTTTTTGTGACATCGTCTTTTTGCGAATCTTTTGATTATATTCATAGTGGGGATATTTAAGGAGATGTTATGGTTTGGTTTAAAATTTTCAAAATCACTTGTGGCGTAGCGATGCTTGCAGGCGCTGTTTCTGCAGCGACGCTTCCGACCGCAAAAGACGTTCAAGCCAAGATGGGCTTGGGCTTCAATATCGGCAACTCGATGGAAGTGCCGAACAACCCGACTTTATGGGGCAACCCTTTCCCGACTCAGGCTTTGCTGGATTCCGTGAAGGCGGCTGGTTTCAATACGGTGCGTATCCCTTGCGCTTGGGACAGTCACACGAGCGGTGGCAAGGTCACTGAAACATGGCTCGATTCCGTGAAGACGGTCGTCGATTACGCCATGCGCGCTGGTCTCTATACGATTTTGAATATCCACCACGAAGGTGAAGGCGGTTGGTTCCAGAGCAATATCGGCACGAGCGTCAATAGCAACATCGACAACAAGATGAAGACTTACTGGACGCAGATTGCGAACAAGTTTAAGAACTACAATGAACGCTTGCTCTTCGCCGGCGCAAACGAACCTGGCCCGAATGTGAATACGTGGACATCGCAGCATGTGCAGACGCTCATGCACTACTACCAGACTTTTATTGATGCTGTGCGCGCTACGGGCGGCAACAACGCAACTCGCACGTTGATTATCCAGGGCCTCAACACAGACATTGACAAGTCCGTCGCAAACGCTCCGGTAAGCACCTTCCCGAAAGACAAGGTCGAAGGTCGCCTGATGTTCGAAGTGCATTACTACGACCCGTATCAGTACACGCTCATGACGAGCCAGCAGGACTGGGGCGCAAGCGAACCTATTCAGCCGCAGTACTATTACGGCGACTACACCAAGGCGAGCGAACCCAAGCGCAATGCGGGTTACAACGCTTGGGCGGGCTCTGTAGATTCCAAGCTCGGGAGCATCGTGCATCCGCAGGAACAGTTTGCCAAGATGAAGACAAATTACGTCGATAAGGGCTATCCGGTGATTGTTGGCGAATTTGGTGCGAACGTTCGCTCTCCGGAATTGAACGGCTCCGACCTGAACCTCCACAAGCAAGGCCGCGTGCAATGGCATAAAGACGTGGTCTCTGCCGCCAAACAGTACGGACTCACCCCGATTCTTTGGGACATGGGCAACGAAAGCAACAGTAACTATGACAACATGGCCTACATCTGCCGTCAAAGTGCGCCAGTGGGCAAGGTTCTCGAAACGGACGTTATCAACGCCATGCGCGGTGTTTATGGCCTCGGCAATTACGTGAACAACGGCGTCACCCACGTGGAAGACTTTATCACGGGCGGTGGAACGGAAACGCAGTCTAGTAGTGCTGCCGCCTCTAGCTCCAGCAATGGCGTTGTCGCGGCGTCCAGCAGTTCCGCCGTGCAGTCGAAATCGTCTAGCTCGGGGACGATCGCGCTACCGACCGTCCTCGCGGGTGATGTCGTAAAATTCCATCGCGACGGCAACACGCTTTACGGCTCAGGCAAAATTATGCTGTTTGACATGAACGGAAACCTCGTGCGCTCTACGAATAACGTGCTCGCCGGGCAAACCGAAATGCAACTGAACGGCCTCCGTCAGGGCAATTACATTGCCAAGTGCGGAGCCAAAGTTCTGCAAGTGCAAATTCGCTAGTTCTCGCGGCAGTTACGCTTTTTGAGGCTGTCTCGCTTTACGTGCTACATGACCATTGAAAAAATCTCCGCTTCGGCGGGGATTTATTTATAAAATTTTATATTTTGTAAAAAAAATATGTGTAGAGAGCCGTTGGAGTGAATAAAGTGAAAAAAATTATTGGTATCCTGTTTGTCCTTTCGACATTTTGTTTTGCAGAATGGTCTGGTGACGCTTCTCAACCGTCTTCTTCGCGCCAAGTTGATGGAAAAACTTTTTGGTCTATTACAAGTCCCGAAGAGTTGGCCTGGTTCAAGGCTCAAATTGAGGCTGGCAATGACTCCATAAATGCTATCCTCGAAAATGATATCATCATGGGCAAGGATTCTGCAAGCGTTGGCTCTGCTGTTTGGACTGCAATTGGAGCCTCAGACAGCATCGTGTTTAAGGGCGTGTTTGATGGTAATCGCCATACCATATATGGTCTTAAAAGCGAGGGCTCCGTTTCGAATCACGGCATGTTTGGACTTTTTGGAATTGTAGGCGGTCAGGGTGTTATAAAGAATCTAGACCTCAAGAATGTCGATATGAATAGCGGTTATTCCAATGAAGTTTATCCTTGTGGGGGAGGTATTGTCGCGTATTTGCTAAATGGAACAGTAGATAGCAGCTTTGTTTCGGGCCGCATGAATGCAAAACGTACGAGTTTTGCTGGCGGTCTTGTGGGGCAGAATGCGCGGGGAACTGTTTCTAATTCAACGAATAAAGTAGTTATAACGCATACAGGCGAATACACGGGCTATTATGTCGGTGGTATCGTTGGAAAAAATGGCGGGACCGTTTCGAATTGCATCAATTATGCTGCTATGTCTGGTAGCGGCGTAAAATCAATTGGAGTTATTGGAACAATTGGCGGTATTGTCGGGTATAATGTTGGCGGAACTGTCCTAGAATGTGTTAATGTCGGTAACATCCATGTGGATATGAAAACAGAAATGTCAACTCGGAATGCCGAAGCTCGCGTTGGCGGAATTGTAGGGTTTAATTACCAGGGCTCTGTTTCAAAATGTGCCAATTATGGCTCGATGAAAGCCCAGGCAAGCTCGGAATTAAGTAAGGATTACGATACCGGAACTCTAATCATCAACTACCCGGAAGCCGGTGGAATTGTTGGAGTTTCTTTAGATGGGCTTGTCGAAAATGTCGTGAATTACGGCACTGTAGAGGCTACGTGCCCTAATGTTGAAAATAATGCCACTGCCGGCGGGATTGTTGGCATGTTGAATAATTCCGGCATTACAAACGGTTATTCGATGGCTACCGTGCAGTCTAATAATATGGCCGGATCCTTGGTGGGAATGGCTAAAGATACGTCGTCTTTAAGTGGAATATATGCGGTTGATGGCGATAAAATGAAGACCGTGGCATCTATTGATTCGCTTGCAACAATAAGCGAAACCAAGGATATTACGAAGGCCGATGCCGGAAACTCCAGCTTTGTGGATTTGCTGAATCAAAAAGATGCTTCGGACAAAATCTGGTCCAGGTGTGCCGAAAAAGGCTTGCCCGTTATTGCTTCGCTCGCGCAATATATGTGTTCAGAAGATTTGTTGAGTAATGCCGTGCCTCTTGATTCAACGGGTAAAGGTACAACTGTTCTGTCCGGCGTCAAAAAAACAGGACGGCATTATGTCCAGCTTGTTGGGCGGGACCTTCAAGTTACGACTCCTGATTTTAATGATGTGGTGTCGGTTTTCGATTCCCGGGGCAAAATACTTTATCAGAGTTCCTGGGGCACGAACCGTCAGTATCGTATGGCTCGTGCTGGCCGGTATATTTTAAAGATTGATCAGGACATCCGCGTCATTACCATAAAATAATATCGTCTTTTGTTGAATCAACAAAACTAATTACGTCTTTTTTCCGCCGACAGACGCACCCCTTTACCGTGCATTTCGAATAGTGTATATTAATTGCGGACTAGATCATCCCGCTGACAGAGGCGTACGCATCCACGGGCGGGTTCATCCACTCTCACAGTCGCAGGTCCGGTTTTGACGGAAGCGATGGCTTGATCATCCCTGCCTTGGAATACCCATGCGGAATGCGCTGCGATACATATCCCGTCTGCGGCAGCGGATGGCTTTAAACAAATCTCTCAAATTTTAACCGCTGTATGGCGGGGTTTAGGGCTGTTGCCTTTTGCACGGTTGCATCCTCCTCATACGCATTTTTGGCCGTATTTTAGCGGCAAAGGACCTTTTATGAATAAAAAGCAATATGCTGAAATGCTCAAGGATATCAGCGAGACGCACAAGAATGGAGGCGATGTTTCCGCGTGCATTGCAAAGTACAGAAAAATTTACAACTATGTCTATATCTATAACGACAATATCTTCAAACTGCTTTTCGGAAATCCTGAAAACGAGTCGATTACCGTTGATTTTCTCAATGCTGTGCTTAAACTCGATGGAGGGGATTGCATCGAAAAAGTCACATTTGTGAATCCCGCTCTCCCGGAAGCTTTTGGCAAGAGCATTACCTCGGATGTCGTAGCTCTTGATCAGCGTCAGGATCGTATCGTGCTTGAAGTTCAGCATGTCGAGCATGATTCCTTCAATAGTCGTTTGGTTCTTTATGCTGCAAAGCATACAATTGCAAGTCGTATTAAAGGCGATGACTACAAGCTTCGTAACTTGAATGTCATCAGCCTTCAGATGTTTGACGGATTCCCCGAGTCGCGCAATTACAGACACTGCATTCAGCTTAAGAATCAGGATAATGAGTTGTTCTACGACAAGGAAACGATAACGCTTGTTGAAATACCCAAATTTCTCAAACGCAAATACGAAAAAGATTCTAGCAGGCTTGCGTTGTGGCTCCGCGTGTTCGATGGGTTGAACAATGAAAGCCCTGTTGATGTTCCAAAGGGCTCGCAGTACGCCCTATTGCAGGAAAAGGCCAAATTGTGTATCTTTACAGAGGACTTCCTTGTAAGTGAGGCTATGAAAATGAGCGACCACAATTATGAACTCTATGTCGAAAAGAAGAACGCCCGAGCCGAGGGCCTTGCAGAAGGCCGCGTTGAAGGTCGCGTTGAGGGCCTTGCTGAAGGTCGCGCGGAAGGTCGCGTTGAAGGCCGCGTTGAAGGCCGCAACGATGAACGTACTGCGGTCGCTCTTGACATGCTTGCCGACAACGAACCGATTGAAAAAATTGTCAAGTACTCGCACCTTCCCGAAAGCAGAGTCCTTGAACTTCGGGACTCTCGGGCGACCTACAACAGTAAGTAGCTTGCAATTCGCTTTTTGTGTGGCTACACTATTTAAAAAGGGACTGCTTTAGCGGCCCCTTTTGTCGTATTCTATTCACTTTTGGAAAAAAGCGAATGGAATTGACGCAAAAATTGAAAAAAAGTGGAAAAATACAGGCCTTTGGCTCTTTGCAATAGAATTCCTTTCAATTAGTTTTATTTCTAGAAACAATAAGGAGGTCTGTTATGATGAAAAAAGTGATTGTTCCGTTTGTGGCTATTGTGGTGGGTTTTGGCCTTTTTGCCGCCTGCTCCAATGATTCCGATTCTGCTAACTCGCAGGTGAGTGGCACTGATAATTCAACTGTGGCGAAAATTGAATCTATCTCCTATGTTGCAAGTGAGGGCTCGTGCAACAGTGAAGGCGCGTTAATGAAAACTGTACCGAAGGATGATTCTATTCATCTATATATGAATAAAGATGGTTCTGCGGTATTGAAAGAAAAAATGGGGACAATTTGCCCTGAGCGAGGTGAAATAACAAAAATATCGATTGAAAAACAAGAAGATACTTTACTGGTTTTCATTAAATATTACGAATATCCCCCAGACACTGTTATTGTTTATAACGATTCACTTGGGAAAAATGATACATTGCTTGTCGGTCGCCCTGTTCACCACTGTATGTGCTATTCCGATTATGAAATAGAAGTGCCTGCGGAATTTTCTGGTGCAAAATTTGTCGGTCTGAAATACACTTTAGATAATACAGATGTCAATGTAAATACTTTTCTTTATCCCGTAGCTTATGTAAAAGAGTAAATGATATTATAAAAGATGATTAAAGAAGGAGAATTTTATGAATTTCAAAATAATTCTGTTTACTTGCGTTTTCTTTATAGTCAGCTCATTTGCCGCGAATCCGACATGGACTACACCAAATAAAGTTGGAGTCTCTGCTTTTGCTGTGAATGATTATTCTAATTATTCGCCGCCTGCTAATCTTTACAGAACTATTTTGTTCGCTATTTAGCTCGTTTTATGGTATAATCCTCGATGCTCCCGCGGGGATTTTACTCTATTTTAAGGGTACGGAGTATGAAATCGATTTTTGAATACAAAGATTATCGCCTCTATTTGCAGGACTACCTGGATGAACGGAAACGGTACGAAAAGTTTTCGTGGCGTATTTTTTGCCGTGAGGCGGGCTTTTCGTCGCCTAATTTTTTGAAGCAGGTCCGTGATGGTGCTTGGAACCTTAGCAAAGTAAAATCGGGACAAGTCGCAAAGGCGATGGGGCTCGTCGAATACGAAGAAGAATATTTCAAGCAGTTGGTCATTTTAGGTAATACCGAAGATGACGATGTGAAAAAGACAGCTCTTGCTGAAATGCAACGAATTGCTTTGGCGTACAAGGAGCGTGTGATTGACAGGGATGCGCTTCAGTATTATGAATCGTGGAAATACCCCGTCATCAGGGAGCTGGCTCCGCTTATGCGGGGCGCCGAGCCTCGTGACATTGCCGAAGAATGCAAGGAATATGTGTCTGCCGAAGAAGTGCGTGATATTTTGGGTTTTCTTGTCGATACGGGTTTCTTGAAAAAAGATGGAAATAACGCATATTCACAGACCGATCAGACGGTCATCGGTTCCAAGGAGGCTCTTTCGACTGCAATTCGCGCCATGCATAAAGAAATGGCGGGTATGGCGTTACGAGCTGTAGATAGGTATTCGGCGGATGAACGCTTTTTTACCGGGATAACCGTTGGCGTTGACGAAGTCGCCTACGACAAGATTGTCGATATCATTAAGGATAGCTGCAAAAGGATTGTTGCTGTTGTGAGCGCCAATAAAAAGACAAATCAGGTTTGTCGAGTTAATTTCCAGCTTTTTCCGGTAACAAATAGAATAGAGGAGAAAACGCATGCGTAATAAAATCCTTTTTTTAATTGCATTTTCTTTAGTCTTGTTTACGTTGGCGTGCACCGATGATTCTTTAGGTGGCGGGTCTTCGATTGATCCGAATGCAGCCCCTGCTGTGGCAAAAATTGATTCAATCTCTTTTGCTGTAAATGAAGGCTCGTGCAACAGTGAAGGCGCGTTAATGAAAACAGTGCCGAAGGATGATTCTATTCATCTATATATGAATAAAGATGGTTCCGCGGTATTGAAAGAAAAAATGGGGACAATTTGCCCTGAGCGAGGTGAAATAACAAAAATATCGATTGAAAAACAAAAAGATACTTTACTGGTTTTCATAAAATATTACGAATATCCCCCAGATACTGTTATTGTTTATAACGATTCACTTGGGAAAAATGATACATTGCTTGTCGGTCGCCCTGTTCACCACTGTATGTGCTATTCCGATTATGAAATAGATGTTCCTGCAGAATTTACAAGCGCAAAATTCATCGGTCTAAAATACACGTCAGACAATACTTATCTCTATCCCATTGCTTATAAAAATGATTAATAATATGGCGTGCTATATCGGGTTTTGTTAATTTAACAAAACTAATTGATTTAGCAGCCCTCCTGACGCCTGTTTTCCAATCTATTTTCTAAGGTGGGAGAACTGTATGTTCTCATGAATCACTTTAGAAAAAGGTGGATATCATGATGTTAGGATGGTTTGGTAAGCGTGTTCGCGCGGCTCTCGCCTTGACGGGGCTTGCTTGCGGCTTTGGTTTCTCGCAGGATGTGCTTTACCCTGACATGTTCGCTTTGTCGGATGTGCAGCTTTTGGATGGCGTCTTGAAGGAGCGCCAGGATTTGAACATCGAAACGCTTATGTCGTACGATGTCGACCGCTTGCTCGCGCCGTTTTACGAAGAAGCGGGGATGCGCCCCAAGGCGAGCAAGTTCCCGAACTGGGCGGGCCTCGATGGTCATGTTTTGGGGCATTATTTGAGCGCCTTGGCGATGCATTATGCCGATAACGACGACGTTCAGGTCAAGGAACGCATTGAATACATCTTGAAGGAACTCAAGACGATTCAGGACCAGAATTCCAAGGACAATAACTTCAAGGGTTACATCAGCGGAGTGCCGAATGGCAAGCAAATGTGGCTCAAGATGAAGAACGGCGATGCCGGTGCGCAAAACGGCTATTGGGTGCCGTGGTACAATATCCACAAACTTTATGCGGGTCTGCGTGACGCCTATATTTATGCGGGTTATGAGCAGGCAAAGACGATGTTCTTGGCGCTTTGCGACTGGGGTATTACCATTACGAATGGCCTGAATGATTCCAAAATGCAGCAGATGCTCGGTACGGAACACGGCGGTATGCCCGAAGTCTATGCCGACGCTTACAAGCTCACGAAAGACGAAAAGTATTTGAATGCAGCAAAGAAGTGGTCGCACCAGTGGCTTTTGAATCCGATGTCGCAAGGCAATGACAACTTGACGAACGTGCATGCGAATACACAGGTGCCGAAAGTCGTCGGTTTTGCGCGAATTGCGGAACTCTCGGGCGATGAAAAGTACAAGAAAGGTTCCGATTTCTTCTGGCAGACGGTTGTGAACAAGCGCAGTATCGCTATTGGCGGTAACAGCATTTCGGAACATTTCCCGGCGCTCAACAACCATAAAAAGTTTGTCGAAGAACGCGAAGGACCGGAATCCTGCAATACTTATAACATGCTCAAGTTGACGGAACGTCTGTTCAACATCAAGCACGATGCGCATTACTCCGACTTCTATGAACGCGCGCTGTTCAACCATATCCTTTCGACAATCCATCCGAAACACGGTGGTTATGTGTATTTTACGCCAGCACGTCCGCGCCATTACCGCGTATATTCCAAGGTCAATGCGGGCATGTGGTGCTGCGTGGGTTCCGGCATGGAAAACCCGGCGAAG
>JAFWRL010000066.1 GCA_017520105.1 Fibrobacter sp.
GCAACGCAAGAAAAGCCATGGCATATAATTGGCAAATAAGTTTTCCCATTTCAAGCAAAAATAGATATATTAAATCTAGGGAAAATTTGCTTATGTTCATGTTGCGTCGTTTTTTTCTACTTGCCGGAGCAGCCGCAGTATTCCTATTTACGGGCTGCTCAAATCCCATTTATAGGCAAGGCAATTTGACTCAAGGAACATTCGAGGCGAACGTCCCTGAAAATTTCTCCGGCATCGGCAAAGAACTTGCACGCAATTCCTCAATCAAAGGTTTTTCTTTATCCTTGGACTATACGACGTCTAAAGAAATGAAAATGAGGAACGTAGAAAACGCAAAACTCAAAGAAAGCGACTACGATCCACTCATTTCTGGAAGCGATGGTGATTACACGATTATGTCCGAAACAAAGATAAAGGATTTTAGGTACAAGCGTAACCGTTTTCCTGTTTCTTTCGCATTCACGCATCTATTCAAAGCAAATGAAACCGACTTCACATGGGGATATTCCATCGGCTTGGATCCGGGGCTCTACGCACGTATTGCTGGAGGGATAAACAAGAAGCATTTCGAAGTCGGAGCCTATTTAGATATCGAGTTTGTAAACTTTGGAGATGTCGATTTCGCTTATTACGAGTGTACTTCACATACAAAAGAAAAAGGTTGCTTAAACACCTCCGAAGAAAAACATTTTAAAGAAAAAAATGTAAGGCAATCTCGTCTCGGCGGCGGATTCTATGTATCATTCTATATGCACGGTTTCGCTTTGTCTTATGCTCCATTTATTTATGTTCCTGCCAGTTTGCAGGCATACGATTTAGAAGAATCGCATGAACATGAAACGACCATCTACGACGGTTTCCATACTCGCGTCGATCAACCCTTTATACTCAGCCAGTACATCGGGATTTCCAAATGGATAACCGACCATTGGAAATTATCCCTAGGAAGTTCATTACTTAGCAATATGTATCTCGATGACGTCTATCTTACCGTCAATTCGTCTTTGGGCTATTGGTTCTAGGATGCCGAAGGCATCAATCTAGATGACGAATCAGATACTAAACTTTATTCAAATTCAACTTTGATTTCGACACCGGCGACCCACGGCTTTGCGGCATTGAGAATCGGAGCAAGAACCTTACGCACAGCCGAAAGATTTTGAGTTTTGACGTAAAGTTTGGCCCAATAAACATTCTGCACTTTCGGGACAAAAGCATCGACAGGTCCAAGGACTGTCAAGGCAGATTCCTTGCGCAGAATGCCTTCAAGGCGTTTCACCGTATTGCGAAGAAGCGATTCATCTCGCGAACCGCAACTAATTTCGACAAGTTTGCAGAATGGCGGATAAAAAGCCATTTGACGGTTTGTAGATTCAAGGTTGGCAAAACCTTCGAAATCATGATGAATAGCGTACTGCATCACAGGTTCTGCCGGATTGAGCGTCTGGATGAACACGCGACCGCCTCCCCCAGCGCGCCCCGCACGGCCTGCCGTCTGGCTCAACAATTGAAACAATTTTTCAGTCGAACGGAAATCGGGAACGCCAAGCCCGGAATCGGCCCCGACAATTCCAACAAGCTTAACGCCCGGAAAGTCATGCCCTTTCGCGACCATCTGCGTTCCGAGCAAAACGTTGTATTCACGGTTCCTGAACGATGTCAAGATTTTTTCGACAGCCCCCACGTTCTGCGTCGTATCGCGGTCCATGCGAATCACCTTGGCATCGGCAATCCACTCTTGAATTTCTTCTTCGAGTTTTTCAATGGCGCCACCGACAAACTCATACGTATCCGCACCGCATGACGGGCACGGCGTATCAACAGGATACAGCGTTGCGCAATAATGACACAGCAACGCATGATACTGTTTATGATACACCAGCGGAATGTGGCAATGTTTGCAATAAAGCGTCTCGCCGCATTTAGAACAAACTCTTATCTTGGAGTACCCGCGGCGGTTCATGAGAATAACCGCCTGGTTTCCACTTGCAATACATTCCGAAAGAGCATCGCGCAAAGCTGGCGACATGAGGACGTCTTTCTGTTGGCGCACCTTCCCCATATCGACAACCGTCACCTCAGGAAGCGGAGATGATGTCGCACGTTTCTTGAGCGTCAAGAGCTTGAGGTTCCCAGCCTTCGCATTGCGGTATGTTTCAAGGCAAGGCGTCGCACTGCCAAGCACGACAAGCGCCCCGTGCTTTTGCGCCAAGTGGAACGCCAGGTCGCGTGTATGGTAACGCGGAGCCGGGTCCTGTTGTTTAAACGAGGAGTCGTGTTCTTCATCTAGAATAACGACATCGAATTCGAACGGCGAAAGAATCGCACTGCGCGTTCCGAGCACAACCTTGGCAGAACCATCCAGTACAGACAAATAACCTTCGCGTTTTTTGGGCGCCGACAAAGCCGAATGCAGCACGACCACGGGAATCTTCAGGTAATCCGCGAACCGAGCCGCCGTCTGAGGAGTAAGCCCAATTTCCGGCACTAGAATCAACACGCGTTTATCGCGCTTGAGCGCCTCCCGCACAAGTTCTTGATAAACTCTCGTCTTACCGCTACCAGTAACACCATGCAAGAGCGTTGCCCGGAAACCATCCTTGTCCAAATCTTCCACAAGACTGGCAAGCGCCGTCCCCTGTTCGTCTGTCAAGGGGGGCAAGTCCGAACCGACCGCCATTTCGGGTCCATCCGGCAAAGCCTCGCCCCGAGGTTCAGCGTTTTTTTCGGCAAACAACGCATCGAGGTACTTGTCAAAATCGGCGGGCCAAAACACGTTCAAAGTGCGCATGGGCGTGCTTACATAATACTTAGCGACCCACTCCAACGATTCCATATAACGTTCGGAAAAAACGTAACCCGACTCGTGCGGACACGCATAGCGGACATCAAAATCCGGTTTTTCTCCATGGACTCGGCTCACTAAGGCCAAAGTCGGCTTGCGGCGGGCGAGCTGAACCCAGACGACGCTCCCTCGGACAATTTTTGCACCTTCTGGCACTCCATAAGTGAAAATCGAAGGAGCCAAAGGGATATAAACTTCGCAAAAACGAGAAACAAGCGCCGAATCACAGCGTTCCTTGACCATCTCTGGAGCCGTCGTCTTTGGAATTCTTTTTGCCACGGGGCAAAGATAGTTATTGATACAACCTTAAATGGGCCTAAATTCGTGTAAAATTTCCTGACTACAAGTTTTTTTTAGTTAGATTATGCTATACGGAGCAGTGAAAGCCCCGCCTACCTTTGGAGAAATTATGAGCTTTTTTGACGCATTTAAACCGAAATGGCAAAATTCCAACCCTGCAAAGCGCATCGAAGCGATTAACGAGTTGGATGAACTCAGTAGTCAAGACATTGTCGAACGAGTAGCCCTTTCCGATGATAATGTCGAAGTGAGAATGGCTGCAATCAAGAAACTTGCAATTATTAAGACACTTCAGGATATTTCTACGAAAGACAGCGATGCCGGCGTTCGTCGTTTGGCAGAAACTAGAGCTTTCGAGGAAATCGTCAAAAAGCTGAAAAACTTTAGCGATTCGAACTTGACCGACGAGATTCGTGGATACATCGATACGATTAAAGATACTCGCTATACCGAAGATGTTCTCAAGGCAACGAACAACATAACACTCAAAAAGGAACTTGTCAAGCAGTGCAGCAAGCAATCCCTGCTTGCGCAGATTGCTACACGCGACACAAGTGAAGAAATCGCACTGGATGCGGCAGACCGCGTCACATCTGAGTCATTGCAAACAGACCTCATCAAGAACTCCAAGCACAGCGCCGTCCGTAAGAAGATTTCGGATAAAGTTCGCGTCAAGAAAGAAGCCGAAGACAATGGTAAGAAAGCTGCCGAGCTTTTGCAAAGCAAGCGCGAAGCCCTCATCAAGCAGGCTCACTTCCTTGCCGCTCAAAAAGACGCCATTGCCACGAAGCCCCAATTCGACGACTTGATGAAAGAAGCAAGCGCTCTTGGTATGGGCGACAGCGCCACCGAACTTGACGAGATTTATTCTAGCTTCAACAAGTTCTACGACGAAGCAACCGCCGAAAAGAAGGCCGCCGAGAATGCCGAAGCCGAAAAGCAGGCCAAGATCCAGCGTTTGACAGAAACGCTTGCCGAACTTGAATCCATGCTCGAAGCCGGCACGACCGAAGAAAATGCAGAACGCGTGAACGCCATCGTCGAAGACTGGACCGCCAACAAGTCCATCATGGATGCCGCCTCGACGAAGCGCTTTAACAACGCCTATTTCAAGACGGAAGAAGCAAAGAAGATTGTTATTCCGACAGCCGAAACCGAGAACGCCAGCGAAGAAGAAATTGCAATCCGCAAGAGCCTTCTCGAACGTCTCAAGGCACTTTCCGAAACAGAAATTGACGAAAATACCGGCAAGCACCTGCACGCCATTGTCCGCGAATGGGAAAAGTTGCCGCTCCTCGAAGGGGATGACCCGATTCTCCAATCCTATAATGCGCTTCGCACCAAGTTGAACGAACTCATCAGCGCGTTCAACGAAAAATCCCAGAAGGTCATCGAAGAAAATTCGAAGAAACTCCGCGGCCTTATCGAGCGCATCCAGAACATCGACGAGAACCAGGAATTCCGCGAAATTCATAAGATTCTCCGCGACACCTACCAGGAATGGAAGGAAATCGTTGGCGAAAACAAATTCAAGTATCACGATCTCTGGCAAGAATATAAGATTGCGACCTCCCGTTTCCAGGAAATGCAGCAATGGGAAAACTGGCATAACGAAAAAGACCGCGACACGATTATCGAGGAAATGGACGCGCTCTCGAAGGAAGTTCCAAGTCAGGCTGTTCTCACAAAGTTCCGCGAACTCTGTGGCAAGTGGCGCGAAATCGGCCCCATCTCTGCAGCCAAGTTCCAGGATTACAAGGACCGATTCCAGGCCCTCGTCGATAAAATTAAGGAAAACTGCGCTCCGTTTATCGAAGAACAAAACGCAGAACGCCTAAAGAACCTCGCCGAAAAGGAAGGCCTCTGCAAGAAGGTCGAAGACCTGGTGGCTAGCACCGAAATTTTCTGGAAGGACAAGTTCAAGACCATGCAAGAAATCCAGGAAAACTGGAAGAACATCGGCATGGTTCCGAAAGAGAATTTTGCAGACTTGAACAAGCGCTTCAAGGACGCCGTAAACGCCTTCTACGCTCAGCACAAGGAAAACGTCAAGCGCGAAGACGATAGCCGCGAAGCGAACTACGAAAAGAAGGTCGCACTCTGCATCGAAGCCGAAGCCATCAAGGATTCGACCGATTGGAACGCCACATCGACCAAGCTCAAGCAGTTGCAGGACGCTTGGAAATCTACAGGTCCGGTACCCAAGAGCAAGTCCGACGAGATTTGGACGCGCTTCCGTACCGCTTGCGATTCGTTCTTCGAAAAGAAGCGCAGCCACTTCGAAGAAATGGATGCCGCAAAGCAGAAGAACCTGGAACAGAAGCAGGCTCTTTGCGAAAAGCTCGAAGCATTTGATATCGAGAACATCACGCCGGAAACAATCGAGGCTTACAAAGCCGTCGAAACCGAATGGAAAGCCATCGGCATGGTTCCAAAGGACGCCGTTGAAAGCATCAACGACCGCTACAACGCCATCGTCAACAAGATTGTCGCCAAGATGGCCGAGAACGATCCGGAACTCCAGGCAAAAATTGCGGACATCAAGAAGAAGAAGCAAGACACCATCGAGAAGGTTCGCCAGTTTGCCGAAAGCGCAGGCTCCAACCAGCTCGCCGATGCCGTCCGCGATCTCCAGAAAGAATGGGTCACGCTCGGTTCTTGCGGTAAAGACGATTCCGAACTCCAGAAGGCTTTCCGCGACGCTTGTGATGACTTCTTTACCCGTCGTCGCGACCAGCTCGACATTCAGGAACAGGCTCGCCAGAACAACCTCCAGAAGAAGATTCTCCTCTGCGAACAGGCCGAAGACTTGCTCACCGACTTGAACGACCAGACGGTTGTCGCCTCGATGAACAAGGTCAAGCACTTCCGCCGCTTGTGGAAAGAAGTCGGTGCAGTTCCTCGTGAGCACTCCGAAAAAATCTGGAAGCGCTTCAATACAGCTTGCGACCAAGTATTCGCCTTCGGCCGCAAGGACGAAAAGAAGGAAGAAGCCGCTCCGGTCGCAGCCACCGAAGCTTAAGCGATTGGAGAAGGTCTCCGCGACCTTGTCAAGTTCGCTAACAAGACCTTGTCATGCCCGCCTCCGTGCGGGCATTTTCTTTTTTCTATCTTTGTGCCCATAGGTAGTTCAAAATGAAATTTCCGCCATGGACAAGTGTAAGCGAAGCAGCCCGCCTCCTCAAAGAAGGCGAAGTTGTCGCAATCCCGACTGAAACGGTTTACGGGCTCGCCGGCAACGCATTCGAGCCCAAAGCTCTCGCAAAAATTTTTGCGGCCAAAGAACGCCCGACATTCGACCCGTTGATTGTCCACATCGCCGATATTGCACAACTTACCGACATTGCGAAAGACATTCCCGATAGCGCCTACAGACTCGCCGAAGCTTACTGGCCGGGCCCGATGACTATAATCCTTCCCAAAAAAGATTGCATCCCCGACCTTTGCACAAGCGCCCTCCCCTCCGTAGCCGTACGATTCCCGAGCCATCCGATAGCGCAGGCGATTATCAAGGAATCGGGACTCCCGCTCGCAGCCCCAAGTGCAAACCTCTTTAAGCACGTGAGTCCCACGACAGCAGAACACGTCGCAGCACAGCTCGCCGACCGCATCGCAGGCATTGTCGATGGCGGTCCCTGTTCCGTTGGCGTCGAAAGTTCCATCATCTCGCTTACAGGTGAAAAACCTACAGTCCTCCGCCCTGGCGCGATAACCCCCGAAATGTTCGCGAAAGTTCTCGGCGATATCGCCATCAAGGAATCCACATCCAAGCCGGGCCAGCCAATGCTTGCACCGGGCCAATGCGACACGCATTACCGCCCGCAAGTACCGCTTTTCTATGGCGAGATTCCGACCGGCTACACGCTCCCCGAACACTCAGTTCGCATCGCATTCGGAACACAACATGGCCCTATTCCTGCAAAAGTAAACTTGTCTGAAACGGGCGATATGGTCGAGGCCACGTCAAAGCTCTATGCATTCATGCACGACCTCGACAATCCCGAATATGACTTGATTCTCGTTGATCCGATTCCGAATACAGGCGTCGGCATGGCACTGAATGACCGCCTCAAACGCGCCAGCATCAAGCATTTGTAGGCCGTAAAAAAACGTCTCTAGATACCATTCCATTATTCTATTATATTTTTACGGTAAACGTTCATTCACGTATGGAGGAATTTTATGATTATCGTCAACACAGACTATATTAGCGGCAAAGAAATTGAAACCATCCAACTCGTCAAAGGGAACATCGTATTTTCAAAGAATGTTGTCCGTGATATTTTTGCAGGACTCAAGACTATTGTCGGTGGCGAAATCAAAGGCTATACCGAAATGATGAACGAAGCTCGGCAAAAGGCAACCGAACGCATGATGGAGGAAGCCGCAATGATTGGCGCCGATGCCATTGTAAACGTGCGCTTTACCACAAGCGATGTGATGCCAAACGCAGCAGAAGTTATTGTATATGGCACGGCAGTCCGCTTTAAGAAATAATTAAAACCGTACGCCAAAATTTAGAACAAACAAAGCCGCAACAAGAGCGATTACCATCAAGAAGGCCATCACAAAAATTGCGGCGTTTTTCCGACTTCCTTCAAAGCGTATTTCAGGAAGCGAACTTGCAAAACAAATCTGCCAAAGGTCAAACAGAATCCACACAAAATCAACGATTGCAATACTGAATCCAATACGACCGGGCGCGACTATCGCAACTAAAGTCAAGTAAATCTTGATGCAACCGGAGACATCGTTCAAAAGCAAAAAATTATGAATACCCAAAAATCCACCAACGCAAGCGGTAATCGCCATCGTAGTCCGATTTCTTGTCTTGATATTTTCTTTTTCCATATTTTTATCCCAGATACACCGAGCGACAAAATTAAAAATAATCACATTTTTAGAAGACTTTTTAGTTCTTACTTTTAAATCACGGTGACTGTAATCACAAAATCTTTCTAATTTTTGCCTATGGAAAACTCATTATTTTTCGGAAAATTTACAGCAGTACTCCCCGCTGGCGGCCTCGGCAAGCGCATGGGCGGAACCATTCCCAAACAGTTGATGCAGTTGGGTGGCAAGCCCGTTTATCAATATTCTCTTGAAACATTCCTCAAGATGGACGAGATTGCAGAAGTCGTCATGGCGGTTCCTGCCGATTGGAAAGACTATTTCGAAAAAGAAATTGACACATGGATTGCATCAAGCGAGAACACCGAAAAATTTAGAACAAAGTTAAAAATTGTAGTTGGCGGTGCCGAACGCTGGCAGTCTGTCGAAAACGGCGTAAACGCACTCACAAGCAGCGCCGAATACGTCCTGGTACACGATGTGGCACGCCCGTTTGTAAGCGAGAAGATTATTCGTGATGTATGCGAAACTCTCATCAACAAAGGCAGTTGCCTTGTGGCAAAGCCTGCGATTGATACCATCAAGATTGCAAGCGACGGCCGTGTCGAAAATACCATCGACCGCAACAAAGTCTGGCTCGCGCAGACGCCGCAAGCTGCGCGCATCGACTTGCTCAAGCAGCTATACTCGCGCATTGCTAAAGAACCGCTCGACTTCACGCCGACCGACGAAGCAAGCATCCTCGAATTCTTCGGCGAGCCCGTTTACATAGTCAAAGGCGAATCCGCAAATGACAAACTCACCACGCCAGAGGACTTCGCTGTATTCGCAAGCCGCATTGCACAAAAGTAACCAGCGCATTGGGATGAAATTTCTCTCGTCTCTCGTCTCTCGTCTCTACTCTAAATTCTATATTTACGCTCGAAAATTTAAGCAGGCATGAGTTTTGCGCAGAATTAATTTTAGCTTCGCAAGTTTCGTGCCACAAAGGGTATAAAAAATGAAAGTTTCTTTGAATTGGCTTAGACGTCACGTTGACCTTCCGGAATCTGCGGAAGATGTCGCAAAGGCGCTCACCTCCATCGGGCTCGAAGTTGAAGGCATGGAAGAACCGGGCAAGGTCTATGACAAGTTGCTCGTTGCAAAGGTTCTCACTTGCGATCCGCACCCGGATAGCGACCACTTGCACATCACTACCGTGAACGACGGCACGAACACCATCCAGGTTGTTTGCGGAGCCCCGAACGTCGCTGCAGGCCAGACGGTTGTGCTCGCCCCGATTGGCGCAGAACTCCCGCTCCCCGACGGCACCAAGCTCAAGATGAAGAAATCCAAGATTCGCGGCGTCGAAAGCTTCGGCATGATTTGCGCCGAAGATGAAATCGGACTTTCTGACGACCACGGTGGAATCATGGTTCTCGACGATTCCATCCCGGCTGGTACGCCGTTCGTAAGCCTCGGCATGTACGATGTTTGCTATGAACTGAACGTCACGCCGAACCGCCCGGACGCTCTTAGCCACCGCGGTGTCGCACGCGAACTCGCCGCCAAGTTTAACCGCCCACTCAAGCCCCTCGCCTACACCCTCAACGAAGATTCCGAAGCAGCCAGCTCTGCTATTAGCCTTGAAGTGGTTCCCGGCTGCGGTTGCTCCCGCTATGTGGGTCGCGTCATCAAGGACGTGAAGGTTGAAAAATCCCCGGCATGGCTCGCCAAGCTCTTGCACGCTGTCGGCATGAACAGCATCAACAACGTCGTTGACATTACGAACTTCATCTTGATGGATGTCGGTCAGCCGCTCCACAGCTTTGACATGGACCAGCTCCACGGGAACAAGATCAAGGTCCGCCGCGCCGTCAAGGGCGAGCATATTGAAACGATCGACCACACCGCACACGAACTCATCGAAAACGATCTCGTGATTTGCGACGGAGACCGTCCGGCTTGCGTCGCTGGCGTGATGGGCGGTGTCGAATCCGAAATCGTCGATGCTACGAAGAACGTGTTCCTCGAAAGCGCCTGGTTCAATCCGACCGTCATCCGCAAGCAGGCTAAGCGCCTCTGCATCTCGACGGATTCCAGCTACCGCTTCGAACGTGAAATCGACTTTGCGACACAGGACGAATACAGCAAGTATGCTTGCGCCATGATTCAGGAAGTCGCTGGCGGCCGCATCCTCAAGGGCAGTGTCGAATACACCGGCGAAGACCACAAGAAAGAAAATAACGTTGTTACGCTCCGCATCGCCCGCGCCGAAAAAGTCATCGGCATGAAGCTCGAAGCAGCCCAGGTCGAAAACTACCTCACGGGTATCGCTCTCGAAGTTGTAAAGAAAGACGCAGAATCCATCACCTTCAAGATTCCAAGTTTCCGCCCGGACCTCGAACGCGAAGTTGATCTCATCGAAGAAGTCGCTCGCCTTGTCGGCTTTGACAACATCCCATACAGCTTGCCGAAGTTTACGATGCAGCCGAACGAACTCCCGGCCATCGAGGTTTTGAACCGCAAGATCCGCAAGACGCTTTCTGCTATGGGCCTCCATGAATGCTTGAGCCTCCGCTTCACAAGCAAGGCCCGCACCGAAGCCCTCTTTGGCCCCGAAAGCGAAGACCGTCGCAGCAAGCCGGCACTCCTCTTGAACCCGCTTTCCGAAGAACTCGGTGCTGTGCCGACGAGCCTCCTCCCGAACTTGCTCAAGGCTGTTGCCGAAAACGAAAAGAACCGTCCAGGTTCTGTTCGTCTGTTCGAAGTCGCCAAAGGCCAGTTCAAGCGCGACCGCAAGGACGAACGCGATCCGGGCTTTGACGAATCGAACCTCGTTGCCCTCACCATCGCCGGTAACTTTGACGTTGATCCGCTCAACGACAAGCCGAAGCAGATTGACTTTGCCGCATTCAAGGGCTTTGTCCAGAACTTCTTCAAGCGTCTCGGCCTCGTCGTGGAATTCCGCGCCGCAGCAAAGCCGGAACTATTCCTCCACCCGGGCAAGCAGGCCGAAATCGTCTGCAACGGCACGGTGCTTGGCACGATGGGTGAACTCCACCCGAACTGCCTCAAGGCTAACGACATCAGCTACGAAACGTACGTGATGGAAGCCGACATGGACAAGATGGAACACGAAAGCCACAAGAAGATTGTGTTCCAGCCGTTCAGCCGCCAGGTGCCTTCCAGCCGCGACATTTCTATCGAAGTCGCCAAGACCATGACTCACGAAGACGTCCTCACACGCATCAAGGGACTCAACCCGAAGAACCTCGCGAAGATTACGCTCAAGAGCATCTACGAAGGCGATAAGATCGAAGCCGGTAAGAAGAACATGGTCTATAGCCTCACCTACCAAGCCATGGACCGCACGCTCACCGACGACGAAGTCAACAAGGCTCACAACAAGCTCCGCGACAAGATTGTTGCCAACGGCGACATCGTGCTGCGCTAGGTTATAGGTTGTAGGGGACAGGTTGTAGGCAATAATCACCGCGTTACGCACGTCTGCATTAGAACAGCAGAGTCGAAACCAGTCATCCAGTTAAATTCATACAAAAAGAGTTGGTCATGCGGCCAACTCTTTTTGCTTCTTAAATATCATTTTGAGGAGCGGCGGCCCCTCCAAAATTATTTCTTAATCGGTGTGTTTTCCAGCATCGTCGCAACAGTTTTTGTCATAACGTTCAGCCAATCACTCTGCGAAACGGCAAACGTGTAGCTGGATTTAGCCTCAATATCTCCATATCCAAGTCTCTTGCCAGTCTTAGCGTCAAAGTAAGCAAAACTGCCCTTGCCTGTAAAATCCTTATCTTGTGTACAAGTCGTGCCCATACCAAAACCACCACCAGCATTAAAGCCACCCGTTGAGCACGTCGTCTCGGATTCAACACGACCAATCCAAATATCATTTATAACAAGATAGACATCAGCTTGATTGTCCATTTCCTCAATCTTTGGGACCTTGATATTCACACCGTTCACAGCGGCAGCTTCGAACTTAACCTTATCCTGAGAAATTTTTTCCACGGAATATTGAACGCCAGTCGTCTGGGAAGCAAAATTAGATTCCAATTGAGCCTTGTACCAATCCGAGAAGTTATTCACATAATCAGGCAAATCGTCTTGTAAATCATCCGGGTTTGCAATAAACGGTTCCGTGAAAACGACCTTGACATTCGCTGGTTTCTGCGTCCAACCCTGATCCATCACAGAACGCGGTGCAGCACAACCTACCAAAAGCGCACAGGCTGAAGCAAACGCCAAAGCAAGTTTCAATTTTCTCATACAAACTCATTTTCTACTATTAATATTTTTTATTAGTTTGATAAAAAATATTAAAATAATACTAACTTACATCTAAATTATTGTAAAAAAATCAGATGAATTCAGTAAAAAAGAATGTATCCTCAGAACACATCCGCTACATTTCAAATCAGTTTTCTGACGGCGTACCCAATAGCATATTTTCTCACATGACCTTCAATTTATTTTGAGAAAACAAAAATTAGTTCAGTCCCAGTTGAGCACGGACATTTTTAATAAATTCATATTCTTCGGGAGACATATTGGTTTCGTTGTCATCTTCGCGAGAAGCATTGGCGATACGCGTCATGCAGTTCGTCACCAGTATTTTAAAATCGTTGGTTGCCGACTGAAGCGCATTGACACAAGCCATGGTACGTTCACTTGCCGACTTGAAACTTCCGTAGAGTTTGTTGAATTCATCCCAACTGGCGTTCGGAGTCTCCTCGTCATGAATTTTGTCCAGTTCCGCACTTTCTGCTTCCGTCGCCGATGACGCTCCCGGCAAAAGCTTTCCGTTTTCGTGTTCATGGGAAAGGCAGGCCGTCTGCCAGCACAAAATCAAAAGCGCCATATTAGAATTCATAAGTACCTCTGTTTGCATAGTCATCCGCTTAAAAAGCGATATGACAAATTTTAAATATTTACGTTTTAAAAATACGAAAAAAAAGTGATTAGTAAACAGGATAATAAAATGAAGAATGAAAAATGAATAATGAAGAGTGAATTTACCATTTTTCATTTTTAACTTTTAATTTTTCATTCATAACCACCAACCACTAGCCATACCCCATACCTCAAAAACACAACTTTTCCCATTCTCTCGTCTTTGCACATGTGCTAAATGCTAGGCTCAATTATGTCAAAAAACAAGTTTTTTGCCGCAATATTCGCCTTACGCATTTATCGTCTCTCGTCTAAATACTATA
>JAFWRL010000067.1 GCA_017520105.1 Fibrobacter sp.
AAGCATGAGTTCGCTCCGTTGCGTAAGAGACGAACCCGCCGGAGTTGATTGGGTGGATCCGCCTCTGCCAACCGCGCCCGCCTTGCCAGAATTTGAATACGGTGAATTCACCGATGAACGCGATGGACAAACATACAAGACTGTCGTTATCAATGGCAAAACATGGATGGACCAAAACTTGAATTACACATTTGATGTCGTAGATACAAACGCATCGTGTAAGGTTGGCGAATATGAATGCAAAAAAGGTTCTGATTATTCATGCAAGCACCCATTGATCGGAAGCCCCGTAAGTTGTAAGAACAAATACCGTATTGATTCAGCCTACTGCAAAGAACACGAAGCCATCTGTAAAAATTACGGCAAGTTATACACCTGGAAACAAGCATTAGTCGCATGCCCCTCAGGCTGGCACTTGCCCAACGATGATGAAATCGATGGTTTTATGAAATCAGTCAACCCCTATAGCGTTTATGAAGGAGAATGTCTCTTAAGGCATACCAAGTTCACAAAACTTGAAGATCCAGATTTAAATAAACTATTAAACTATGATATAGGAACAAAAGATTTCCATATCCTTTTTTGGGATTCGGACGAAACAGATTACAACCACAATTATGCAAACACTTCAGGTTTTGCAAGCCTCAAAACAGACCTGAATAGCGTCCGTTGCGTAAAAGATTAGTAGTCGTTCAAAACTCATAAAAGAAATCCTGCGATGTCCTCGCAGGATTTCTTTTGCAATTTCACTCTACTGTCTGCTGCCGACTGACAACTGCGGCGAAGCCGCTAGAAGCCCTTACGTTCCAGGTCAAGCAAAAGCGCCTGGAGAGATTCTTCGACAGAAGCACGGAAACTCGTCGTGCCGAGGCTACAACTTGCAACAACATCGTTGCCGGAAGAAATTCGAATTACATCAAAACCATTTTCGGATGTAAAAGAGACTGTCAAACCTTTATTCAGAGCTTTTTCTAGTAAATCGCGCATAGCGACTCCTTTAATAATGAGTTCAAAAAACTTAGGTTGGCGCACCAACAGACTTAAACTAGGCTTTTTTGCTCCAAAAAACAAGCAAATAATTTTGATTTTCCATAATTTCAATGTATTTTAGGAAAAAACACGCCGTCATGATAGATTTGCACATCCATTTAGCCCGTCTTCCCAACAAAAAGCAACTGACCCAGCTGCTTTTAGACAAGAATTACGATTTTATCGCGATTGCCTGCGAACCTTGGGAATGGGAAGAGGTTACACTATTAAGGAATCGCTTTTCGACAGAACGAAAGCCGTTCAAGACTGCTTACGGGATCCACCCGATGATTGCGCAGCAGGCTAACGACGAGTTGTTCGCCAAATTACGGGCTATTTTAAAAGAGGATAAATGGGCGATGGTCGGCGAAGCAGGAATCGACAAGAGATTTCCAGGATACGACGATGGCTCTCAGGACCAAGTATTTCTGAAACAGGCCGAACTTGCATTGGAACTTCAACGGGACTTGCAAATCCATTGCGTTGGGGATTATATGCGGGTGCTGAAACTTTTGACCAAGGCGGGGTTTCCGCAAGACAAGCCGTGGTTGTATAGCGCTCCGCGCCCCATATTCCACAGGTTTGGTGGGGACGTGGCTTTTCTCAAACGAGCACTCCCCTACGGCGCGCTGTTTTCGCTGCACGCCGACAGTTTTCGCAAGAAATCGACTGCAGCCACTATTCCGCTTATCCCGCAAGAACGCGTGTTTTTCGAAACTGACGCAGACGAAACGTTCGCACAAAGAATCGTCGATAGAAACGTTGCTACGAGTTCTGCTACAACTGATCCCGGAACGGAGTCCGGGATGACAAGTAGCGCCGTGTCCGTCATCCTGACCCTCGCAGAGGGGAAGGATCCAGAGCAATACACACCAGAAGAATGCGCCTCGGAACTGGAGAAGCGCTTGGAATCAGTGCGGCTCGCCTACGCCAAGAGCCGTGAGTAACGGGTCCGCCGACCGAACTGTAGCCGCCTGCACTTGAATATTTGCGAACGCCCGGAACACTTCGAGCGTTTTTTTCGCCATTTCCACGGGAGTTCCGCGCCCGACTTCGAACACCGCCTGTAGCGGAGACATGCCCAAATAACGCATACTACACGGGCAGAGGCTACTGATTTCGCCCAGCACACGCGGGTCCGGCGATGGCGTTTCTGCAAATGTCGCGACGATAACGCCCTTGCGGAGCGCAAGCCCCTGGATGCGCAAGCGACCCGCCAACAGCCCCAGTTCGGTCACGAGCAAAAGCATCTTCGCGGGAATCGGCACAGGGCCAAAGCAGTCCTGCAATTCACTTTCGATGTTTTGCACATCCGTCTGCGACGTGATGCGGGCAATGCGCTGGTACAGCGAGATTCGCGTGAGGCCGTCTTCCACGTAATTTTCGGGGAGATAGGCGTCAATGCCGATTTCCACGCGCGGCTGAATCGGCTTTTCGAGAGCGCCACCGCGAAGCATTTCGACGGCTTCGCGCACCAAACGCACGTATGTTTCAAAGCCGACTTCGGCAATGAAGCCGTGCTGCTCTTGCCCGAGCAAGTTGCCTGCACCGCGAATTTCAAGGTCACGCATGGCAAGCTGGTAGCCGCTGCCGAGGTCTGTAAACTGTTCCAGCGCCTTGAGGCGGCGCATGGATTCCTGCGAGATTTCACCACGCTGCGGAATGACGAGGAATGCCTTTGCCAAAACGCTGCTGCGGCCCACGCGGCCACGCATCTGGTAAAGCTGGCTAATGCCAAAGTGGTGCGCGTTCATGATGATAATCGTGTTCGCGTTCGGCACATCCAAGCCCGATTCAATGATGCTCGTGCTCACGAGAATATCGAACTTGCGCGAAAGGAACGCATCCATCACGCGTTCAAGTTCGTGATCTTCCATTTGGCCGTGAGCCACAGCAACTTTTGCTTCAGGAGCCATCGCTTCGATTTCTTCAGCGAGTTTTGTAATCGTCTGTACGCGGTCATTCACCACAAACACCTGACCGCCACGGGCAAGTTCATCGAGAATCGCATTCTTCAAGACTTCGTCATCTCGCTGCATCAGCTTGGTCTCGACCGGCAAGCGGTTGATGGGCGGCGTATTGATAAGCGAAATATCACGAACGCCCGTCATGCTCAAGTGCAGCGAGCGCGGAATCGGCGTGGCACTCATGCTGAGCGTATCGACGGCAAGACGGAGCTGGCGGAGTTTTTCCTTTTGCTTCACGCCGAACTTCTGTTCTTCGTCGATAATCAAAAGCCCGAGGTCCTTGAACTCGCTCTTGTTCGACAACAGCGCATGCGTTCCAATGACAATGTTCACGGAACCGTCTGCAATCTGCTTGAAAATTTCCTTCTTTTCCTTGGCACTCTTGTAACGGTTCATGAGCGCAATCTTGACAGGGTATGCGGCAAAGCGCTCGCAGAAGTTTTCGTAATGTTGCGCCGCAAGAATCGTCGTCGGCACGAGAATAGCGACTTGCTTGTTCGAAGCGACGCACTTGAACGCCGCTCGCATGGCAACTTCGGTTTTACCAAAGCCCACGTCACCGCAAATGAGGCGGTCCATCGGGCGGCGGCTTTCCATATCACGCTTGATATCGGCCGTGGCACGGAGCTGGTCTGGCGTCGGATCATATTCGAACGATTCCTCGAATTCCTTCTGCATGTTGCCATCAGGCGGGAACCCAAAGCCTTCAACGAGTTCGCGTTTCGCATAAAGTTCCACGAGGTCGCGCGCAATCTTGATGACCTTTTCCTTGACGCGCTTTTTGATGTTTTCCCAAGTCTTGCTACCGAGGCGATCGAGCTTCGTTTCAACATCTTCCGAGCGGTCGAGACGTTCAATCTTCTGCAAGTCCGACACGGGGAACTTCAAGCGGTCGCCGCCATCGTATTCGAGCAAAGCGCAATCGACCATACCGCCATTGACTTCCACGCGGACAAGGCCCAAGTAGCGGCCAATACCGTGGTCTTCGTGCGCAACAAGGTCACCGCGATTCAGCGATTCCACCATCAACGCATTCGTCACCGAGCCTGCAATCTTGTGCTTACGAGCCTTGTTTGCATGGCGGTTTAAAATTCTTGATTCCGTGAGGAACGCGACATTATCGTCTTCGAGCCAAAAGCCTTCACTCAAGTTGCCGATAAAATAATCTTCGACCGGCAGACCGTCAAAAATTTCACGCAAGCGGTTCACACCGCCAAGCGTCTGCGCCATCACATAAACGCGACCGCCCTTGTCGTAAAATTCTTCGATTTCTTTGGCAACCGCGTCCGTACCGTTCGACGTAAAGTCCTGCGCACGCATGTGCATTTCGTGCCAGTTGCCATCATCGACCTTGACTCGCGTCATATCGAGCGATGCACGACCAACGAACAAACGCGAAAGTTCGCCTATCTTGAACCACAAATCCGCAGGAGCCGCGATTCCCGCATCCGTCACGCGAGCTTCGTCATAAGCACCACGGAACGCGCCATACATCTTCGAAGCAGTTTCCGAGAGCAACGAAAGTTCTTCAAAGACAAGCGATGCACGCGGCATGTAATCCAAAAGGCTCGCCACCAAACGCTGGTGATGCGGACGATGCCACCACAGCGATTCCGCAGAACATTCCTCACCCGCCATCACAGATTCCGGTACCGTAAATTCACCCATCGGGAAGAACTCGATATGCGTCATCTGCTCCAGCGAACGCTGCGAAAAGATATCGAACGCACGGATAGATTCAATCTCGTCGCCATAAAATTCAATACGAATCGGGTGCGAATAAAGCAAGCAGTTCACATCGACAATGCACCCGCGAATCGAAAACTCGCCCACGCCGCTCACCATCGGCTGTTCCGTAAAGCCGTGATCGAGGAACCACGGGCGCAAAGACGAAGGCTCCAGCTGGTCACCAACGCGGAGCGTACGCACCTGGCGCATGATTTCGCCCGGTTCCGGGAGTTTCATCAA
>JAFWRL010000014.1 GCA_017520105.1 Fibrobacter sp.
CGCGCTCCTCGCCGAACTTTCCGAAAAGACGGGCAACACGCTTACCCTCGCCCACTTCAACGCCGACATCAAGGCGCACCTTTCGGCACTCCGCAAGATGGAACCGCCCGCAAGGCCCGCGAAGGGTACGAACAACGTTCTCGAGATGCTCGGCGGCATCGGCTTTGCCGTGCTGAAGGAATCCTTCGAGGTCCTGACGCTCCTGTTCATGTCCATCTACTGGACCATCTTCGGGCCGTTCGACAAGGGCAAGATCCATTTCGGCGGTATCGCGAAGCAGATGTTCAAGCTCGGGAGCGAAGCCATGGGAATATGCTTCTTGATGGTCGCCCTCATCTGCCTTACGATGGCACTCCAGAGTTCGGTGATGCTGAATGCGGTCGGTGGCGGCTCTTACCTCGCTTCGGGGCTTGGGTTCCTCATTTTTGCAGAAATCGGCCCGCTCCTCACGACGATTATTCTGGCCGGGCGTTCCGGCAGCGCCATGGCGGCAGAAATTGCGAACATGAGCGTCTGCGAAGAAGTGAAGGCGTTAAAGTCCATGGCCATTCCGCCGGTGCAGTACCTCGTGGTCCCACGGTTCATAGCCTTAAGCGTCACGACGCCGATTCTCTCGTTCAGCGCGTCCATCGTCGGTAGTTTCGCCGGGTTCCTCATTGCGTATTTCTTCTGCGATATTTCTTTTTCGAACTACATGATGGGACTGCGTGACGGCATCGACCCGATGACCTTCCTCAAGAGCACCATCAAGGCACTTGTGTTTGGCTGGATAGTAACGCTCATCGCCTGCAACAAGGGCCTCAACGCCCACGGCGGTGCAGAAGCGGTCGGCAAGGCGACTACGTCTAGCGTTGTGGCTGCGATTTGCACGATTGTTGTTTCTGACACCCTTTTCGCCTTCATTTTCTACTAGAGGTCAATATGGACGAAATTCTGAAAGTTGACCATTTGAAGGCAAGCTACGGCAACGAGACTATCCTCAAGGATATTTCGTTCGGCGTGCGCAAAGGCGAAATCCGCATGGTGCTCGGCAGTTCCGGCTGCGGAAAATCGACGCTTTTGAATAACGTGCTCAAGTTCATCAAGTCGGACGAAGGGACGATTACGTACTTCGGAAAATCGTTCGGCCCCAAGGAAGGCCTCGACAGCGAGACGCGTATGCGTACCGGCGTACTCTTCCAGAGCGGAGCTTTGCTTGCGGACTTGACCGTCGCCGAAAACGCGATGTTGCCGCTCAAACGCAGCATGCCCTACATGCCCAAGAGCCAGATGGAAGCGATTGTTGCAGACCGCCTGGAAAAGGTGCACCTGCTCCACGCGTTCCACAAGTTCCCCGGCGAAATTTCTGGCGGTATGAAAAAACGTGCGGCGCTTGCCCGTGCGATTGCGCTCAAGCCGGAACTTTTGTTCTGCGACGAACCTTCGACAGGCCTTGACCCGGTGACCGCCCGCTCGCTCGACGAACTGCTCCTCGAACTGCGCGACACGCTCGGCGTTTCGATGGTGATCGTGAGCCACGAACTCGAAAGCATCAAGATTGTCTGCGACCGTTTCGTTTATCTCAAGGACGGTTACGTCCTGAAAGATGCGACTTTACAAGAAGGTATGGAATCCGACGATCCCATCCTCAGGCATTTCTTCAATAGGCAGTGCCCCAAAGAACACAATGCCGAAGACTTTTACAACTTTGAATTTATTGATTGAGTTGGAGATATAATGGAAACCACCCGATCCGAAAGAATTAAACTAGGCGCGTTCATGCTCTTTTGCGGAGTGCTTATCTGCGTGTTCCTAGGCTATGTGCTCAAGCGTTATTTGAGCGAACAGTTCGACAACTACTACACCATTTTCGACCAAGACGTGAATGGACTTTTTGTCGATGCGAAAGTGAAACTTAACGGTATTTCCGTCGGTAGCGTTACTAGTATTACTATAAACGAACAGAACCTGAATCAAGTAGTCGTGGCATTCAAGGTAACGCAAGGCACACCCATCAAAGTGGGGACCCGTGCAGGGCTTACAGCAGGCATGAACCTCACTGGTGAAAAGCAAGTGATCCTTTCGGGCGGAACGTTTAGCGAACCGAATGTACCCGAAGGCGGACTCGTACCGGCAGCGGCTTCAATATTCGACCAAATTACAGGACAAGTGGGAGACATTTTTGGCAAAGTCATGCCGATTATCGACGGGCTGAACCGCTTACTTACACCAGAAAACGCAGAAAGTATTTCACGCACGCTCGCAAACCTCGAAAAGACGACAGAAAACCTGAGCCGCTTGACTGCCGATATTCGAAAGCCACTCAACACCATGAGCAAGTCGGCCGTTTCGTTGCAAAAGATTCTTGCCGAAGTCGAAGAGGCTAAGCTTGCCGCCAAGGCCGATGCAAACCTTACCGTGCTCAAGGAAAAGCTCGAAGCTATCGACACCAAGGGCTTGAACGAGAACTTGATGCAGACAGCAGAATCTATGAACAAGCTCACACAGCGCGTCGATGCAATGGTCTACAAGAACGAAGACCAAGTTGGCAACGCCGTGGAAGAGCTCAATACGATTCTTGAAAACCTCGAAGAATTTACCCAGAAGATTAAGAACAACCCGTCCGCACTCATCCGCTCCGAAGGCAAGAGCGGTCGATAAAAAAGGAGAATAGATTATGAAAGCAAATCGTTTATTGGCAATCGCCGCCCTCCTTTCGGCATTCACGCTTACGGGTTGCCTCGGCGGTTCAACGGAACCCTCCCGCTATTACACCGTCTCGGCGGAATCCATCGCGACTGTTTCCAACGCAGCAAGCGATGCACGCATCCACGTCAAGAAATTCACGATTGACCCAGCTTACCAGCGTAGCAATATCGTTTATCGCGAATCCGCATACGATTTTATGTTCTACGATCTGGACTTGTGGGCCACTCGCCCGGAACAGATGCTCACGCAAGTTGCAGGCGAATACCTGGTCAAGAGCAATCTCTTCAAGTCCGTGGATTTGAAGCCGATGGGCAAGCCCGACTTTGAACTGCTCGGCAATGTGGATGCAATCGAAGAAATTGACGAAGGCAGTTCGCAGTACGCACACCTCGCGGTGCAACTCACTTTCCGCAAAGTCGGTGAAGACACTCCGCTGTGGGAAAAGCGCTACGATGACCGTCAAAACATGGACAAGCGCGACGCCCATTCCGCCGCCGAAGCGATTTCGAAGCTCTATGCAAAGTTCATGCAGGACGCGCTCCAGAATATTGCCAGTGTGAAGTAGGCGGAACCGTGTATATGAGAAGAACCGTGTAAACTGACCCCGTCCCCATACGCGGATCATGACTACATAAGTGCTAAAGCACTAAGTAGTCAAAGAGCACCATGGCCGGGGTGACAGAGAAAAACACGGGGTGACATGTTATCGCAACATTACCGTCTGCGGTGCGGAGGTTGCGGCAAATGGCGTGCACCATGATTACGTCCCATGCCACGAGAATTTCGAGAATCATCATCCTCCGAACTTGATGCCTGCGGCGGAGGCGGAACCGGACGCTTAAAATTCGACGGGGGCGGAGGAGGTGGCGGAGCCGAAGTCGAGCGACGCTCTAATGAAGAATTTGCACGCTGCGTGGAAGGTTCAACCGTTTTATTCAAGACATTCGAAGGAACCGGATACCGCTCCGAAGAATGCCTATCCCAAGCGGAATTTGCTCGTGGAGGAGGAGGAGCGACCGGACGCCTGCCGCTTGGCGGCGGATTCGAAGTCCTCGGCGGAGGAGGTGGCGGATTGTTAAATCTAGGACGCAGCCCAGGCCTTGCATGGCGACGCGGGAGCGGTCGATGCGGATGGCGGTAATGCGGACGACGGTGAACCCAGTTATAAACAAACGGATCCCAGCCCCAATGAACCAGGCCAGCACCAATCCAGATGCCATTCGCATAGCGGAGCCGAAATGTTCCGTCAGAAACAACATAATAGACTATACGCGGGTCGTATTCGGGAACATAAACGTATTCTTCGCGAACCGGTTGGATTGAAATATTGTCATCTACCGTAATCGCAACATTTTCATCGCTCTTCAAATAACCGTTCTTATTGGCCACCTTGCGCATGCGCTGCACCGCATCCATCACGTCAGCCTTCTGCATTTCGACGGCTTCGCCAAGCTGATTCGCCCATGTAGCATACTTTGTCAGCTTTTTTAGCACATCCGGGAACGGAATCAACGCTACGACAGATTCGTCATAGTCGAGTTCAGCATTCTCAATGGATTTCGCAAGGTCATCGCCCTTCAAGTTGCGATTGGCGTTCGCAAAAGCATACGCATTCGGGAGGTCATCGCCATGCGTTGTCGCGTTCAAAACATGCACTAAAAGCGGATCCGGGTAAAGCGCAATCGTCGCCACAAGCGTATCCAGTTCCGCTGGCGTGTATCGAGTTTGGGCATTTGCCATCAGAGGGAACGCGATTACGGCAATGAGCAATGGAATTAAACGTTTCATAAAACCTCCTCTATCCAGAAGCCTTTTTTCAATCTACAAAAATTCATCATTTTTGCCTTTTAATACATCTTTTTGGATGCTTCTAACAATCATTTGGTTTCGTGGAACTTTTCTTCCCGAAAAAAAAACGTAGAACAAATAACAACACTTTACAACGTATATAGCAAAATTAACAAAACATTTTCCGCAAATACATATAGATTTAACGTGATTGTTGGAGGATTCATTTATGAACAGGTTGGTTAAGGCAGCAACCTTAGCGGGTTGCATCATAGGTTCGGCATATGCACAGACATATGATTTGCCTATTGTATTCGTTGACACTAAAGGCAAATGCCTAGACAGCAAAGTCACAGAAAAAATTCCGGCCACCATGAAAGTATTGGACGGAAAGACAAACAATGTGGCTGATAGTGCCAAAGGAACCCGTTACGATATTGGTATCAAAGTCCGTGGACAATCCTCGGCTTTGTTCCCCAAGCCAGGTTACGGCGTGGAAGTCCGTGACGAAAAGGGTGAAGGCCTGGACGTAAGCCTGTTCGGGCTGCCTCCTTCTGACGACTGGGTTTTCCATGGTCCGTATGTTGACAAGAGCTTGATACGTAACGCACTAGCACACTGGCTCTTTAGGCAAGCAGGCCATTACAGCCCGCGCAGCAAGCATTTCGACCTGTACATCAACGGGGTCTATCGCGGAGTCTATGTGCTTCTCGAAAAAATCAAGCGTGACAAATACCGTGTCGATGTCAGCAAACTCAAAGAAACAGACATTAGCGGCGAAGAAGTGACTGGCGGCTATATTTGGGCATTCGACAAGACGGGCACCAACACGGGTGGCGCAGGCAGTGGCCCCATCGAAAAGGAAGGTTTCAGCACCTCCGACGGTTTGAATGTCATTTTACACTATCCCAAGAAAGAAAACATCAAGAAAGAGCAGGAAAACTACCTGAAAAAGTACTTGAACGACCTTGAAGGCCTGTTCAAGAACGGCAAGAACGGTCAGGGGTATGAAAAATACGTCGATATGACTTCTGCGCTGGACTACGTGTTGCACGAAGAAGTGACCAACAACGCGGACTCCTATTGGTGCAGTTTCTTCTTGCACAAACCCAAGGACAAGACTGACTCGAACGGCGTCAAGACCGAAGGCAAAGTAACGCTCGGCCCGGCTTGGGACTTCAACCTCGCCATGAGCAACGGCACCCAGCCTGAAAACGGCGGCGGCCAGGGCCAGGGCGGTTGGAACCAAGGCGGCGGCATGTGGGGCGGCGGCTTCGGTGGCGGCATGGGCGGCGGCGGAAACGGCTTTGGCAGCTCCGGTACAAGCGGCTGGCAAATCGAGAACAGCCAAAAAAGCGGTCAAGGCATGTTCGGCATGGGCAGCTCCTTGAAGGCTCCGAACTGGCTCCTTGGCATGTGGAAGGACAGCCATTACCAAAGCGAACTCAAAAAACGTTGGGCGGAACTCCGCAGTGGCGTGTGGCACACCAAGACCATGGACAAGTATCTGGATTCCATGAAGACTTACTTGAAGAGTGCTGCCGACAGAAACTTCAAACGCTGGCCGAACTTGGGTAAATCTAGCGGTCAGGGCGACAACGATCCAGAGCCAATGAAATTCTGCAACCAGGGCGGTGGACAGCAAGGCGGCATGTGGGGCATGGGTGGAATGCCCATGGGCGGATACAACGCAACCACATGGGACGGCGAATTCGAACACCTCCGCAAGAAGATGAAAGAAAGAATGGCCTGGATGGACCAGCAGCTCGGTTTTACAGAACCGGCCCAAGCCATCGTAACAGAACCGATAATTCACCTTCCTGACTGGCAGAAAGAAGAAGAAGAAAAAGCAAAGGAAAAAGCAAAGGAAAATGACCCGGGTACCACTAGAATGAATGAATTGGGCAGGCTGTCACCGACAAACTACTTTGAGGTGAACGGCAACATGCTCGAAGTTCAAACAGATATCGGTGGAACTTTTGCCCTTATCGACTTGAACGGAGCCGTTCTGTACAAGACCCAAATCAAGACCGGAGTAACAACGGTGGAGATTCCCGCCAAGGCAAGGAACAAGCACTGGATTGCAACGCTCAACGGCAAGATGATGAACCGCTAGTATAAGCAAAGGTTGCCAGAATGTTTAAAACGCTGGTTTGTACCATAGCGCTCTGCCTCTCGGCGGGCGCTTTTGCGCAAATATATGATTTGCCCATTTTATTCATAGACTCCAAACAAAAATGCCTTGACTTCTACACCTTCGAAAAAATACCCGCCACCATAAAAGTCTTGGACGGTAAATCCAACAACGTCGCAGACAGTTCCAAAGCAACCCCATACGAAATAGGCATCAAAGTCCGCGGAAGAGGTTCATCGGGCTTTCCCAAGCTAAACTATACCATCGAATTCCA
>JAFWRL010000068.1 GCA_017520105.1 Fibrobacter sp.
GCCCTTGCCAGATACAGCGCCACTTCGTCGAAGCCCAGCTTTTGGAAGCTATTGAAATTGACTACATCGACGAAAGCGAAGTGCTCTCCCCCGCCGATGACGTTTTCCACATCAACAAGCACAATTTCAAAGTGCCGTTCGTCTGCGGTGCCCGCGACCTGGGCGAAGCACTCCGCCGCATTGAAGAAGGCGCTTCCATGATACGTACCAAAGGCGAACCGGGAACAGGTGACATCGTGCAAGCCGTCCGCCACATCCGCCTCATGAACCAGGAAATCGCACGCATCACCTCCATGCGCGAAGACGAACTTTTCAACCGAGCCAAGGAATTGCAAGTTTCGTACGAACTCGTGAAATACGTCCACGACCACAAGCGACTCCCCGTCGTGAACTTTGCCGCTGGTGGTGTCGCCACTCCGGCTGATGCAGCCCTCATGATGCAGCTCGGCGCCGAAGGGGTGTTCGTCGGTTCGGGCATTTTCAAGTCCGGCAATCCGGCAAAACGCGCCGCAGCGATTGTACAAGCAGTCACAAACTACAAAGACGCCAAACTCATCGCTAAACTTTCCGAAGATTTGGGCGAAGCCATGGTCGGCATCAACGAAACCGAAATTGCACTTTTAATGGCAGAAAGAGGAAAGTAAATGAGCGAAGACAAAACAAACAAACGATTTAAAATCGGCGTACTCGCCGTGCAGGGAGCGTTTGCAGAACACCGAACGATGCTTGAAAAGCTTGGGGTCGAGACGTTTGAAATTCGCCAGTTGCGCGACCTCAATCAACACTTTGACGGTCTCGTGCTCCCCGGCGGAGAAAGCACCGTGCAAGGAAAACTTTTGCGCGACCTCGGGCTTTTTGAACCTTTACGCGAGCGCATCGAAAGCGGCTTCCCCACTTTCGGGACTTGCGCAGGACTCATATTGCTCGCCGAAAAATTGAGCAACGACGGTCACACGTACTTTGCGACAACGCCCGTTACTGTAGAACGCAACGCTTACGGCAGGCAGCTCGGAAGTTTCTACACTGAAGAAAATTTCGAAGGAATCGGAAAAATACCGATGACGTTCATCCGAGCCCCACTCATTGAAAGTGCGAGCAAAGACGTACAAATTCTCGCGACCGTTCAAAACCAAATCGTCGCTGTGCAATACAAAAACCAGCTCGCTATTTCGTTCCACCCGGAACTGAACAACGACCTGAGAATCCACAGATACTTCCTGGAATCAATCGTTCAGGCAAGGACACAGTATTCTATCAGTGCATAAACAGAAAGACCACGATCCACTCGTGGTCCTTTTGCATTTTCGCTTTTGCTTACCTTACCCCGTTTACGCGGAATAATTCGCCATTCTTTAAAATCAGTACCTCATGATTCCGGACAAACACTTTCGCAGGACCTAGCCTCGTATCGAGATTTCGGCGTTTATCCACAAAAATCGCAAAGTCCGTTTCTGAGCCAGTCGAATCAGTGCTGTTGCGTTCAAGGGGCAAGAGCGGATAGGCTGCATCCGGGAGACCACCAGCAACAAGCCCGTCCATTGAAACAGCCTTAAACTTTCCAGAATCCGGCGGTACGATTAGCATCAGTTCTGCAATACGCGCTGAATTATCTTCAGATGGCCACAAGTCGCCAACCTCTATTTTGAGCTGGGTGTATCTCCCCTGCTTCCAAAAAACGTACTGCGGCGAGTCATCTTCCTTGAACGTTCCCGTGGCAAGTTCCTGAAACTCCTCGCCGTCGTTCGTTCCCGAAACAGTAAATTGGCGCAGATAGCCCTCCGACATTTCGTCGCCTTGGTACATGAGTCCAAGAGTTTCTTGTTCGGTTGATACTGTAAATTCTATCGGGAACTTGCTCAAGCTCGTAGATTTCCAGACTGTAGTGGGGTTCCAATCCTTAAGATTTTGGGTGGAACTCTTGGAATCGGTGGTGGGAATTTTTTTTATAGCGTAATCACCACTCAGAACGTAATCCACGGCTGCAGCCGGATTTCCCGGCATGACAAACGCCCATTCATAGCGTCCTTGGTCCGAAAGTTTCACGGTATCATCGGCGACGACAAGTTCTTGCACCACGCTGTCGATGGCGTAATCCTTGACGCTCA
>JAFWRL010000069.1 GCA_017520105.1 Fibrobacter sp.
GGCCAATCACGGACTGCACGTAGTTCTCGCGCTTTTCCTTGTTCTCGATAAGCGCATCGACGAGTTTCTGGTATTCGTCCGGGTTTACGTACTTGAAACTCAAGTCTTCGAGTTCTGTCTTGAGCTTGTATAGACCGAATCTATGGGTAAGGGGTACGTATATATCGAGCGTTTCCTGCGCAATGGCCTTTCGCTTTTCGGGCTTCATGTATCGCATGGTTCGCATGTTGTGGATGCGGTCTGCGATTTTGATCATGATGACGCGGGGGTCTTTCGCCATGGCCGTAATGAGCTTGCGGTAAGTGCTTGCCTTCTGGGCTGTCTTGCTCGCTTCTTGTACGGCGGTAATCTTTGTCACCGCATCGACCATGAACGCTGTATCTTCGCCAAAAAGTTCAGAAATCTCGTTGAGCGTGTGCGGTGTGTCTTCTACTACGTCGTGCAATAAACCTGCGAGTACTGTTGCCTGGTCCTGCTTCAAGTCGGCAAGGATTTTGGCCACTTCGTAAGGGTGTTCTGTATAAGGCATTCCGCTTTTGCGGTACTGACCATCATGGGCGTCGGCGATAAAGGCTATAGCTTTTCTGAGAATCCCTTCATCCAGTTTCGGATTCTTCTTAAGGAGCACACTTACAATGTGCTCTTGGTTTGTTGTAAAATTAGCCTGATCCATTAATCTCAATTTATCTAATATTTTGTAACTTATGGGCTCTTTTTTCGTAAATATGCCAAAAATAAGCCAAAAAACGCATTGCTCCTTTTGAAAGATTGTAAAAATTCAGAAACAATATCTCCGTTTTTTTTTCTGTTGTAACGTTTACAACAAAAAAAGAATTACAACGTTGCGTTCATTTTTTGATTAGATTATCTTAAGGAACAACAAACTGCCGAATTTCCGGCTGTTGTTGGGGTTGGTATAAAATGAATAAATACAAATATCTAGTGCCAGTGGCAGTAGTTGCCTTTGGTTTATGGGCCTGCGGTGATGATTCTTCTTCTTCCGCGGAATGTTTAACTTCAGATTGTGGCACTCAGGCGGGGCTTTCTTCGGATGGCGCCGGTTTAGGACTTTCCAGTGCGACCGTGCCGGATTTGGGTTTATCCAGTGCTTTGGATGGAGCTGGAGTAAGTTCGAGTTCATTCTTTAAAGATTCGATTCCGATGCCTCCTAAGCCATTGGATGGTCCGGATTCTGTTGTCATAAATTCGTCGAGTGCGGGTGTCGGGCCTGTCGCAGGATCTTCGGCAACGGCTCCTCTCAGCAGCGCTGGACAGGTAGCGACGAGTTCAAGCGGACATCGCCATCGCTCCAGCAGTTCGGCAACAGTTCCGGTCAGTTCGGCTGTTGTCATACCTCCGACTTCATCTTCGAGCGCCGTTGTTCCTGCCAGCAGCGAAACGGCTCCGCAGCCTGTGGCAAGCGACTTTGTGGAAGACCACCGCAGCGAATGCCAGATTGGCAATATTCCTTCTAGCGTGAACAACGCAAAACTTCCGGACCCGTTCATGGGCCTCGACGGCAAGCGCATTTCCACGAAGGCGGATTGGAAGTGCCGTCGTGAAGAACTCGGCGCCATGTTCGAAAAGCTCATGTTCGGTACAAAGCCGCGTAACCCGGAAAAGGTCGAAGGTTCTTACTCCGGTGGAAAGCTCACCATCAAGGTGACGGACAAGGGCAAATCCGGTTCGTTCTCCGTGAAAATCAGCAATGCGGGTACGAAGGACAAGCCGAAGCCGGCCATGATTGGTTTTGGCGGTGGCATGATGGGCGGTTGCGGAAGCCTTGGCAATGCAACGAACGGTCTCGACATCGCTCAGATTACTTTCAACCCGGATGACGTCGCCCCGGAAAGCGGTGGCGGCATGTTCTTCCAGCTTTATAACCAGGGTCAGGGCACCATCATTGCATGGGCTTGGGGCGTAAGCCGCATTATCGACGCTCTCGAAAAGACTCCGGAAGCAGGTATCGACGTGAAGCACCTCGCCATGACGGGTTGCTCTCGCTGGGGCAAGGGTACGCTTGCCGTGGGTGCATTCGATGAACGTATCGCACTCACTATTCCGCAGGAATCCGGTTCCGGTGGCGCATCGCTTTGGCGTGTTGGCGCTCAGGTCAACAAGCAGAAGGGCAAGCAGTTTGTGCAGGGCCTTGCTAGTGCCGGTACCGAAGGCAAGTGGATGATTTCTAGCTTCA
>JAFWRL010000070.1 GCA_017520105.1 Fibrobacter sp.
ACTGATAGTTGCCTTTGGTTAAGCAATCGACAGCCGAACTTCCATTTTGATTGACACATGCAGAACCAGCTCCTTCGAAATCAGTAATATGCTTGCATGTTTCATAAGGGCTTTCTAGAGGAGCCCAAAGACGATTAGAGCAAATGTAAGTCATCCCGGTTTCGCAATCGCGTGCCGCGTTATCATACGTTGAATCGCATTGATTGCAAGGAACATTCGTTAAATTGCAGCCTACCACAGGATCGCACGGCGGGCACATATTTTTGAAGTCGCGGCACTTTTCATCGAGCTTCGGTTGCCAAAGATCATTTTCGCAAACGTAAATGACTCCTGTTTCGCAGTCTCTTGTCGGCTGATCGGAATTCGAATCGCAATGATTGCACGGAAGATTGGATTGTGGACAATTCTTTCCGTTGCATTTAGGGCACATGGAACCGAAATCGCGGCATTTTTCTGCAACACTTGCACTGGAAAGATTCGAAAAGTTCCATTCTCCATCTTTGCAAACAAGCGACTTGCCCGTACTGCAATCAATAGCAGACTTGTCTTTCGTAGAGTCGCAAGGATTGCACGGGCACTTATACCCCTCCATACAAGGTGCACAAACTTTTCCGCTGACTTCAACGCACGTTTCTTTTTCTGTACAGCAAACGGGATCATGGAGCATAAGTCCGTTACAAGAGGTTGTCCAGCGTCCATTAGGGCAGAACTGCTTAGGTGTTAGCCATTCCCCATTTTCACAATGAAGTTCTACACCCGTACTACAATCACGGCTTTCAAATTCTTTATTCGAATCACATGGATGGCAACTGCATTTTTCACCCGGGGGGCACGGTTCGCACACAATATCAGTCACATGCTTGCATGTTTCAATTTTACCAGAACTGGAAATCGCAACAGAGGATGAACTCTGTGCTACAAACGTTTCGTCGCTCGACAATGCGACATCGCCGCTGGAACCGGGTTCGCGTTTTGCAAATGAACTCGAAGAAGTCTGTTGATTACGTTGTTCAACAGCCGAAGAATTCGAGCCACTGAAATCGGGAGCATTGACACTATCATTATTGCAAGCGACGAATCCTAACGCGGCGGCCACAACGAGGGCTACGCCGATATGTCTAATCGGTTTCATGATGTTTCTCCTTAATTTTTAAATCTATTTTATACTGACTTGCGTTTTTTCACGCACCCATTCGTCCTCAGTTTTTATTTTCGGACAACTGCCTGACAACGTATTTTCTACCGGAATATGCACAACCTCCGGGCGACTATCGAGTTCGCCGCAGTAGTAGAATAGCGAGCGAACCATGCTGCCGGAGGGCACCGCCTTGCAGTTTTCCGCCTGAATATCGAGCACTTTAATCGTATCCTTGGCAATTTCAGCAAGAACAAATCCCGCCAATTTTCCATCTTCATATACGTTGAACATATAAAGTCCGCAATTTGCATCCAAGGACCCCTTCATTATCGAATCGACAATTTCTGAGTACTCTTCTGCGGCCGTCGGGAAATAATTGTACAACACATAAATATTCTGCTTTACGAACTTGTGCGGCCAAGGCCCGTCAAACTCGGTCGCAGAGGCTGACGGGGGGAGCGGTTCGCTCGAATTAACATCTTTATTGTAATCGACTTTCATCGACAGCAGGCCTTTGTCAAGCACATCGGATTTTAGATTGAACTGAATCAGGTAACTATCCAACGAACCAGGCTTCGGCTCGTGCTCATATATAGGCGGTGTGTGCGTTTCCCCCTTAGCAGAACTGCTGCTGGAAACTTCGAAAGGCTCTCGAATCTCGGAAGAGCTAGACGATTTTACGGAACTACTAGACGCAATACGCGAACTGCTTGACGGGATTGGCTTTTGGCCATCTTGTCCCAAAGAACTCGACAACATCATCGAAGAACTCGATACCTCGTCAGAACTGGACGAGATATGTTCTGCCAATTCGTTCCCTTCTTCGGAAGTTCCAGCAAATGTCCCGGAATCACCGCAACCAACGGCGAACAAGGCTGCACAAAGACAAAGTATAGCGGACAAAGTCAAAGGCGTAGTCTCGATTTTCTTAAACTTGTTCATCGTCGCCCTCCTTAACGTTCTTGGTAAGCGGGAAAAGCTGCAAATTCAATCGGTAAACCTGTTCAATATTCTTTTCTTCAGCCGCAATATCGATAATCTGTCGGCGGCATTCATCCAACACACCTTCAATTTTGCGGTAAGACTCACGAGAAAGCCCCATGGTAACACCACTAAAATTACGTATTTCCTTAGGGAGTTCCAATGCGGGAATCGCGAGTTTAGACATTTGGCGGTGCATTCCGCGCAAGGCGAGCCTCGTCGCATCCGTAGTTCCTTTCACAGATGTTTCGGACTGCACGAAATTTCCGTCCACTTTTTTCAGGAGCCCCGATTTCGTGAGGAAGTCGAGAGAGTCGCGCACCTCAGCCGCAGAAATCTCCGGATAGCACATCTTCGCCATTTCACCAGGAGTCGCCCCCGGCATGATCGGCGCAAGTTCCCTAAGCACGGGATTACGCCACGTATCATAATACTGGAACAATTCGCCTTCCAGCGTACGCACCTTGTACGTCTTAGCAATGGCAATCATTTTTTTGTAGGCGGCAGTTTTCTTTTCTTCGGTTTCGGCCTGGCCGAACTGGACCATCGCCCTGAAATAATCCATCTCGAAACCTGAAAGCCCCATCGCGGCTCCAGTGCGTTCCACACCGATACGGCTTAGTTTGCTTTTCCCGTCACATACGACTTTCATATACGAAGGCGAACTGAATCCGGCATTCTTGGAGAACTCACGCCAAGAAAATGCGGAGCGCAGTTTGCGGTCTTCGTAGAAGTCTCGCATGTACTTGCGAAAATCGGAATATTCGACAATCGGTTTCATACTCCAAAATATACAAGGATTTTTTCAAAAAGTCAAGTGATTTATGCTACAAAGTTAAAGTTTTTGTTAAAATTTAGCCATTTTTTATAATTTCATCTACAAAAATTTCACATATACTACACTCTGTTGCATATACAAAAAAAGCACCCCCGTCTTCGAAGATGCTCATAATCCAGATCCAGTCTGGCCAAAACTACTTGCGCGCTTTCTTGAATTTTTCGCGAATCAGTTGCAGGTCATGCTGGTAGGGATTCCTTACAAAGTCATCGAATGCCCACGCTGTCGGGTGAAACACTCCCTTCGCGTAGGTGAGCAACATATCGAGCCATACGCCCTTCCCAGCATAAAGCTTGAACGGTCCGCGTTTATAGCTCGGCAGCACCACTTTATCCATGTCCATATAGCCAATATCGATATTCACATGGCGTAGTTCCGGAGCCTCAGCCGAAGCCGTCGTCAGTTCCAAGGCATTGCTGCGTTCCTTTTCTTCGGCAATTGTCTCCGGCGGAATCTCTTTCTCGAAAGAGACTACACCGCGATACAAGTCATCGCCCATTTCAGGCTTATAGTAATCGGTCTTGTCGAACGCAAAGAGTCGCCCCTTGTGGCGAAGCGCCCCCCACGTTCTTTCAAGAAGTTCAATCACTTCGGGATTCCATTCAGAACCCTTTTGCAATACAAACGCAATCAGTTGCGCATTTTCAGAAAATTGAGAAGCTTTCATTTTTATGCGAAATAATTAATGCGGAATAATCATTAGCGACGAGCGGACCAGTTCCATCTGTTGCTTTGTAAAAGAGACTTCAATATCTTCTTCTACCGTCAGAGGAAACATAACATTTTCCAAGTCTGGGCATGAATAAATTGCCGATTTTGCCAAATAATTGGGGCGTTTCAAGTAATAAATATCGCCACGAACAACGTCTTGTTCTTCCGCCTGCCGATAAAGCCCACTTTCCAGCACATATTTACAGAACGGTGTATCCGTCAAGCCGTCTTCCACATTGGACATATCACCCACCGAGAACGTCGAACCGTCATCCAGCAACGCGACCTGATTCAAATCACGCCTTGTTGCCGAAGTATGGCGTAGTCCAAAGAAATGTCCCGTTTCGTGAACCGCAGTCATAGCAATATTTTTCGATGACAGGGGTTCCATTTCGCCAGACGACCTCCTGACGTTTTCCCCAATAACGACAGACCCCTCTTTGCCAGCCCCAAGGATTCCCGAGAACAAGCGAGAAAATCCCATGATGTCGTTCTCGCCGATGCTATGGACCAATACAATACTCAACGCGTTGCGAAGACCGTCTTCGGGCCATCCCGTCAATTCACTTACAAAGAAATCTTCTGAATTGACGCCGGCCACCCATGGTTTATTTTGTGGATACCGATTTCCAAGCGTCGGATGTTCATGGGCGTAGCGCACGTGAATCGTATCTATCGTAATGCCGAAATATTTTTTTCGGAAAGACCGCAACATCTCGCCAGCCAATTCTTCGACGTTCTTGCCGTCAAGCGTTTTTTCTATAGCCCCGACAGCAATTAAATTAATCGTCAGAGAATCGGAGTAAGAACCTGTTCCAGTAAAGCTTATGTTTTTCACCCGGCCCGGAAAATATTGTCCATCAACACCAAGTGAAGTAAACCATATCGACATTTTATTTTCTTCGCAAACAAAAGAATAGACGTAACGATTTCCAACAATCTTGGGCTGCAAAGAACGCACCTTTGTATATCCTACACGCCCCGATTCCCCATTGATAGGGAACGTGCGGAAGAGTTGCAGTTCCGGGGACGGCATAGTCGAATCGACATCGAACGAAAGTTGGTAAGACGCGTTGGGATGAACGACAAGCATAACGCCACGCGCCAAGTTGAACGCCACAGAATCATTTTTTGCCACGTCGTTCGGAAAAATTTTATGGACTATCGGCCTGCTCGCATCGGGAGGGAGAGTTGGATCGTTATCAACATCAACAAGCTCAGAGCACGCCGTCAAAAGGCACACCCCCAAAAAGCACAAAAAGCAATAAACCCACATCCATTTTTTACAAACTTTTTTCATAAAAAACCAGTCCAAACACTCCTCAAATGCGTGTATAAGAATAGAGACTCACTTAAAATACAAAAGAATTAAGAAAATGAAGAAAAATATTAAAGAAAAAATATTTAACGCCATCAAAAACCTAATCGCCCCACTAGATGGAAAGCCCGCCCTTGTAAGCGCACTGGTACTTACAGCAACAATCGCCGCCCTAGACGAACGCTCTTTCGCCTGTTTTCTGCTCGGAATAGTATTCTTTCTCACACATTTCTTCCGGCGGCACATTCAATGGGTGATTTTTATCACTATGGCAGCGGGAATTGTCGCGCATGAAGGATTTTTGGGGATTTGGCAACCTATGGATAGCCGAGCTGTTAGCCACACGGAGATTGTCAGCAACTCCGACTGCGGGATAATCGAAACACGGCTCCCCCGCCCCAAAGGAACGGCGTTTATCATCAATGTTTTGCGCGATGCCGAGGAGACTGTTATCGAAAATACGCCAGAAAATGCACCAGGAAATGCACGCAAGGCTCATTACAAGGTGCGACTGACCGAAAAGCGGAATTTGCCGGACCTCCCGCTGCCGGGAGATTCCATCTGTTTCGAGGCTTCATGGTACCCAGTGACGCCACCGAGCGTTCCCGGCGCTTTTGACACGCAAGGCTGGTTAAATTCGCAGGGGCTTGCCGCCTACGGCAAATTCAAGCGTTGGAGCGCGTACAGCGGCGATTGGACATTCGAACGGAGCTTTTTTCACTTCCGGCAATTTTTGCAACGGCGGTTTGCAAAATTCCTTGATCCCGCGGAGACAGGACTTTTGATGGGATTATTGGCGGGCGATCGCTCGGGCATTCCAGAAGTTTTGCGTAGCGATTTTCAGCGGTCAGGACTCGTGCACGTACTTGCGATCAGCGGTTTTCATGTAGTTTTACTTGCGGGAATGCTCATGATTTTCTTGAAAGCGACCGGGCTTCCGCATAAAATCGTCATCATCATCGCCGTGGCACTCCTTGCGATTTACGTTCCCGTTACAGGCGGTTCGCCAGCCGTGCGCCGTGCAGTCATGATGTTCGCCATTCCGCAAATCGGCACTTTGTTCGGAAAGCCCGCAAATACGCTCAACAGCTTGGGAGTTGCGCTGCTCCTCATCATATTGCCGGAACCAAGCGTCATCTGGAATCCGGGATTCCAGCTTTCGTTTGCCGCCACCGCAGGCATCATCATAGGAACACCGCACAACCCGACAAAACTATTGCCCGACAGTTTCAAGCAAAATAATCTTTGGCAAAAGATTCAGGCGTTCGCTGTTGATCCGACTTATGTCACGTTCTGCGCAACGCTTGCTACGGCGCCGTTCCTCATCCATCATTTCAAGACGCTTTCGCCTTTTGCATGGTTCGGAAACATCATCATCGTGCCCGCAATTTCACTTGGCATGCAGGCCGGTCTTTTTGCGCAACTTTCGCCTATTGACTTTATCAGCGGAACATTTTGCGCTGCCGCGAGATTCTTTTTGCGGCTCGCCTCGCTTTTGACGAGAATCCTCTCAGACTCTGCCGCCGCCTCGATGACCGTTGGGCCATTTTCGCCAGCGGTACTGCTCGCACTCGGATTCCTGATTTTGATTTTGCCCATTTGCTACAAAAATTACATTGCCCACAAATATGCGTTTTTATGCATTTTAATCGCTGCCGTTTTATTCGCATTTGAAAGCTACCGCGAAGTACTGCACCCGTCATGGACACTCACCACCATCGACGTCGGCCAAGGCGACAGCCATCTCGTCAAGACGCCTTCAGGCAGACACTTCCTTATCGATGTTGGCGACAACCGTAAAGTCGATTCTGGCAAGGACATTGTCGTTCCGTTTTTGCACCACATCGGAGTCCGTCAGCTAGAGGCTCTAATCATCACGCACCCTGACCAAGATCATTTCGGCGGAGCGATTTCGCTCATCAAGATGTTCCCTATCAAGGAAATATGGACAAGCGAATGTTCCCTGAAAGAGCCC
>JAFWRL010000071.1 GCA_017520105.1 Fibrobacter sp.
CGTTCCGGTGCTGAACGTTTCTGAAATGGAAGCCTGGAAAGGCAAGGTGGACCTGCTCATCATCTGTGGCGGCTCCGCTACCGACTTGCCGGTGCTCACCCCGAAGTACGCCGCCATGTTCAACGTGATCGATTCCTTCGACACCCACGCCAAGATTCCGCAGCACTTCGCCGCCGTCGACGCTGCTGCCAAGGCAGCCGGCAACATCGCGATGATTTCTGTGGGTTGGGACCCGGGCATGTTCAGCCTGAACCGCGTGTACGCCCAGTCCATCCTCCCGGAAGGCAAGGACTACACGTTCTGGGGCAAAGGCGTTTCTCAGGGCCATAGCGACGCTATCCGCCGCATCAAGGGCGTGAAGAACGCGAAGCAGTACACCTGCCCGGTGGAAGCGGCTCTCGAAGCCGTGCGTAGCGGTTCCATGCCGGAACTCACCACGCGCCAGAAGCACACGCGCCTGGTTTACGTGGTTGCCGAAGAAGGTGCCGACAAGGCCTATATCGAGAACGCCATCAAGACGATGCCGAACTACTTCGACGAATACGATACTACGGTGAACTTCATCAGCGAAGAAGAATTCAACAAGAACCACAGCGGCCTCGCTCATGGCGGTTTCGTGATTCGTACTGGCAAGACCGGCATGAACAAGGAACACACTCACGTGATTGAATACAGCCTGAAGCTCGATTCCAACCCGGAATTCACGACGAGCGTTCTCGTGGCTTACGCCCGCGCCGCTCTGCGCATGAAGGCTAACGACGGAAAGACCGGTTGCTTCACCGTGCTCGACGTGCCGCCTGCATACCTCAGCACTCTGAGCGATGAAGAATTAAGGGCTCATTGCCTGTAAAAACGGCGGTTCCGGCTCGGAGGCCGGAATGGCATGTAAAAAAAATTGCCTCGGATGAAATAATCCGGGGCTTTTTCGTTGTTCTAGTTTATATTTAGGGGTATGAATGTGTTTAGAAAACTTTGTATGCTCGCCTATGTATGGCTGTGTTGTTGTTGTTATTTCTGTCACCCTGAAGATTATGATTACAAACCGGGGTATGTCAAAGCGCTCAAACCGATTAACGTAGATTCGTTGGAAATGCGCATCTACAGCAATGACTCGCTGATAGTTTCTGAATACTGCCGTTCGTCCGAATATGGCGAGGAAGCTAGTTATTCTTATGAGGAATTTTGCGGTGGTAAGGACCGCGCTGATAAGAACTGTGATTTGACAATCGCTATCACGTTCTTCTGTAATGACAAGAAAATCGAGCTACCTACTTATACTGTCAAAACAAAGACGGATTCCCATGGCTTTGCTGATGATGTCAGAATTTATATGGCCGAATTCGACGAACGAAAGGTCAGCGGCGATTACACGCTTGAAACATTCCTTGCTTCCGAAGATACTTCTTGCGGTAAGCTTGTGAACTACGCTGTCCTCAATGTTAAGGAGGAATGATGAAGCGTGTTGCCGTTTTGATTTTTTGCTTAGTGGCGTACTCTGTAGCGGGCTGGTTTGAGCTTTCTCCGCTAGATCGGAAGATTATTCAAAATACACGTTTTTATTTTGAACTTTCTGCGGGTGGTATGTACTCTGTTTCGGATTACAAGACGAAATCGAAGACAAACTATTATCACGATTTAGAACGTGATGAAATGGTCTATGATAAGGACCTTTATTACGATATTTATTCGTTTGAAGGTGGTGGCCCTTTGCTGGATTCAAAGGTGGGGTTCCTCCTTTTTAAAAGAGTCGCCTTGTTTTTGAATTTAGGTTGTTTCTGGTCTATTGGGGAATATCGCTATAAAATTTCTTCACGCGACAAAGAGGAATATTTCGAAGATGATGCTAGATTCAGATTCTTTGGGGGGGTGGGACTCAAATGGTA
>JAFWRL010000072.1 GCA_017520105.1 Fibrobacter sp.
AAAAAAAGGCCAACGGGCCGTTGGCCAATTTTAAAAAGGCTTTACCTTCGTCCCAAGAAAAAATTGCAAGGGAAAATACGTAGCAATTTGATAATCACTGATTGTCAAATCTCTAATCCCTCTGATTTTACGCTAAGTTGGACCCATTACCTGGTGCTCATGCTATCATCCAGCCGCTGAACGAGAACTACCCACAAGACTACCCAATACCACCCAATCGCTGATCGAATCGAGGCTTGATGTGGGTGACGAGAGATGGTGTTGACTTCCCGCTGGTCTCTTTGTATATTTATCCCTGTATTACGACAATCCCTGCGACAGTCGGCATAGGCCTTGCGGCCCGTACGTGCATCCGCGGTGGGGTTCATCAACCTTCTTGTTGATGTTGTTGGATAGCTGATAGGAACACGACCTATTCGAGTGTGTGGCGAAAGCCGCACCAGGTAATGCCGGGGAAAGCCCTCGCCAACAGCATTGCAAGAGCATCCCAAAACATAAATAAACCCTAATTGCGCCCACAGTGCAGACGCAATTCTCGCTTTGAGCAATTGCTCCTCGTTTTAAATCGTCAGCCAGCGGCTGACGAATTGGAAAATGCAGAAATCGCCGCAGCCCGGAGCGGGAAGGAACCAGTCACAAATTGTGACCACATGGAGGCTATATGACTAAAAATAAAGAGAACGTCCCTGCAAAAGCGGTGGAATCAATGTTCAATAAGGTTTCGAACTTGATCGAACAAGCGCGAGTTCGCGTGGCTACGGCAATGAATGTTGCCGAAGTCTACACGAAGTACCAGATTGGGCGATTAATCGTAGAAGATGAGCAAAAAGGTAAGTATCGAGCGGAATATGGCAAGCAGATTCTATCGAAGTTGTCAGAACGATTGTTATCAACCTATGAAAGTGGGTGGACCGTAGATACGCTCAAGCGTTGTCGCTTTTTTTATCGTATTTATTGTCCCCAGCAAATTGGGGCAACAGTGTTGCCCCAATCTGAAGTTTTGCCCGATTTTACCCTTTCGTGGTCCCATTACCTGGTTCTCATGCGCATCAAGAATGCCGACGAGCGACGCTTTTACGAAATTGAGGCCACTTCCGGGAACTGGTCTGTTCGCGAGTTGCAGCGACAATATGGTTCTAGCCTGTATGAGCGACTTGCGTTGAGCCGGGACAAGGAGCAGGTCGCCCGCCTGTCGCGAGTTGGCAATGTTGTGGAAAAACCGGAGGATATCATCAAGAATCCGGTGACGCTGGAATTTGTCGGCTTGAAACCGGATGCATCGTATTCGGAATCGAACCTGGAATCCGCAATCATCGGCAAGTTGCAGGAATTTCTGTTGGAACTGGGGAAAGGATTCCTGTTCGAAGCGCGTCAGAAGCGTTTCTCCTTTGACGAGGACAACTACTATGTGGATTTGGTCTTGTACAATCGTCTGCTGCAGTGCTATGTGCTCGTTGACTTGAAGGTCGATAAGTTGACGCACCAGGATCTCGGCCAGATGCAGATGTACATAAACTATTACGACCGCTATGTAAAGCAGGATTTTGAAAAGCCGACTATCGGCATC
>JAFWRL010000073.1 GCA_017520105.1 Fibrobacter sp.
CTGGGATAATCCTTCAAGATTTTTTTCGCAATCGCACGCATTTCCTCGACACCATCACCAATCGTCTTGCCCGGCACAAGACCCGCCTGGATGGTCGCTGCACTGAAGCGGTTGTAACGCGGAAGCGACGGCGATGCCGACTGTTCCTTGTACGTGATAAAGTTATCCAAACTCACCAGCTCGCCCTTACCGTTCTTGACCGTGAGCATCGAAAGATTTTCCGGCGTATCGCGATACTGATAGCCGACAGCACCGATAATATCGTACTGGCGTCCATCCTTGTAATAGTCGCCATACGTCTGGTCGCTAATCGCAAGCTGCACCGCCTGCGCAATGTCGTTCACCGAAACGCCTTCTTCATTGGCCTTGTCTCGCAAGATTTCGATATGCAATTCCGGCTTCGTAAAACGCAAGTTGCTGTTCACCACGCTAAATACAGGACTCTTGCTTGCCGCTTCTTCGAATTTCGGCACAAGGTCGCGCAACACTTCGATATTCGGAGCCTGCAACACGAACTGCACCGGGAGCCCACCGCGCTGCGTACTGATACTCTGCGGTTCAAACACCATCACGCGCAAATCCGGATATTCGTTACCGAGCACCTGAATCACGCGGGCAATTTCGCTCTGCGGACGGCGAGATTTCTTGTCGTCGTTCAAGAACAACCTCATTCTGGAGTTTCCCGCATTCCATGCACCCGCCTGGAATTCCGTATATTCATTGGAATCAAGAATCGAAATCACTTCATCGGCAAACTCGTCCGCCATGCGTTTTGTACGCGAGAGGTTCACGCCTTCGGGCATGCTCATGTTCACCATGACCGCATTCGAATCTTCTGTCGGCGCCATTTCGCTACTCATATTATTGAAGCAGAAATACGCTGCAGCAAACAGAGCAGCCACAATCGGGAACAAGAGAAAACGCAAACGGAGGAATCCGCCCAGCAAGCGGGAATAAAGCCCGTTGAAACCTTCAAAGAACGGTTCCGTAATTTTGAAGAAAAATCCCTTCTTCTGGTGCTTTAAGAATTTCGAACAAAGCATTGGCGAAAGCGTTAAAGCGCAAAGTGTCGAAAGGAACACCGTTCCAATCATCACCGCCACGAATTCGCGGAACAGAAGCCCTGTCGTACCGCCCAACGCAAGCACAGGCACAAACACCGTCATGAGCACAATCGAAGTCGCAATCACCGCAAAAAAGATTTCGTTTGTTCCTGCCACAGCCGCTTGTTTCGGAGTCATGCCGTTTTCAATCTTGTGGTAAATATTTTCCACAATCACAATAGCGTCATCGACCACAAGCCCAATGGCCAAGACCATCGCCAAAAGCGTAAGCACGTTGATACTGAACCCGCAAAGATAAAGCACAAAGAAACTACCGATTACGGACACCGGCACCACGACCATCGGGATAAACGTCGTACGTCCTTCGCACAAGAACGCAAAGATAATCGCAATCACAAGAATAAACGCAATAAAGATGGTCTCCACCACTTCCTTGATGGAGGCGCGGATGTTAATCGAAGTATCGCGACCGTAAAGCAGTTCTACGTCTTTTGGAATTTCCCTGCGGATATCCTCAACACGCTTGTAAAACTCGTTCGCAATTTCGACATGGTTACTGCCCGGCTGCGCCATAAGCGCAATCGTAATCGAGTTCTTGCCGTTACGCCTGAAACCGGTACGCGTGTCCTTCGGTTCGTAATGAATGTCCGCGACATCGGAAATACGAATAACGTTACCATCGGCAGCCGTCTTTACGGCGATGTTGCCAAACGATTTCGGATCGAGAATTCGGCCAAGCGTACGAATCGAAAGCGTCGTTTCGCTACCTTCAATCGAACCAGACGGAAGTTCCAAGTTGCCTTGCTTCAATGCCGCCGCCATCTGCGCACCGGAAACGCCAAGAGCCTGCATACGCACCGGATCCAGCCACAGACGCACCACAGGGCGCTTTTCGCCCCAAATCGCCACTTCCGATACACCGTTAATGGTCTGCAAACGTTCCTTCACGTGGTTGTTCGCCAATTCCGAGACTTCCATCGGGTCAAGCTTATCGCTCACCAAGCTCACCATCAAAATCGGGTCGTTATCGCTATCGGACTTATAAACGGTCGGTTCATCGACATCGTCAGGCAGACGGCGACGCACACGGCTCACACGGTCGCGGATTTCGTTCGCAGCCGCTTCAAGGTCCATGCCCGTTTCAAATTCAATGCTGATGTAAGAGAATCCATCGCGGCTCGTCGATGTCAGCGCCTTGATGCCGGATGCACTGTTGATGGATGCTTCCAAGATTTCAGTCACTTCCGCTTC
>JAFWRL010000074.1 GCA_017520105.1 Fibrobacter sp.
AATAATTCGACTTTCCTTGGAAACAGGTGAGCTATAGCAAACAAAATATAAAGACTTGCAACAGCCATATAAATCCAAAAAAAGACGTTGTCCTTATAAACGTCCGAGTTCATAACTCTATTTATATACATGCCCATAATAACAGCATAAATAACAATACCTTCTATTGACCCCCAAAGCCAAAGTTTGCTTTTCGCTTCATATACTTTATTTTCTTCCATTTAATTACCTCGTTCTAAAAATAAAAAAACGGCCCGGATTTTGATTCCGAGTCGAGTTTTAATAGTCACTGGATCCTTCGACTTCGCCCTCACGGGCTTCGCTCAGGATGACAAAGGTGGCGGGAATGACCATCACGCGTTATTTTTGCACTGGATCCTTCGCAGCTTTGCTACTCAGGATGACGTCTGCGACGTCACTTCACGAAGGCGGCGTAGATAGCCTTGATAGCCTTTTCGGTATCGGCTTCGTCAACACCGGTGATGATGTTGATCTGAGAAGAACCCTGGTCGATAATGCGCACGTTCACCTTGCTTTCGGCGAGAGCCGTAAAGAGCTTTGCGGCAACACCAATCTTGTTCGTCATGCCGTGACCCACGGTAGCGATAAGAGCGATGCCCGGGAAAATCTTGATACGGTCCGGACGCATCTGCTGCGTGATGTCTTCGAGGACAACGTCCTGCACGGCGTCGAGAGCCTTGGAATCCACGACAATGCTCATGGAGTCGATTGCACTCGGGCAGAGTTCGTAGGAGAGTCCTTCGCTTTCGAGAACGGCGAGCACGCGGCGGCCAAAGCCAACTTCCTTGTTCATCATGGACTTTTCGATGTAAATCATCGAGAAGCCCTTACGGCCTGCAACACCCGTAATCGGGAGCTTTGCGCTTTCGGGAGTCGGGCCAATGATGGTGCCGGCATCTTCCGGGCGGTTCGTGTTGCGGATGTTGATAGGAATCTTCTTGGCGCGGCACGGAGCGATAGATTCGTCGTGGAGCACGCTTGCACCGGAGTAAGCGAGTTCGCGGATTTCGCGGTAGCTCACATATTCAATCGGGAGCGGATTTTCAACGATGCGCGGGTCAGCCATGAGCATGCCCGAAACGTCGGTCCAGTTTTCGTACTTGGCAGCATCAATGCCGTTAGCAAGGATGGCGCCAGTAATGTCGGAACCGCCACGGCTGAAGGTCTTCACTTCGCCACGGAGGTTAGAGCCATAAAAGCCCGGCAATACGTACAACTGATTTTCGTCGCCGAGAGTTTTTGCAATTTCTTCGTAGGTCTTCGGAGCGATGCGGTACTTGTCATCGAAAGTGATGAGCGGGTAACTATCGACAAAGTTTGCGCCGAGATACTTGGCCATGAGACGGGCGCAGAGGAATTCGCCACGGCTTACGAGGAAGTCCGTGCTCACGGATTCCGGATGATTCTTGAGCTTGTCTTCGAGACTGTCGAGGTCTTCGGTAAGCTTGTCTTCAAGACCGAGGTCCTTGCAGATTTCGTCATAACGGGCGCGGATAAGATTCCACGGTGTGGAGAAATCGAGGCCCTTGGAGGCGAGATCATAGGTGCTATAGAGGAGGTCGGTCAGTTTGGTTTCTTTCGGGTTACGCTTGCCCGGAGCAGAAACGACGATGACTTTACGGTTCTTGTCGCTTTCGACAATGGCCTTGATTTTCTTGAACTGACCTGCGTCGGCGACAGAGCTGCCACCGAACTTGCATACGATTCTTTGACTCATTTTTTCCTTTCGGGCCACCAAACCTCTCAGCTTCGAGCGCAGTCGCTTTCCTCACGACCGTCGTGCCCAAGCCTACCCATCTGGCCAGCCACTTTTAGGCGCCCTCTAAAAATTCATTCTCAAAAATTTGGCTGCGACACATCGTGCAGGTTGCATATTCATGCCAACTATACGGCTCAGTCATGCCCATGCAAGCATGGGCGCGACGTTCACCTTTTATAGTTGTCGTCACTCAAAGTGGTAAGACTTCCAGTATTCACCACTTTTCGTTCCTGCCTGCACTCGGTCTCGCTCAAATTTTCAAATCAAAGCAATTTTTATCGGTCGCCTTGGTTTATGATTTGTCTATGTCTGCGACGGCACTGTACCGCCGCGCGGCAAATGTAGCAAAAGGCGAGAGTCGCGTCAAGACATTTATGTCTTGACATGACCGAGCCAAGCTACACGCACTTCGAAGGAGTGCCATGTAGCAAAAGTGTGCAAGGCGAGCAAGGCGAAAAAACTTGTTTTTTCATCTTTGAGCCGTAGCCACGGACGCCGAAGGCGTCAAAAGGCGAGAGTCGCGTCAAGACATTTATGTCTTGACATGACCGAGCCAAGCTACACGCACTCCGAAGGAGTGCCATGTAGCAAAAGTGTGCAAGGCGTGCAAGGTTTTCATGGAATAATATTAACAAAAATTTACCGGACAACCGGACAAAAAAAGCGTGTTAATAATAAAGGGGCAACCTCAAAAAAAATGCCTTGAGGGTCTATGAAGAAACACGAAAAATTGATGTTCATCGCCGCAAAATCCAATATTCCCGTGCTGTTGCAAGGAGAATCGGGAGTCGGCAAAGAAATCGCCGCTAGATTTATACACAAGCACAGCCCGCGAAGCGAGGGGCCGTTCATTGCGCTCAACTGCGGAGCCATCGCAAGGAATCTCGCCGAGAGCCTTCTGGAAGGCGCCAAGAAAGGTTCTTACACCGGAGCCGCAAGCGACCACCGGGGCATCGTGCAGGCGGCAAATGGCGGTACGCTCTTTTTGGACGAAATCGGTGAAATGCCGTTCGATATGCAGAGCAAACTTTTGCGAATCCTGCAAGAACATTCCGTGCTCCCGCTCGGGGCCACGCAAAACGAGCCGGTAGATTTCAGACTTGTCTGCGCCACAAATCGCGATTTGCAAAACGAAATTCACGACGGGAATTTCCGCAAGGACCTGTTCTTCAGGCTGAACGCCTTCCCCATCGTGATTCCGCCGCTCCGCAACAGAGATGACTTTCCAGAAATCACAGCCCAATTGTGGGCTGAAATCACAGCCAAGACTTTTGCAGAGCAATTTCCGCTTCACAAAAGCGAAATCAGGGCACTTTCCAAATACAAATGGCCCGGCAACATCCGCCAACTGAAAAACGTACTCCAGCGTTACGCGCTCTTGATGCAGCACGATATTTCGCTTGAAGAAATTCTCTCCGAAGAGTTTTCGGAAAAAACAATAAACGATATTGATGAACACAGCATATACAACACCAACCGGGCATCGGCGCCCAAATGGTCATTTATCCAAAAAGCACTCGACGATTACAACGGCAACAAAAGCAGAGCCGCCAAAGCATTGAACATCAGTCGCGGTTGTCTATGTTACCAAATAAAAAAGCACGAACTCCATGAGTGGAACTCGTGCGAAAATATTTCAGAACGTTCGTTCGCCTAGTATTCGACTAAAATTTCACACCGACCGCAATGTAATGGTTTCCGCCTTCAAACGCCGGACGCGGGCTGTAAGCGTAATCGAACACGATCATGCCGAACGTCACACCGAGACCGCCACTAATCGCATCTTCGGTATCCGGGCGGAATGCGTAACCCATGCGGAAATGAAGCATGTCAAAGTAAACAACTTCACCGCCAAGCAAAAGCTGCGCCTTCGTATCGGCACGGCGATACGCATCTACAGATAAATGAATCATCCAACGGTCCAGAATCGGGATGAACCCCGTCACGCCAGCCTGGAGCGCAAGCGGAGCCGCTTCTTTCTCGTCTTCGTACTTGCTTGCAAAACCGAGGTTCGTGAAATTCGCACCAAAGGCAAGATACTGATTCACGCGGAAAGAGCCACCCGCATCGAACGTGAACAAGAAACCCGTCTCGTCATCGATGGTCTGCGTCGCAAAACGCATCGAAGCCGCCCAGTTGAAAATCTTCGACCTGCTACCAAAACCGGCCAAAAGCGACCAGGCGTAAGAACCGTACGACGCAGTCTTTAGACCGTTCTCGTCACGACCTTCGATGTCATCGTAGCCCAAGAAGTCAACCGCAAATGCAAGCGTAAACTTATCCGCAAGAGGCAGTCCGTAATAAGCGGACACAAAATTATCCGCACCACCTTCGCCAAAAATAACTTGGCTAAGTCCGAATTCGGCTTCACTGGCGGTACTCATCGCAAGCGGATTACGTGAAACTTCGGAAACGCGACCCGGATCAGCGACACCGGCACCCGAAAGTGCAGCAGCACGCGGCGCAACCGGCATTGACAAGAACTTCATCGTCACACCGCCCGGATCCAAATGCCAATACTCCCCAGCAAACGCAAGGGAACCAACAGCAAGTGCGAGCGCAATAAACTTTTTGAACATACGAGGTATAAGATACTAAAAAAAGACGAGAGAGTAGAGACGAGAGACGAGAGATTTTCAAACAATATACGCGCAAAGCGCCACTATCACCTTTCGTCTTTCGTCTATAGGGCCAAAGGCCCGTTCTATACCCTACTTCCGCCAGCCTTCCATAATCTTGAGGCAGTCGGCGAGGAGTTCCGCAGAACGTTCCTTGCCTTCGGTTTCCACGTAGCAGCGGAACTCGGGAGCGTTACCGCTCGGACGCAAGTGGATGATGTCGCCAGAATCGAATTCCATGCGGTAGCCATCGACTTCGTTCAGCGAGACAATCTTGCCCTGGAACGCTTTCGGCGCAGAACCGTCCTTCGCGAACTTCGAAGGCTTTGCTGCAAGCGCGCCAAAGAGTTTTTCGCCAAGATTCTTTTCACGGATTTCAGCGAGCTTTGCCTTCGACTTTTCAGTCGGGAATTCCTTGAGGCGGTCGCTCACGGTAAAGCGCTTCGGCAACTTGCGGAGCAAATCCACAACGCACATGCGTTCCTTGCGGACCATGACCATCACGGCAATCATCGGGAGGAGCGCGTCACGGGTCGGGAGAGCCTTGAGCGTGCGAACTTCGCGCTTATCGCCATTCACAAATTCCTGCGTCAAATCCGTTTCGAGCAAGAAGCCACCGTTCGCTTCGTAACCTGCAACCGTCACGCCGTTTTCGACTAGACTTTCCATGCCGGCAATCACGTAAGGGCTACCGATGCGGGTGCGGCAAATCTTTTCGAAACTGCCGGACTTTTCAAGCGAAGTGTTGCAGCTCACCGGAGTTGCAATGCGCTTGATTCCAAGAGACTGCGCCGCCAGAATACCCAGCACGTCGCCACGGAGCCACATGCCTACGTCATCAGCCAAAAGCGGGCGGTCAGAATCGCCATCCGTGCTGAACACGGCATCCACGTAATCCTTGTGAGTAAATTCACGGGCGAACTCTTCGTCTTCCTTGCGGATAGCTTCGGTATCGACCGGCACAAATACATCGCTACGGCCAAACGGCTTCACCGTCGCACCCAAGCTTTCGAGAACCTTCACCACGATGTCGCGGCCCACAGCGGAATGTTGATAAACTCCAATCGTGAGTCCGTGCAAAGCGTCGCTACCAAAAAAGTCCGGATAACGCTTGCAGTAATTTTCTTCGGCTTCCGTTTCAACCGCCGGGAGTTCCGGCGCATTTTTCAACATGCCATCCGCACCGAAAAGCGCTTCGTCAAAATCGACCGACTGCGAAACGATTCCCTGTTCGTCGGCCTTCGTGATTTCGCCATTCGGATGGTTGAACTTGATACCGTTACGGTCTGCCGGAATGTGGCTGCCCGTCACCATGATGGTCGGCAAATGCTTGTCGATGCCGTACATCGCAATAGCCGGACTCGGGATGCGACCGCAGTAAATCACCTTCCAGTTCGCATCGGCGCCAGCCTGCACGAGCGACTTCAAAATGCGTTCCGTACTCGGACGCAAGTCACCCGCAATCGCAATCGTGTGTTCGCACTTGTATGACGCTTCGCAGTACTTAATAAAAGAACGTGCATACACATAGCACACGCGGTCAGTCATAGCGCTCACGAGGCCGCGGGCACCGCTCGTGCCAAACGCCACCCCGGACTGTTTCATCACATCTTGCATTGCAACAGACATAGAAAACCTCTAATAAGTAGGAAGTAGACAGTAGGAAGGATGCAATAATGCAATTGCAAAATCCTAACGCACCGCCAAACCGCCAAATGAATTTTCAAAAGCTAAGATAGAAAAATACAACTTACAACCAAAAGAAAAAAGTTCACAAGCATATTTAGATTCTTTCAATCGCACAAAAAAAGCCCCGCCGCAGCGGAGCTTCAAATAACCAAAATCAAAATTACTTCTTTTTCTTGGCCTTAGCTTCTTTAGCCGCCGCGTCCTGCTTGTCACAGGTAGTCACGATTTCGAACTTGCCTTTATTCACGGTCACGATTTTCGTATTGGCGTTCGCACCGCGGCGGAACTTGATATTGCCGTAGATGCCCTTGAAATCCTTGGTCGCATTGATATAGCGTGTCAAGTCGTCCTGCTTACCGTCGATAGCGGCAAGCGAAGAGAAGATGACATTCGCTGCATCGTAGCTCAAGCCACTGACTTTGTCTTCACCGGGTTCAACACCCCAACGAGCCGTAAAGTCCTTCACGAACTGGGTGTAGGGAGACTTGTCCTTGTTCATGTCGTTATCCGGAACGCTGAAATAAGAACCTTCCACAAGCTTCTTGCCTTGAATCAAAAGTTCACGGCCATTCCATCCAGACGTTCCAAGGTAGGTACCGGAAACCTTGTGGAATGCGGCCTGGCTCACCATGGCACCAGCATCAGCCGGGTTCGTTGCCGGAATAAACAGGCCCGGGAAAACCGCATCGGCATCGGAGAGGTAAGCCTTGCGATCCTTCTGGCTCAAGGCGCCGATATCGCTCACGCCCTTGGCAATGTTGCGGCGACGGTTTTCCTGATAAAAGCGGACATCACGCATCATGTTAAATTCCGTCTTGTAGTCCGGACGGCCTTCTTCGTAATTGCGGAAAGCTACAACTTCACCGCCACGGCGTTCAACAGCCCTGGTAAAGTTTTCGGACATCGACGTACCGAAATCACCAAGCGGGCTCATGATGCCGAATTCACGGATGTCGAGACACTTGATAGCAAAGTCCGCAATCGTCTGCGCAAGAATATCCATCGTGATATTCACCTGGAAAATATTCGGGCCGAGTTTCGCGATACCACCGTCGGTAGCCGTCGGAGTAAGCATCGGCACATGCTGGAAGTTCGCCCCAAGCCATGCAGCCACCGCCGTTGCCGGAGCACTCATGATAGGGCCGATAATCGCAATGACGCTATCCTGGTTGACAGCGCGTTGCGTACGCATAATAGCAATAGCCGCATCGGCGTGCGTGTCCTGGAAGCGGATATTCACCTTGTCCTTGAGGCCAGACTGCTCATAAGCGAGGAGCGACCCCTGAACCGCAGCGGCACCGAATTCGGCATAATCACCGGAAAGAGGAGCGAGAACGAGAATGGTCGGGAGGCCAGCGCCAAGCCCTTCAAGAGCATTGATACCCTTCTTGGCCGTATTCTGCAAACTCTCCGAAGAAGCCCCCTTCAAAACTTTCTTGTACCAGTACCTTGCAGCGCGGTAACGCTTTACATTCTGGCATTCACGGCCAAGCTGGAGCTGCATCCAGCCCATCACTTCGCGATCGACAGGATATTTTTCAAGCAAGGACTGGAGCTGGTCGGCATTCAAAAGCGAAGCCGCCAACGTCTGGATAACGACATCCTTCGCGCGGGACCTTGCAGCCGGATTCGTCGAATACGAAAGCACGCGGAGCATCGCTTCGACGCCATCGAACACGGAACCCTTTTCCACATCGACAACGGCACGGGCAAGTTCCATTCGCTCGCGATAAGCGGACTTCACATAGTATTCCAAAAAGCGCGACGCCACATCGTGCGCCTCGTTGCGCTTATGGCTACGGAGATAGCATTCCGCAAGCATCACGGCAGCCTTTTCACCTTCGGGCTTGCCGAAAGAAGAACTGTAAATCTTCTGCAGCGGACCAATCGCGTCCGAGCAACGGCCATCCCTGACCATCGGCTTAATGCGCTCGACCTCGCCTTGCGCAAACACTGTAGAAGATAGAAGAGCGACTAGAATTAAGGAAAACAAGCGATTCATATTTAACCACGCCGACCTTACTGGAAGCTATCGGCGGCCTCCTGGATAACAGAATGTTCTTTCTTGATTTGCTTTTGGAGAGATTCAGGGAGTTTCGACCAATCAACAACATCGACACGGAACGGAAGCCCACTTTCGACAAAAGCCTTCTCGACCGAAGTCATGTCGTCGAGGGAAATAGGGGAATCCGAAATGACCACCAATTCCAATTCCGTATCCGGGGTCAAATCAACACCCGTAACACGTGTCCCGTAAGCCCAAACTTCAAACCCCTCAAAATGGAGTCCAAGTATCCTCTGTACGGTTTCCAACTGATCTGATTCTAAACAAAGAGCCATAGTTCGCTAAAATATAGTTAATCCAATTTGACACTAGCCGACATTACAATTTGTCAGGCACAAAACGAAGGAACCAAAGCTCGGTATCGCTGCCAACACGAACCGGCGGTCCCCAAGAATCCACGCCGCTGGAGACAAGCCACTTGACCTGATCCAGTTCGCCAAGCCCATAAGCGAGGCGCCAGACCCAGTTGATAATGACTGTTCCCGGAAAAAATTGTCCATTGTGCGTATGCCCGGACATGGCAAAATCAGGACGGCGTCCCGGATGGTCTTCTTCAATTCCACGCGGTTGGTGGTCCAAAAGCAACCAAGGGAGTTTCGCCTCATTCGTCGGCGGACGCAAGTCAAAAAGCGACTTGCGTTCGACATCGCGCATTCTAGCCACACTGTGGTCTATACGACCCGTAACGCATGCAAACGGCGCACAAACCGTGGAATCTTCCAAAACGACAAAACCGTTGTCCTGCATCCACTTTTTATAATCGCTGCCTTCGCGTTCGACAATTCCCTCGTGGTTTCCATCAATAGCAATAGCCGCCATACGTGCAGTCGCTGCTAGTTTCTGCACCAGAAAATCGTATTCCCAGGCAGAAAGCGTCGAATCCGTCACGTCCGAAAAGTCGCCGCCAAACAACACAAGGTCAGGCCGCAAACTGTCACACACGTGCACGATGCGTTCCATCTTTTCGCGTTTGAAAAGCGGATCGATGTGGAGGTCACTAAAGAACACCGCCGTAAACTCGTGTTCCGTCGGAAGTGCCACCTTGAATTCGCGAACCTTGAAGTTCTCGTTGTTGCCGACGCCAATCGCCACGAACACAATCGTTATCACGACCGAAACAAAAAGCAAAAGTCTCGACACCGAAATGACAAGGCGGCGATCAATCGGCTTCTTCACCACGGCACGGCGAATACCGCGAGCAATCCACCATAGAATATAAAGCAGCAGAGCTTCGCACAGCCACACCGCAAAAAACGACATGCCAAGCGAAGCGAAATAGCTTGTCCTAAACAAGAAACAGACCGGGAGAATCACCACCGAGATTCCGGCAATAATGCTTCCCTTGATTCCAGGCGATACATTCCTGACATTCATGAACAGGAACAGTACACCGAAAATGAGTATAAACAAAAAAATCATTTCAGTTTCGCACGGACAAGGGAAAGGACATCACGATGGACTTCATCCGGAGTGCGGTCGGCATCGACAATACTTACGTAGTCGCTGTAATCGCGACCGGCAGCCAAGTAGCCTTCGCGAACGCGTTCAAAGAATTCCGCCTTTTCGCTTTCGAGACGGTCAGGCGTCCCACCACGATGCGCCATGCGCTTGCGGCTAGCCTCGACAGTCAAGTCCAAGACAATCGTCAGTTCCGGAAAGCAACCGCCGCACGTGAGTTCCGTGAGGCGCTGAACTTTATCCGCACCGAGCCCGCGGGCATACCCCTGGTAGGCAAACGTACTCCACGCAAAACGGTCGGCGATGACAATACTCCCAACATCCAACGCCGGCTGGATGATTTCGTGAATCACCTGGGCGCGGGCAGCATTGTACAAAAGCAGTTCGGTATCGTCGGCCATGACGCCCTTGAACGCCGGGTCCAAAAGCAACTCGCGAATGCGTTCGGAAATTTTTGCACCGCCCGGTTCACGGAGCCTTACGACCTTGTAACCTTCGGATTCAAGAGCACGAACCAGCATGTCAATATGCGTTGACTTGCCGGATCCATCAATGCCTTCAAGGCTGAAAAATTTCTTCGCTGTTTGCATGTGATTTTAGGAATTAGGTTTTAGGTATTAGGTCTTAGGTTCAGATAATCGCGGCTACGCCGCCTTACACAGATGCACGAAGTGCATGATACTTTTCCTAATACCTGTCCCCTATAACCTACAACCTCTCCTATTCCACGTCCTTGCCGTGGCACTTCTTGTACTTGAGACCAGAACCGCACCAGCAGAGGTCATTACGTCCAAGCTTTGCGCCGGCCTGCTTTTGAGCGCGCTTCACTGCGGCAGCAAGTGCCGGGTTCACGCGGTTCGGGCGAGTGCCCGGAAGTGCGCTCTGCGGCATCGCCTGATTTGCCGGCTGTTCTTCAGAGAGAGCGTTCGTTTCGGACGAGGCTGCCTGACCAGCGAGACCTGCGGCCTTTGCGCCTTCAGAGCTGAGCTGTTCAGATGCTTCTTGGGACGGCTGTGCATCAGCGGATGTCCCTTCGGCAGGCTCAGGGACCTTATCGGTTGGTGAGCTTGTCGAACCATCAGCGGCCTTGCGTTCGGCGTCAATCTGTTCCTGACTCTTGAGCTGCAACTGATCCGGCGAAACCGTCATGCCGTTCGGGAGCGTGATGCGGATGTTCAAGATGCGGAGAGCCGTAAGCGTCGCAATCTTTTCGAGACAGCTTTCGAACATTCTAAAGCCGTCGTTCTTATAGACCATCAGCGGATCCTTCTGAGCGTACCCGTGGAAGCGGATGGCATCCTTCAGCTGGTCCATTGCATACAAGTGTTCCTTCCACACCTGGTCAATCGTCATGAGCAAGAAGCGGCGTTCGATATTGCGGAAGTCGGCATCCGGAATAATCTTCGTGAGTTTGTCGTAACGGGCCTTGCAAAGTCCAATGACATCGTCCAGAACCTGTTCCGGCGTCTTCTTCATGGCATCGTCAAGCGAGAGGTTGTATTCCATGGCGAGCGTGCGCTGCAAGTCCGTATGCAAATCCTCAAGCTTCCACTGTTCCGGGTAACTCTTCGCCGGGATGTAAGCGGAAACCTTGATATCGCAAGCGTCTTCGATGCGGTTCATGATTTCGTCACGGATATCTTCACCGTTCAAGATGCGGCGGCGGAGTCCGTAAATCACCTTGCGCTGTTCGTTCATCACGTTATCGTAGTCGAGCAAGTGCTTACGGATATCGAAGCTCTGGCTTTCCACGCGGCGCTGTGCACCACGGATAGAGCGGGAAACGATCGGGTGCGTAATCACCTCGTCCTCGCCCACGCCAAAGCGGCTCATCAAATTCTTGACGCTATCGCCACCGAAGATACGCATCAAGTTATCGTCGAGGCTTAAGAAGTACTGGCTAGAACCCGGGTCGCCCTGACGGCCAGAACGACCGCGCAACTGGTTGTCGATACGGCGGGATTCGTGGCGTTCCGTGCCGAGCACATGCAAGCCGCCAAGTTCAGTCACTCCCGGTCCAAGCGCAATGTCGGTACCACGACCAGCCATGTTCGTCGCAATCGTCACCTTGCCCTTATAACCGGCGTACTGGATGATTTCAGCTTCGCGGCTGTGGTTCTTCGCATTCAACACCTCGTGCGGGATGCCTTCCTTTTCCAGAAGGGCATGCAGGTGTTCGGACTTTTCGATGGAAGCCGTACCCACGAGAAGCGGCTGTCCCTTTTCGTGGCGCTCCTTGATTTCAGCGACAATGGCGCGCCACTTGGCATCTTCGGACTTATACACCAAGTCCTGTTCGTCCTTACGGATGCAGGGCTTGTTGGTCGGAATGACCCAAGTGTTCATGTTGTAAATCTTGATAAATTCCGTCGCTTCGGTTTCTGCAGTACCGGTCATGCCCGAAAGCTTCTTGTACATACGGAAGTAGTTCTGGAACGTAATCGTCGCAAGAGTCTGGTTCTCGCGGCGGATAGGCACGTTTTCCTTCGCTTCGATAGCCTGATGGATACCGTTGGAATAACGGCGGCCTTCCATCGTGCGGCCCGTATTCTCGTCAATGATGATGATTTCGTCGCCGCGGACGATGTAATCGACATCCTTTTCAAAGAGATACCAAGCACGGAGAGCGTTGTCGAGGAAGTGAACCCAGTCGGCATGTTCGCCATAGAGGTTCGTAATATGCATCAAGTCTTGGATATGGAGAACGCCCTTTTCCGTAAACTGGATGTTCTTGTCCTTCTCGTCAACAGAGAAGTCCTTGTTCTTGACGAGCTGCTTCGAAATTTCGTTCGCCTTGGCGTACTTTTCGGTAGCGTCTTCGGCAGGACCGCTGATGATAAGCGGCGTACGGGCTTCGTCAATCAAGATGGAGTCCACTTCGTCAACAATACAGAAGTTGAGTTCGCGTTGCACCAGCTGGTTCGGTTCCACAGCCATGTTGTCGCGGAGGTAGTCAAAGCCGAATTCGTTGTTCGTACCGTAAGTCACGTCGGAGTTGTAGCTTTCGCGACGCTGTTCCGCATCGAGACCGTTGATGATAAGACCCACCGTAAGGCCGAGGAACTTATAAACAAGGCCCATCTGCTTCGCGTCACGGCCAGCGAGGTAATCGTTCACCGTCACCACATGCACGCCATGGCCTCCAAGGCCGTTCAAGTAAACCGGGAGAGCGGCAGCAAGCGTCTTACCTTCACCCGTCGCCATTTCGGCAATGGCACCTTCGTGAAGCACGAGGCCACCAATCATCTGCACATCGAAAGGCAGCATGCGGAACGGCTTCACGGATTCGGGGTAAAGTTCGCGGACCTTCGCATAAAGGGCAGCCGGCAAATAGACTTCCCATTCGTTCTTGCCACTTTCGAGTTCAGCCTTCGCCTTGTTTGCAACTTCCTGAAGTTCCGGGCCGAGGCTGCTAAAGTCAAAGCCGAATTCCGGCTTGAAAATGTTGAAGATACCCAAGCGGCGGTCGCAAGCTTCGCGGCAGACAGCAAAAGCCTCGACCTTGATATCTTCGAGTGTTGAACCGTTTTTGAGTTTTTCGCGGAATTCCGCGCTTTTTGCAGCAAGAGCTTCATCGTCCAGCGTTTCAAGAGCCTTGCAGGCTTCGTGAATCTTTGCAATCACCGGGCGGAGCTGCTTCACCTTACGTTCATGAGGTGTACCAAAAATCTTATGGAGTACTGTATCTACAATGCTCATGGTTATCCTTTATAATCGCCATGGGACGACCCATAGCGCTGATTTAAAATTAAACGTGGTTAAAATTAGCAAAACCCATGCCATAATTTTTTTGTTTCAACTTGAAAAGTAGCCTAATCGCCTAAAAATCATTTTTAATTCAAGAAAATATGTCTTCATTCTTTCACCGTTAACCTTTCATCCCTTAAAAACAAGCTAACATCCCACTTACACTAAATAATTGCAGTCTTGACGGTTCACTTTCCAAAATATACCTGTCATAAGAATCATTTTTTTATTTAATTTGAGTAAACAAAACCATCAATATATATATTAGTTACATGAAGAATTTGCATTTCGTAAAAAGCTTTTTTGTGATTGCGGCAGGATTTTTCCTTGCCACCTCCGTGAACGCCCAAATCACCGATGATGAACTCGCCAAGCACCCCGAATTCACCTCCAGTAATTACTTGGTATATCCGGAACCTGTAAATATTAAATACACTAAAGCTCCCGCAGGCTACAAGCCGTTCTATATCAGCCATTACGGGCGCCACGGTAGCCGTTATCACCATGACGCAGACGAATACAAGTATCTCTACAAGACACTTTCCAAGGCCGATTCCGCAGGCAAGCTCACCGAGCTCGGCAAGCAAGCGCTCGCTTACGCAAAAGTGCTCGCCACCAAAGCCGCCCCGCAAAAAGGCGACTTGACACAGGTGGGCGTCCACCAGCACGAAGGTATCGCCAAGCGCATGTACAAGAACTTCCCGGACGTTTTCAAGGACATAAATGTCGCCGGTAAAAAAGTCACACCGCATGTCAAGGCCTACGCAAGTACCAGCGGACGCTGCATCGTGAGCATGGCAGCTTTCATCGCGGAACTCCGTGCACAGAATCCCAAAATCAGCCCCGAGCTCATCTCCGGCAAGAGCTACATGAATTTCATCAGCGCCTTTGACTGGGGCAAACTCGACTATTCCAAAGTCAAGACTTACACCGACGAAAGCGACAAGCTCTGGAAAAACGTAAACCCGCAACCGTTCCTGAAAAAACTCTTCGCCGATAGCAATTACGTTGTAAAAAACATCGAAGCAGACAAGTTCTATAACCGGTTCTTCGAAATCGCGACATCGCTCCAGGGCATGGACAAACCGCTCCTCGACGAAATCGCGGCCAACGCCAAAGTACCCGCCGACAGTTTCGTGAACCTCTTCACCACCGAAGAAAAAATTGCCCGCTGGAAAGCCCAGAACGCCTGGTGGTACAGCCTCGAAGGCACAAGCCCGCTCATCAACAGCCCAAACGGTCTCGACTTCGCAAAGCCCACCTTGCAGAACATCCTTGACGAAGCAGACGCCGCCATCGCCGCCGACACCACGCGCGGTTCCGTTGCACCCATCGCAGCGACACTCCGCTTCGGCCACGACGCAGCACTCCTCCCGCTTGCCGCCCTCATGCAGTTGCCCATCGCAAACGCAAAAGTCTCGGACCTCTCTAAACTGCACGAACAGTGGAACGACTTCAGAATCATCCCGATGGCCGCAAACCTCCAGATGGTATTCTACAAAGCTCCCAAAAAGCCCATCCTCGTAAAATTCCTCTACAACGAAATAGAACAGATGCCCGGTATCGAACTCGAATTGCAAAAACCAGAACAAAACGCAGTCAAAATTGCCCACGGCCCCTACTACTATTGGAACGATATCCGAGAATTTTACAAAGCCATCCTCAATAACGAAAAAGCCATCCGCCATTAGCCATTTATCATGAATAAAGTTGCCATACTCATTTTTAGCCTCGCTGCCAGCACCACACTTTTTGCCGCACCGAATGCGACAGGCAAAAATGCGACCGCTCAGGATGCCGTCAAGAACTTGATCGATCAGGGGGTACAATTTCACGAACAAGGTCAATACGACGAAGCCATTGCCAAGTACAAAGCCGCCGAAAAGAAGGACCCCAAAAACGCCCTCATCAAATACGAAATGGCATTTACCTACCACGCCAAGCATGAAATCGACAAGGCGCTCACATACGCCAAGGCCGCCACAAAGCTAAAAACAGACGGAATAGACGAAAACCTTTATAGCCTGATAGGCTCTATCTACGACGAAAAAGGCATGCCCGATTCCGCCATCGCTCTCTACCGCAAAGGATTCGAGAAAGTCCCCAATTCGAGCAACATCCCGTACAACGCAACCATCACCTACATGCGGCAAAACAACGCCGACAGCGCCTACGCCTGGATCAAGCGGAGCATAAACAACACGCGCACCCACGAAGGCAGCTACTATTACGCAGGCTTTCTGGCAAGCCAGATGGGCAAATGGCCTCAATTCTACGCCTACACGATGTATTCAACATTCATCACCAAAAAAGGCGAAATAATCCGCGACAACCTTTCACGACTTTACGGCAAGACAAAATACCTCGTCATAAAAAAAGACAACTCCATCGAAAAAAACACCCCGAACATCAAGCAAACCGGCAGCGACTCCACCGTCAATAACGAATTCCTGCTCTCAATCCAGACCTCGCTCGTCATGGATTCTATCGGCTCGCGGAAACTCTACGACAACGATTCCACATCGGCACAGCAGACGGAATTCTTGATATACATGCTTGAAAAGTGCATCAAGCTCATCGCCTTCACCGACGAAATCAACGACCCCATCCAAAGATTCTATCAGGGACTCATTCGCGAAAGGCTGGTAGAAGCATTCATCTATTCTATTTGCGAACCCATCGACCGCCCGACATTTGCGCAGTGGCTCATCAAGAAACGCTCCGAACAAGCGCGACTCTATCAATGGTTCAACAGCGAATGGCTGATGCTGTAAGAATTTTTATATTGATGTTGTAAAACCGGAGAAATTATGAAAAAAGCTTTAATTGCCATTATAGTTGTCGTAGCCGTCCTGCTCATCATCGTAGGGAAGGGCATCAGCACTTACAATAACATCATAGCCCTCGAAGAAGGCGTCAAGACCCAGTGGGCACAAGTCGAAAATACCTACCAACGCCGCTTTGACCTCATCCCGAATCTCGTGAGCACAGTGCAAGGCGAAGCCAACTTCGAAAAGAGCACCCTCACTGAAGTCATGGAAATGCGCAGCCGCATGGGCGGCACCGTCAAACTCGACGAAAGCCTCATGAACGACGAAGCCGCGCTCAAACGCTTCCAAGAAGTCCAAGGCAACCTCAGCGGAGCACTCCAGCGCCTCATGGCAGTCTCCGAAAACTACCCCGACCTCAAGAGCAACACGAGCTTCCAGGAACTCCGCGTCCAACTCGAAGGCGCCGAAAACCGCATCGCCGTCGAACGCAAACGCTACAACGAAACCGTCCAGGCATTCAATACCACCATTCGTCAGTTCCCGACAAACCTCGTCGCAGGATTCGCAGGCGCCTCCCCCAAAGCCCTCTTTTCCGCTGACGCCGGCGCAAGCACAGCACCTAAAGTGCAGTTTGATATAAAGTAAAAATAGGTATTAGGGGTTAAAAGACTCGCTTTTTTACTACTTTTCCAACTATGAACAGACAGCAAGTTATCGTGCATCCTTACGACATGGCGCAACCGGACTGGGTCCGCTGCATTTTGCCGTGCCTTCAGTTCATGGGCAAAAACGACTTCGAAATCATCCCGTCCATTACAGAAATCATCTGCACCAACAAAGACGCGCTCAAGCAGACGCGCGCGGTGATTCTGCAGAAGCCGACGGCACCGGGCCGCGCACAGATTGCACTTTTCTATTCGAAGCTCAAAAAAGAATGTGGATTCAAGCTAGTGACCGACATGGATGACTTGCTATGGGACCTTTCGCCGATTATCGCCTCGTATGCCAAGCACATCCCGAATCATGACCAGATGATGCTTTCGAGCCTCAAACAAGTATTGCCACTTTTTGACACTGTAGTTTGTTCTACACGTTACCTCGCAAGCCGCATCAAGTCCGACCTCGGCGTAAACGCAGTCGTGATGCCGAACGGTGTTTCCAAATCGCTGTTCGGAATGACTCAGAGAACTTCGCCGTTCACCGGAAAGCCGAAGGTGATGTACGCGGGCAGCCTTGGGCATTTTGCCGACGGTGTCGCGGGAGATCTCGATGGCGCGTGGATTCCATGGCTCCGCAAGCACGTCGCGGACGAAAGCATTGATCTCTGCATTTTCGGCGAACCTGATTTCCTGAAAGACCTCGAAGGAAAATTCACGAAGATTCCTTACACGAACTTCTTACCGTTCGCACAGACGGTCGCCAGCTACAAGCCCGACTTTTTCCTGGCTCCGCTCGCTGCAAATAACTTCAACAGATCAAAGAGTGACTTGAAACTCAAAGAAGCAGCCGCCCTTGGAGCAGTCTTTATCGGAAGCGACTTCGCCAGCAGCCCGTACAGCTATGCGCCCAAGGAACAGCTGGTGGGGTTGAACGCGACTGTCGATGACCTGGACGCGATTTTCAACAACCTCTGCAATCCGGACAAATTCATGCAAGCCATCAATTGGCAATACCAGGCGATGGAAGAGAAGCATTGGGCGCACGAAGATCCGGAATACCAGAAAAAGTTCGTGGCAACGTATTTGTAACAATTAGACGAAAGACGAGAACACTATTAAAAGGGTAAGCCTTTTACCCTTGTAATTTCTCATTTTTGATTTCCCTTGAGTTGAAGTTTTTGCTTTTTGTTTTGAATGATAATGTTTGAAGACCCTTTAGTGACGGAAGTGCCGTTGACTTTGTACGGTTTTCCCAATGGATTGCTTTGTTTATCAAATTCACAATTAGTTTGCCGCAAAGAACTTCGAGTCTCAAAGCACTGTATACATCCTAAGCTATGATGAATCAATTCATCAGGAACAGGAATCGAATCAAAAACAAGCACTCCTTCTTTATTGTATAGACATCCAATGTGGTAGAGACACGTTCTATTATTTACCCCACAAAAAGCAGCCACCGAATCCATTTGATACAAAACATAAAACGTCGATTTAATCGAATCAACTATTGCATCAATTTCAACTTCTAAAGGTTTAAAACTATTCACCAAATACTGTACACGAGATGAATCAAAATCCAGTTTCGTAAATTTCTCTAAGGTAAGAGGATTTCCCTTTTTCAATTCAGAATTCAACGAATCTTTATCAAATGAATCTGTAAGAACCCATACATTATCATTTCTACTGTTAGCGAAGTTTTTTCCAATATAAAATTTTAAATATTCATGGGAAGTGCCATACAAATCAACATATTGTAAACTATCGCAACTGTTGATTATTCCGGCGTACTTTGAGCCACGAGTCCGGTGCTAGAGAGCCACCTTTCCGGAAAATGCGGAGCCACCGTTCCGGTCGAACAGAGCCACCCCACAAACGGTCAAGAAAAACTCTATAATGGGATAGCCCGTCGCA
>JAFWRL010000075.1 GCA_017520105.1 Fibrobacter sp.
CGAAGTTGTCAAGTACGAAGACGTGCAAATCAAGATGAAATCGAGAAATATCGCTTACGAGTCTAAAGTGTCCGACACTTTGATGTTGTTCAGAGCGAATAGATTTTGTTATGATCCGCAAAACGATTATTTTGTTTTCCCAAAGAGTAAAAACGCGCAAAGTGATGAGGATGATGAAGGACTATTTTTTATCGTGCCGAAAGATAATGTTACTTTGTGTAAAAATGCTCTTATCAAAAACAATTCTTATTTCTCCAGAAATCATATGCTGAACGGCGCCGTTGTGGGAGGCGTGTTTCTTGGAGCCGTGGGGGCTGTTGGTGCTATGGTTATGATGCCTTTGTTCCTCTTTGTCTCAAATGGGGCGGGTTTTGGTCCGCTGTTTTGGGGTGCAACAGGCGGTGGCGCTGTTCTTGGATCCGCTATTGGCTTTGCGGCGAATTCTGCGATTCATTCAGAAAAGCTTATTGAAGAGGTGAACGAAACTTGCGATGCTTATTATAACGAAGAAGAATTGAATTATTTTCTTGAACGTAATCTATGTTTCTAGGAGAAAAAATGAAACGATTTTTTTTGATTTTTCTCCTTTTGAATGTGGCGCTTGCTTTTGCTAAAGATGATGAACGGACTCTTGAAGGGTATCGCATTATTCGTATTGAAAGGGAAAATACGAAAGATTATAAAGATAGTGTAGCTCTTGCCGAAGAAATGAAAAAAGAGCCGGTTAATTTTAGGTTCACTTGGGGATTTTTGTTTTCGGTGGGGTATAAGGCGATTCTCGGTAGTATTGATTATGGCAAATTTTACTTTGCCAATGATGTAGAAGATTCGACAAAGTTTTTTCAGGGGGCTCCGATTCAATTGGGAGCGGTAGCGTGGATTCCTTTAAATGAATATAATTTTGCGTTGAGGATGGGTGTGTTGTTTGAATCGACTTACTTGTTCTGCAAAAAGGATCTCTTCTTTGATGATCCGGAGAATCCTGGAAATTTGAAAAAGGAGAGGGGACGCATTCTGCAAGGACGCATCGCGTTTCCTTTGGTGATTGCCATGAAAACGAGGACGAGTCCTTTTATGTTCGAACTTGGGGCTCAAATTGCAATCCCTATCGTGGATAAGTATGAGTCGGTTGATTTGATTGATAATGATTTTCGTGCTTCGATAGATGTAGCGCTTCTCTTGGGCGCTCATGCGTTTATCAACCAATATGTCGCATTGGATTTGCTTTGGGAAATTCAACGCCCAAAAGTTTATTATGATGATTTTTTGGTGGGAGTTTCTGATATAATGGCCGTAGGAATTAAACTCGGCGTAGTTTTCACGCCGTTCTAGATGACGTGGCGTTTTGCGCTTATTGCATTGTCCCTGATTCTAGGCCCTTCACAGGAACGTATCGCACGGAACCGTCCGAGGCGATAATCATGGCTACGCCGGCCATGTAATTGACCCAACGCCATTTTTCGTAGTAACGCACGTTGGCATGTCCGTTCGTGGTGTAGGCGAGGAGCGGCACCACCAGGTAATCGTGTGTGCACATGATGCTGACGCGCTTCATGGTCGAAATATTTGCAAGGATTTCGTCCTTGAGCAGTTGCTCGCTGCGCGATTCCAGATCGTAGAATGCGTCTTCGTAGGCGCCTGTAAATCCGTATTTGGAATAGACTATCCAGCCACCTTCGGCATTAACGTAGTTGTTAGTGATGCTCGGGTTCATGACGTACCAGTTGCCGTCCATGTAGGGGAGGACATCGAGCGTGTAACCCACTTGGCCTTTGCCGATGGCGATTTCTTCGCAGGTTTCTTGCGTGCGTGTGTAACCCGAGTAGCCATAATAGAAATCTTCTTTTGCGACTGCGGCAAGGCGAGTTCCAAGGTTGCGGGCGTACGTTTTTCCGTTCTCTGTTAGGTGCCCGTTGGGGCCTGTGTCGTCAGTGCGTTCGCTGTGGCGGATGATGAAGACGGCCTTTTCGTCGGGCTTTAAGTTGGCGTAAACTTCGACGAGGTCGGTAAAGCCGTCCGCTTCTTGCGGGGTGGCGATACGCCATGCGTTTGCCGCAGTTTCAAAAATGTAGTAGGTGTCGTGGCTTACGCGGCCTTCACGGACTTCTTTGTCGTAAGCGCCTGGCCCGAATCCGGCGGTGTCTTTTTCGATGGGTTGTGCGGTACGCCATTCCTTGGAATTTGCATCGCAGATAAAACGGACCGTTGAATGGTCGGCGTGCTCGTAGTCGTTGGCAAATAGCGTACTTTGCCCTTGGTTCACGTACGTGAGCTTCCCTGCGTTGGCATCGGTGCAAGGCTCAAAGCCGTATGCCACGGGAATGAATGCACGCATGTACTTTTCAAAATTCGGAATCGCGGTGACACCCCAAGAAGATACGTTGTTGCGAATGTCGTTGTATTTCCAGAGCGTGTCGAGACCGACGACCCAGTCCGCAATTTTGATTTTCCAGTTTGGGTCGTTCCAAATGCCGTCGCCCTTGATGTCTTCGGCGAGGTTATTCACGAGGCTCATCATATCGGCTTCGCTGCGGTCTCCCTGTAACATTGTTGAAATTGCAAACAATGCGGCGCTGTATTCGCTATTCCCGAACATTTCCAAATCTTCGGCAACGGGTTTGTCTGTGCGACCGTCGGTGAAGTATGGTTGCGAATAAAGTTGTACCGTGTCGATGCCGAAGGCTGCAAAAATTTCGCGTTCCGCCTGTGCTTTGGCTTCTGCAAAATCAATGTGGTTCATCGCGAGTTGCTCGATGCGCGGAATTTCCAATTGCGTAAGGATGTTCACGTTCACGGAATTGCGAACGCGAGTGGGTGCTGTTGTTCCAGCATCTTCGGAAGTGTTTGCAACTTTAGCCAAAGCCGAAAGCGTCACGGGACTTGCAGACGTGCTACCGGTCACCATGTTTCTGTAAAATCCCGTAGCAGAAATTTTCACGTAGTTTGAATTGGTGCTGACACTTTCTAGCGTGTAGCGACCGTCGTTGGTTTGCACGCAGGTGCTTGCAGTGTGTCCGATTCCGTCGGCTCTGTAGAAGTTCATCTCGCTGGCTTCGTTTTGTACAACAGAAGTTCCAAAAATGAATGGGCCGTTCTGTACAATTCCCTGAATGGAATCTCGCAGTAACCCGTTGAATCGAACTGTATCTACACCGAAATCGGGCTGATTTGCAATTTTATCGATGGCGTGCAAAAATCCGTCGCTGCAGGTAATGCTAAAATCGGTGGAGTCTGCAGCGCTGCGCCAAGAACCTTTCACGCAAAGGCGAGGCATATATTCGTTCTGAACAAAGAATGCGCGACCTTCATGGCTCGCGTCACAAGCAGGCAAGTTGGTTGTACTCGGGACAATCAAAGTATCGAAAAGAGAAATTGGGTTGTTTGCGCCTTCGTTTGCTCCGGTTTGAGCTCCGTTTTCAGGATTGCTGTTTGTAGGATTGTCGTTGGAACTACAGCCCGCCATTGATAACGGTACCAACAAAGCAGCAAAAACAATCGCTGTTAAACCAAATTTTCTCATTCCATATACCTGTTTTGCGTTTGTGAATGACTTGCGCCATTCGTGTCATTCCCGCGACTTGTGGTGAGCCTGTCGAACTAAGGCGGGAATCTCCGTGCAATCGTCGCTATTTCTTTATCTTATCTAGTAGTCGTTTTGCTGGGAAGCCGACGAGCTGAAAGCCTTTTTCCCAGATAAAGTCTTTAATGCGTTCGGCGCGTGTCTCATTGCATTTCGGGAGCCAGTTTTCGTCAAAGTCTGCATCGAGTCCGGCGCTTTTCACAAGGGCGGCGTAGTCCATGTTGAGTGCATTGTAAGCGTGATGGCGAACAAAATGTTTCTTTTCTTCGTAGTCGAAGCGGCGTTCCAAAAGTTTTCGTTTGATGAATCCGGCTCCCTGGGCGATGAGTTCGTCATAGGCGAAGAACACGGGGCGCTCTGTGTGGTAGAGCGATTCCATGGTGACCTCGGCTTCGGTGAATTTTTCGCTTAAGCCGACTTCGAGTTTGCGGGTGACGTCATAGAATTCCGTCTGTTCGGGAGTCTCGAAAATGTGCAAGAAAAACACGCCGAGGGCGGCGGGTTTCATGTACAAGAAGAACGATTGCTGGTGCGGTGCGAATTCGTCGTTGCTTGTGAGCGAAATGACGTCGGCGTTGCTTTTTTCGGCGCGGTCGAAGAACTCTTTGAATTTGTTCTGATAATAGACGACGGAATCATTGATGAGCAGCAAGCGTTCCACGTCACGCGTGATGACGCTGGGAACGAAATTGCCTGCGCTATCCGTGCGGTTCGCTTGCATTTGCAAATAACGTCGCCACATGCCAAAGTCAAATCCGCGATTTTCGGTGAGGAAAAGTTCAATGTGGTTTTCCTTCAAAAAATCGTAGGTGTCGCTTGAAAGCGTTCGGTGGTTCGTAAGGAGTACGACCTTGAAGTCGGTCTCCGCGAGATGCTTGAGCGCAAAGCGGACGTAGCCGGGGAGGTCTTCCCCGGTTTGGTAACTGGCGTAGAGGGCGACTTTATTGCTTGCGTCCATCGGCTACCTTCCTCTGCGGCCTCCGCGATTGCTACGTCCGTGACCTTTTTCGCTGGATTTGCGTCCGCGTTTTGCTTCGCGCGGCTTGCTGGCGACGTGGAAACCTTCGCTTTCGCGGGCTTTACGCGGTCCCTTGCGTCCACGGGCATTGCGTCCGGTGCGTTCAAAGATGGGGCCGTCGAAATCTTGACGGTTGCGGCGACCGGCAGACATGTATTCCGGTTCGTCGAATTCCTCGTCTTCGTCCGGCTGGCTCACGTATCCGAGTGCTTCGGCGGCGGCGGCGCGGTCGGCGCGTTCGTTGAAATTGCGGATGTCGCGTTCGGTATCTTCGCGGGTGCGGCGCTTTTTCGGCTCGGCACTCAGCTTTTCCGTGATGCTGAAGTCTGCCTGACCGCGTAACGGATCGACGCGGATGAGTTGCACCATCACCTTGTCGCCACGGCGGAACGTGCGACCGCTCTTTTTGCCGAATGCAAGACCCTGGTCGGGATTGAATACGTAGAAGTCGTCGCCGGCGATGTCGCGGTAACGCACGAGGCCTTCGGCAATCGGGTCGTCTATGGATACGTAAATGCCCCATTCTTCGATACCCGTGACGTTCGCTTCGAAGCTATCGCCAATGCGGCTCTTCAAAATCCAGCAGCTGCATACTTTGATTGCAATGCGCTCCACCTTCATGTTCTTGATTTCGTTTGCCGAAATCAAATCGCAAACTTCAATTACGCTGTTTACGCGGTCTGCCGTGATTTCCTTGCCTTTACGTGCAAGTTCACGGTGGCACCAAAGGTCAGCGTAACGGCGGATGGGCGAGGTGAAGTGGCTGTAGTCTTGCCAGTTCAATGCAAAGTGCCCAAAGCTGTTGCTATCGTAATGGGCCTTCTGCATACTGCGCAAAATGCGGTTTGTGAGCGTCTCGTCGCCTTGGGCACGCTTCACCAAATGCTCGTACAGCTTGAATGCAACTGGGTTCAAGTTCGTGTCACCACTGCGCGGCTTGCCGAGGTCACGCAACATCACCGGAGCGTCTTTGAACAGGTCCGGGTACATGTAGTACAGTTCCATGATGTCCTTGGTGTCGGGTGCTTCATGGATACGGTAAATGCCTTGCAGTTTGCGCTGCTTGAGTTCCTTGGCGCAGCAGTTGTTTGCGATGAGCATGCACTCTTCGACCCACGAGTTCGATTCGTCGTGTTCACGCGGGACAATCTGGATGGGCTCGCCCTTTTCGTCAAACTTGCAGCCGTATTCTGTTGTCTGGAATTCGAGCAGGCCTTCTTTGGTGCGGTTCTTCTTGAGGAGCGCTGTCACCTCGGCAAGAGCCTTAATGGAATCGTCACCGGCTTCCATCATCTGCACCGCTTGCTGGTAAGTGATGCCCTTCGTGATTTTCACGACGCTGCGATGGAAATCCCAACTCAGCACGTTGGCGTTCTTGTCGAGCTCCATCATGCAGGTGAATGCGCAACGGTCAACGCCTTCGTGCAAGCTGCAAACGCCGCTGGAAAGTTTTTCGGGGAGCATCGGCACAGCGGTCCACGGCAGGTATTGCGTATAACTTCTTTCAAGCGCTTCTTCGTCGAGGTCGCTCCCTTCGGGCACGTAGTAGCTCACATCGGCGATGTGCACACCGAGTTTGTAACCGCCATCCGGCTTGCGTTCTACGCTGATGGCGTCGTCGTGGTCCATGGCCCCTTCGGGGTCAATGCAAAGAATGTCGAGCTTGCGGTAATCCACGCGGCCCTTGAAGTCCTTGGCACTGGGTTCCGTAATCGATTCGACGTACTTCTTGATTGCGGGGCTAAAGTCCTTGGGCAAGTTGCTTTCTTCCATGAACTTTGTTTTAACTTCGTCCCAACTGATGTTGTTGAGCTCGGCAGAACGGTCCACCTTCGCCAAGTAGCTATGCTTGAGCTTCGGGTGCGGATAAAGTGTAAAGCTGATGGTTTCGCCTTCCTTGCCCGGAGCCTGCCTGCGGTGGCACATTTCATAGACCTTGCCCGTATCGAGTTCGGTTACTTCCCAGTCTTCGTCGCCCGTCTGGTGCAAAATACCGCGCTTGATGCGTGTGCCGGAATCCTTTTCGGTCTGGCGGCGACTGCGTGCGCCCGGACGGCGGTTGTCTTCGACTCCCTGCTCGGCAAGTTTTTTGCGGCGCTTCTCGCGCTTGTCTTCGAGCGGTTCGCCATCGCCCAGCTGGTATTCCTTGTGGGCCGAACGCTTTAAAACGCCACGCTCGATCATGTCGGCAAGGAGTTGCTTGAATGCCATCTTCTGTTTTTTCGGGAGGCCGAGAGCGCTGCGGAGCTGGCTCCCTACCATGGGTTCGTCACGGAGAATAGCAATAATTTGTTCTTCGCTCGGTAATTCTCTAGCCATAATTAAGCCTCCTTGTTTTCTATTGCCGCTTCTTTTGCTGCGGCGAGTTCCGCCTGCTTGTACGGCATGGCGGATTCAATTAAATCGTGGGTCTCGTCGCGGAGGTCCGCCATCGGTTTTTCGGCGTAGTCTTCGTAACGGATAAGCGGATGGATGACCATTTCCACGGTACCGGAATAGACTGCCCACTTGACCTTCGGGAGAATCTTTCCGGTATTGATAAATGTAACCGGCAAAATGTCAAAGTGCTGTTCTTTTGCCAATCGGAAAATTCCGTTCTGGAACTTGAACATATGTCCGTCTTCGCTGCGGTGGCCTTCGGGGAACACGGTGATGTTGTAGTGGCTGTCGAGGCGCTTTTTGAGGTGCTTCCCGAGGCCGGCGTTCATACGCGGATTCTTGTGGATGGGAATGGTACCGGTGCGGTTCAAAACCCAGCCGAACACAGGTGCCTTCCAGAGGCTAGCCTTTGCCATGAAAGCCGCCGGCGCAATGGAATGCCAAATGACGTTGATGTCCAAAAAACTCTGGTGGTTTGCGACGATGACATAGCCTCTTTCTTTCGGGATGTTCTCGGCGCCCTTGACGGATACCTTGATGCCGAAAAGTTTGAAGATGATGTTCCGGAATGCGAAAGTGCAAATCTTGGTGCAATCTTCCCAATGGCCGCGGAGACCACAGTAAAGTGTATAAGGAATGCCCGCGATGAGCATAATGGTGAAAACGACGACGTAATAAAGAAGGGCTAGAATAGCGCGCATTGTCTCTACTTGTTGAATGGTTGATTTTTGGGGTGGACTCCGTATTGGCGGGTCCCTATGGGCTTAATGTATATTTTTTAAGAGGCTTGAAACAGTTGTTTTTATTACATACATGTAAATATGCGCTTGTCATTCCCGATTTAATTGTGAACCTCCTATTTCCTTGAGAAAAAACTATATTCCACAACGTAAAACATGGAGTTTTAATTATGGAAATTAAATGGCTTAATCCCGATGCAAAGTTTGACCGTCTTGTGTTGGCGGGCGATATTGGTGGAACAAACACGAACCTCGGCCTTGTGGGCTACAAGGATGGCAAGTTTACGCTTATTCTCGAAACCGTTTGCCCGAGCCAGTGCATTGAAGGGCTCGACGCCCCCATCCGCGAAACGCTCAAGGCAGCAATCGAAAACCGCGCGGATTTGAAGCCGTCCCATATCTGCATCAGTGCCGCAGGGCCGGTTGCCAACAACAAGTGCGTCATGACGAACCTCCCGTGGAGCGTCGATGGCGATGCGATTACGAATGCGACCGGCATCCCGACGCTTGTCATCAACGACTTCATGGCGATTAGCTACGGCATCCCGACGCTCGATGTCGATGACCCGAAACAGATTTTCAAGCTCGTGCATACCGACGGAAGCACGCCTGCCCCGCAGAAAGCGACCAAGGCCGTGATTGGCCCGGGGACTGGCATGGGCGTTGGGTTCCTCGCTTTTGACGGCGAAAAGTACATCCCGGCTTGCTCCGAAGGCGGCCACTCTACGTTCGCTCCGTTCGACAAGGATTCTCAGGATTTTCGCGATTACATGGAAAAGCGCATCGGTACGGTGCCGGGCGTCGAGCCTCTCGTTTCTGGCATGGGCCTTGCCCACCTCTATGAATGGTGGCGCGACACGAAGGGCGTTCCGCAAAACGAAGCCTTCAAGAAAATTGAAGAAACCGATTGGCATGACCGTCCGAAGTACATCAGCCGCGCCAGCGATACCGACCCAGTCGCAGCCGAAATGATGCGCATGTTCGTGAAGATGCTCGCCCGCTTTGCAAGCGACGCCGCGACGCTGTTCCTCCCGCTTGGCGGCTTCTACCTCGCTGGCGGCACGGTGCAAAAGGATTTGCGCTGGCTCGAACGCGACAACTTGTTCATGACTTGGTTCGAAAAGAACTACAACCCGAACATTCGCCCGCTGTTGAACAAGATGCCTGTATATGTCATCAAGGATTACAGCATTAGCTTGTACGGTGCTGCAAACGCTAGCTTGAACTTGCAGAAGTAAGCGTAACGCGCGGAATGTTTGCTGAAAAAGCGCGCGGAATGCTCGATGCGAGTGGAACCGCACAACGCTAGGTAAACCGCGCGGAATGCTCGACGCGAGCCGGACTGCGCGGAACACGTCATTCCGGCCTTTGAGCCGGAATCTGAGCGGAGTCATCCTGAGCGAAGTCGCAGGATCCAGTGAAATCTTGCAAATTTGTCCCAGCCTTTGCGCTGGGATTTTTTGTTGGGTTGTCGCTTATTTTGCGATGGCGCTTGCATCCACAAGCTTATACCGCATGCTTCTGCCGCCTTTGTTGTTTGTTTGCAAAATCCCTTTGTCCATAAGGCTTTGGATTTCGCGGAGGGCGGTGTCGTGGCTGGCGTTGAAGAAGGCTGCTGCTTCTTTGGCGGTGAAGGGTTGCGCGAGGCGGCCTGCCATGATTTCGTCGATGAGTTGCTGTTCGCGTTCGCTGAAGGTGGTGCTTGCGTGGGCGTTGCGGAACTGGATGCGGCTGATTTCTGCGGCGAAAAGTTGTTCGCTATCCTTGATTGCGTTTCGCAGCATTTGCAGGAACCACAGAATCCATTCGGTGAGGTCGCCGCTAGCGGCTTGCGTGCGCGAGAGAATTTTGAAGTAGTCGGCTTTGTTGTTGTTAATTTGTTTGTTCAGCGCGTACTGGCAATGCGTTGTGCTTTCGGCGCGGGCGAGTTGCATGGCTGTGATGGCGCGCGCGAGTCTGCCGTTGGCGTCGGCGAAGGGGCGAATCGTGATGAACCAGAAATGTGCAATTGCTGCTTTAATCACCCCGTCTATATTTGCGCTCTCGAACCACGATAAAAAGTTTTCCATTTCGCCTTGCAAGCGTTCCGGATTCGGGCCTGTAAAGCGCAGTGTCGTGGCGGAATCGGGGGCGGTCGCATCAATGATTTTCTTTACTTCGCTGGGCGTGTCGCGGAAGTGTTTGACTTTGTTCTGACCCATCGCTGAATGCCAGTTGAAAAGTCGTTCTTCGGTGAGCGGGGCGGAGGCGTTTTGAATGGCGCCGAGGTAGTTTTTGATAAAGTTTTGTGAGCCCTTGCTTTTGAGTTCCACTTCGGCAAGCGTGTGCGCGGAGTCTAGCGTGTAGCCGTCAATCGCGTAATTCGCGACGATATCTTCGGCGAGGAGTTTTGCTTCGATGTCCTTGAGCCCGCAGATTTGCATGATTCCGATGAGTTTGCCTTCTTCAAGGCGTGTCTGCCCAAGCGCGTTGAGCACCTTGGGAGAATCGAAGCGGAACCGCGTCCAGTCTGGGAATTGGTGGATATAGAGCATGTTGGTGTTCGGCGCGTTAGTCATTCTGAGGCGAAAGCCGAAGAATCCAGTTGCTTTTAAATAATTTACTGGATCCTTCGCGTTGCTCAGGATGACCTATGGTAAATATATCACTTTTTTAGGAGTTGCATTTTGTGTGCGAATTTGCGGTGCCTTTATTTTTCATAAATTTAAACTATGCAAAAAATCGATACTTGGTACAAGGCTCAGGGCAACTGTCCCGATGAAGAATATGAAATTGCAAGCTACCTGCTTTTTGAGGCCGGTGTTGCAACGCTCGAAGAACTGGACCCGGTGACGGCTGGTCGCACGGAGTTCTGTTTTTACACGGGCGACAAGGCGGAACGTGACCGCATCGTGGCAGAATTTCCGCAATACAACTTCACGGTGACGGAGGAGCCTGCGAAGGATTGGGACAAGTGGTGGCGTGACCGCGCACAGCCGGTGGCTGTGAGCGAGCACCTTTGGGTGCGTCCGCCTTGGGTGGAATTTGCGCCGGAAGATCCTGAAGCGGTTGTCTTGGAACTTGAGGCAAAGACTGCATTTGGCACGGGCGAACACGAGACGACGAGTAGCTGTGCTGCGCTCATGGAAAATGTTGATTTCAAGGGCAAGACGGTTCTCGACATCGGTACGGGTACGGGCATCCTCGCGATGTTTGCTCGTCGCAAGGGCGCAAGCCTTGCTGTGGGTACGGAAATCGACCCGCTTACGATTCCCTGCATTGCGGAAAACTTTGAACGCAATGGCTTTGGCGAAAGCGACTGTGTGCTTGGATTCTTGGATGCGTTCAAGGACGGAACGAAGTTCGACGTGATTCTCTGCAACATGATCCGCAGCGAACTTTGGCCACTCCGCGACGACATTGAAGATTTGCTCGCCGAAGGCGGCGAACTCATCATCAGCGGACAGCTCGTCACCGAAAAAGATTACATCCTCAAGTGGTTCGAAGAAGCCGGCTTCAAAGTTTCCGTCGAACGTGAAAAAGGAGAGTGGTGGAGTGTTCTGGCGACAAACGCTTGATTGAATTGTCATGCCGGCCGTTGTGCCGGCATCGCCATTTTTAGTAGAACTGTAACTGGATCCTTCGGGACGTCGCCCCTCAGGATGACGGTAGGGTGACTGTCCCAGCGGCGGTCCCGCCATCACTTTTTAAACGTTGGCTTTTTGAAGCCCTTGCCGTGTGAGCGGCGGCTGGCGAGGTTTATTTCGCCGCTGTTGAAGCGGTTCTTGTCTTCGATATTGCGGTGCTCGCGGATTGGCGCGTTCTGCTGGTTCCCGCGACGGTCAAAGTCGCGGCGGTTATCGAATGCATTGTTGCGGCGGTCTCGTTCGCTGTGAAATCCACGACGTTCCCCTTCGCGGCGATTTTCGCCGAAGCGGTTCCCACGACTTTCACTAAAGCGTTCTTCGCGGAACTGGAATTCGCGCGGTTCCCTTTGCGACTCCCCACGATTTTCACGACCTTCGTTGAAGCTACGACCTGCGTACCCGTCATCTCTCCAGCGGTTTTTAACTTTCTCTTTTTTCGGGCGTAACGCATTCGTGCGTTCGTCGCGCTTTTGCATTTCGCGGTTGCGGAAGTCTTCGTTTTCTTCGCGTTCCTTGCTGGGGAAGTATTCCTTGCCCTCCGCCATGGCAGTGCGGCTCAGCAACAAACGGCTGACCTTACCCATCTTGAGACGTTCCAGAACTTCGCGCAGGTGCGGGCGGTTCGCGGGGATGTACCAGAAGAAGAATTGCTTCTGGTTCGCCTTTTCTTCCGGCGTTTTCGCGACAAAGAGCGGCTTTCCGTCCGGCGTCATTTCGGCGTAGAACATTTCGGTCGCAATGGTCATCGGCGTTGGCGTAAAGTCTTGAACTTGTTCCAACTGGAAACCTAATTGCTTCGTTTCGAGCGCAAGTTCGGCCATGTCGGCTTCGGTGCATCCCGGATGGCTACTGATAAAGTACGGAATCAGCTGTTGCTTTTTGCCGATGCGTTTGCATTCGTCGTCAAAGAATTCCTTGAACTTGTGGAACAACGTAAAGCTCGGCTTGCGCATCAGTTTCAAGACCGCATCGCTCGTATGCTCGGGAGCTACTTTCAATCTACCGCTCACGTGGTAATCGATGAGCTCACGGGCGTATTCTTCGTGGTCCTTGCGGAGTTCTTCGTCATCCGTCTCCTGCAAAAGCATGTCGTAACGCACGCCACTTCCGATGAACAGGTGCTTCACTTTCGGGTGGTTGCGCACTTCGCGGTACAGTTCCAAAATTTCTTTATGGTGCGTGTCCATGTTGTCGCAAATCTTGGGCGTAAGGCAACTGGCTCGTGCGCATTTTTGGCAACGGCTGGGGTCACGGCCACGCATGTTGTACATGTTTGCGCTGGGGCCGCCGAGGTCTGTAATCGTCCCGGCAAAGCCTTCCATGTTGGTGACGATTTCGACTTCGCGCAGAATGCTTTCGCGGCTGCGGCTCGCGATGAACTTGCCCTGGTGTGCGTTGATGGCGCAGAAACTGCAACCGCCGAAACATCCACGGTGCGTGTTGATGCTGAACTTGATCATATCAAACGCTGGCACGTTGCCACGCTTCTTGTAACGCGGGTGCGGCTCGCGGGCATACGGGTATTCAAAACTTTCGTCGAGTTCGCCGTATTCCATCGGCGGGTAGGCGGGGTTAATGACGACGGTCTGTTCGGCAACATCTTGCAGAATGCGGCGCTGGAACCACTTGTTGCATTCGATATCCACCCTGCGGCAATTCTCGATTTGGTTTCGCTTGCTTTCCAAACATTCTTCGTAGCTGTACAAACGCAAGTCTTCCCACTTGCTGTTCTTCGGAA
>JAFWRL010000076.1 GCA_017520105.1 Fibrobacter sp.
AACCGACCACAAGGTCACGACTCAAGACGTCCAGTGGGACTTCGTCCCCGGCGAAACGCTTGAAGTCTCGTCCATTAAGATTCCGGTCACCATATCGGAAGAAACCATGAAGCAGGCGAAATTGCTGAACGACAAGACGACACTCGATTCCATGATTGTCCCCGTCACGCTCAGCACGAGTCTCGAGAACCCGATCCTTCTTAGCGACAAGGGCGATACGCTCGCGCTTTACAAGGTCGAGAACGACAAGAACAATTCCAAATATTTGACAGTCATCCCGAACATCGATGTCGGAACATACTCGTTTACCGTATCGTCAAGCGATTCCGCCATCCAGTCCCCGCAAGTCCTGAAAGCTTTCGGAGAAACAAAATCCGGCATGAAAATCATCAACAACGATCACTGGAAAGCGTTTGGCAATGTTCTCGGAATCAGTTTCTGGATAACCAAGGACAAGGCTTCCCCCAGTGACTCCATGTTCCTTCTCTCGAAAGACCAGGACAGCGACGTTTATTTCAGCCTAGTCGCCGGAAAGAAATCGGATGAACTCTGTGCCGAATTTTTCAAAAGGGATTCATCTTCGTCGACAGTCGACAGCTCCGGAGGCTACTACACACTGAAGGATTCGTCCTGTCATAAAATTCTGGACGGGGAACGCCACCATTATTCGATATTCATCCAAAAGCACCATGTTGTTATCGCTATCGATGGCAGAGTCGTCGATACCAAGGACTTCAGGGATCAATACCAGAGCATTTCCCCGATTACCATAGGGAACAACAATCTGGAAAACCTCGTCATCTACACGCTCGGGGAATCCATCACGCAGAGCGATAACGGTTGGGATCTCTTGCACGCCTGGCTTTCAGCATTCTACCAGTTGCAGAAATAACAAGCCCAAAGCTCAACCGGCGCTTGTCATGCCCCGCACCGACGTCTTTGACTACTTGCAGCAATGCTGCTTAGTAGTCATGATCCGCGTATGGGGAGCGCATCTCCTTTACAACGAAATACAATTTTTTCTAGTAACTAATAACTAACAACAAACAACTATTTTTATATATTCCTTTCCATGAAAATTCTCGTTCACGACAGAGGTGTTTGCTTGGAATGCGCCGGATGCGTCGGCGTCTGTCCCAAGATGGCTCTAGACATGTATGGTCTAGACTTGCAGATTGATCATGAAAAATGCATCCGTTGCGGACTCTGCGCAAGAGCCTGCCCCGCAGGCGCCCTCAAAATTCAGGAGACGAACGATGTTCTGTAACAAAGAATACGACGTAGTCGTCATTGGTGCCGGCCCTGGCGGTAGCGTTGTCGCAAGGAACCTAGCCCGTGCAGGCCATAAAGTCCTCCTCCTCGAAAAGCGCGAGAAAATCGGATACCCCGTACGTTGCGGCGAAGCCAGCACCAAGCTTTCGGATTTGCAGACCTACGGTCCCGTCGATGAAGACTGCATCGAGACGATTATCAACGGACTTTATATTTACGGCCCGAACGGCGTGAACATCGACCTCGCGCAGAAAGGCACGGGCATCATGCTCAACCGCGAGAAGTTCGACCCATGCCTCGCCCGCCTCGCCGAAAACGACGGCGCAGAAGTCGTCACCCGCGCCCGAGCAGAATTTGTCGGTGAAGTAGAAAACGGAGCACGCCTCGTCCGCGTCAAGCTCGGCGAAGGCGCCGGAGAAACGACCGAAGAAGTCCGCGCCAAGATGGTCATTGCTGCAGACGGCGTTGAAAGCCGCATCGGGCGCCAAGTCGGCCTCGACTGCATCCAAAAGCCAGGGTTCACCTGCACCGGCGTCGATATTCAAGTGCAAGGAATCCTCACCAAGCCGGACTACCTCACATTCTGGCAAGGCCACGACTTCATCAACGACGGCTACATCTGGAGTTTCCCGAAAGTCAAGTCCAACGTCACGAACTTCGGCGCCGGATTCCTGATTTCGAACAATCACGGCTCAAACGTCTTGGACATCACGATGGAATGGCTGTACAAGCTCTTCCCGGGTGCACAAATCAACCACGTCGTCGGAGGCGCCATTCCCGTCTCAAGCGTCCTAAAAAATTATACACTAGACAACTTCGCCCTCGTAGGCGACGCAGCACACCACACGAACCCCCTCACCGGAGGCGGCATAGCGTCCGCGATGCGCGCCGGACGCTTCTGCGCCCAGACCGTCCACGAAGGACTCGAATGCGGCAACTTGAGCAAAGAATTCCTCAAGACGTACGAAAAACGCTGCTACGATTACTTTGGTCGCATGCACGACTTTGAATACAAGTTCCGCAGGTTCCTCCTCGACGTGAACAAGGACGAGCAGACAGAACTCTACAAAGTTCTCCAGAACTTCGCGAAACACGGCTGCAAAAAACGTGCCTTCCTCCAAACGCCCATATCCTCCGCGAAAATGCTTTACAAGTTCTGGAAGTTCAAGTAATTGGTCGGCGAAACAAACCGCCCTTGTCAGCCCTAGTGCGAGTGAAAAGTTTTCTCGAATTTAAACATTCAAGAATCTGAGCAACAACAATCGACAAAACAACAACAGCAAAAGGACGCAACCATCCTAGTAGTCCTGCTTGCAAATTGATACCGAAAAGAGACTGACAAAGCCTAAGCATAACAAGGCCTATTATGGGGTGGAATATATAAACATTGAGAGACAGCTTATCACCGATATATTCCAAAGGTCTGCAATACGACTTATTTGGAATTTTGATTGCGATTACAAAAACAGCCAAGGAATAAAATAACGTCCCCAGACTGAACATTTTTACGGGGGCATCAAAAGCCACATTGCAAGCGGCAAACGCACATCCGGCAAACATCGTCAAGAGCAGAACCGTATAAGGAATAGATTTGAAAAAATCCTCTTTCGAGCGAAGATAATAACCAAAAAGGAAAAAAGGCATAGCCTCCGTCAAAAAATTCATTTTAAACATCCACGGTACACGCATGGTTTCGCAATAAGTCGTTAAAACAACCTTGAATACGAACAAGAAAGGGATTGCAAACATTACGCAATGCTCTTTTTTATGCTTAACCAAGAAATACCAAACAAAATAAGTTTCAACCATAGCGATCAAATACCAGAGCGGTATTGCAAAGTCTATGGTACAAAACACAATATATTTAATGGGTGTAGTGTAGTTAAAATTGAGCGAGAGCCATTCTGCAACAACGCCCTGTTGAATTTTAAACAAAATATGGAGAACCAGAAAAACAGCATAGCTCCAGAGAAAAATCTTCAAAATTTTAAAAAAGCGTCTTTTTATCACAGATTCATCTTTGCCAAAAGCAAAATAACCTGCAATCATTAGAAAAAGCGGAACCGCAAACGACGAAAAAGACCTATGAACAACTATACCGGTAATTCCAGGAAAATGGACATGGACAAAAACCACACTGATACACGCAAGACCTTTAAATAAATTAAGAACATCGCTTTTTTCTGCCATATTTACTCCTGAACTATGTCAAAAAATTAAAAAAATGCACAGACCTCATTATGGTTATTCAGCATCCTTGAGACAACGAACCGAAAACTCCGATTCCTTGGTGCTATAGCAAGGGCCTTCTACTTCGTAGTAATCGTCTATAGACAAAGACGCCACATCAGCCCCCACCCGCATAACATACACGCTTGTTTCACTGTATTCAGTTGATGTCAAAAAGAACGCGGTATAGCCAGCTAGATTGTATTCCGGTGATCGGTATGCTTTAATACGCTTTCCACCAGCAGGCACTGCAGAAAAACCGGTCTTATCGCAACCTTGACCGCCATAATCCCAACCACTAGCGGCCCTGAACATATCGGCAAAGCTACATTGTTCTTCTTCATATTCAAGTTTCACAAAAGATAACAATGTGTCGAATTCAGCCTTTGATGGCAAATGCCAGCCTTCGGGGCAAATGTCCCTTGCCACGTCCCATTTATAAAGGCGTCCACCCGCTTCGCAATATTCGGGAACATCTTCGTAGCAATGTCCAATTCCGCCACCAGCATAATTGAGATTTTCGGCCATCCAAACCTGATTACCAATCTTTACCGTCTTGTACGTTTTACCATCACGCCCGTCTTTCAGGCTTCCATAATTAATATCCGGGTTAAAACGGAATTCCTTCGGCACACCAAAACTCCAGGTCCTCAGATTCACCCAACCAAGTACCGAACAGTAATAATTGTTCGTAACGGTATCTATTCCAGGAATAATCCGGCCAACATCTTCACCTTCGCATTTTTCATCGCGTTTAATAAAGTCGATTTCTTGCGCTTTCACCCATTTGCGCTCATCATATCCGTCTGCAATATCTACAAAATGCTTACAAACGTAATAAATATCATCCTTGGGACTCAAGCCAATTTCGCCTTCGCGCTTACTTGTACATCCGTTGAGTCCAAGGTCACGGTCTGTACCAAAAACATCAAGCCCCACCCATTCATTTAAAACTTCATCATACTTATAGTAATAATCTGTTGTATCAGCTTTCCGCACTTCTCCATCATACGGTTTGTATTCGGAACTGTTCGAAGAATTCTTATTGACAGACGAGGAACTCTTATCGCAGGAAGATGATTCCACCTTAGCATCGCTAGATGAAGTTTCCAACTTAGAACTACTGGACAAAGGTTCTGACATTACACTGCTGGAGGACGACTCCGACTTCGCACTGCTGAAAGACGATTCCGGCATTGCGTTGCTGGACGAAGATTCTAACTTTGCGCTGCTAGAGGACGACTTGACTTCATTGTCAACAGACATTTCCGTCAGTTCCGTGTTCACGCTGGAACTGCCTTCGTCCCCACAAGCAACGAGCATAATAACAAAGCACCAAAAGGCAAACCATTTTGTATAGGCCATAGCCAGCTCCTCCTCTTAAGGCAAGTGCATTTCTTTCAATATATATTATTTTAAAGAAAAACAATAAGCGGTGAGGTATGAGGAACAAAGAGCAAAGATTATCTATTTACAATACAGCCATGCAGGAGACTCGCATGGTTTATCCCAACATTTAAAGGCATCACATTGCTTAGTAATCATCACCAATTCATTGTTGTAAAAAGCAAACGTGATTAATTCTCGATTCATCCAAGAGTTTCCGCCTTCAAGAATTCCCCACGCATAGCTATCTCTTTTTTCCAGATGGTCGCCGCCGATAAAGCCCAAATAAACCGTATCGTTTTTACTTTCAGCTCGATAGCACCAATAATTCACCGTTGAAAAAACTTCATGGGCATCCAAATAACTTCTAGCTTGTTTGTAGAAATCCTCATACGTTTTTTCAATTTTGATAGGCAACTCGTTATATGCGGACTCGCGAGAGCAAATCCCCGCAATAAAACACGCTAGGCACAAGGCAATTACGCCAAGCACCTTCTTCATGCTAAACTTAAACGACAGAAATTTCTTTATCTTCGTACGAAAGAGCATATACGTATTATACAAAAAAATCCCGCAGCAAACGCCACAGGACTCTCGACATTTAACTAGATGAGGCCAGCCGCCATTGTCATGCCCCGCTCCGACGGGGCATCTCCTTATTAAAAAATTCCCGCAGATTTCTCCGCGGGAAATAACAAATTCGCACATACCTCGAAGCGAGTCGAGGACGAGCGACCTCATCGCTCAAAGCGACGGAGTCGCGAGCTCTTACAGCTCCACGACTTCAGTCCAGCCGAACGGGTCTTCCGCTTCACCGAACTGGATAGCGGTATATTTCGTGAAGAGTTCCGTGCAGACTGGGCCCGGATTCACGCCGTCACCGTAGGTGAATTCCTTGCCGGCAACCGGATCCACAATCTTCTTGATCGGGGTAATCACGGCGGCGGTACCGCATTCGGCGGTTTCGGAGAATTCAGCGAGTTCTTCGAACGGAACCTGGCGGCGTTCCACAGTGTAGCCGAGGTATTCAGCCAACTGCTGCAAACTCTTGTTCGTAATGGACGGCAGGATGGATTCGGACTTCGGGGTCACGTAGGTCTTGCCCTTGATGCCGAAGAAGTTTGCCGGACCGCATTCGTCGATGTACTTCTTTTCCTTTGCATCGAGGTAAATCGTGCTGGAGTAACCAAGCTTCTTGGCTTCGGCGAGGGAAAGCAAGCTGGCAGCGTAGTTACCGCCGACCTTCACCGTACCCGTGCCCTGCGGAGCGGCGCGGTCGAAGTTGCGGCTAATCATCATATCGACAGGCTTGAAACCGTCCTTGAAGTATGGACCCACCGGAGTCACGAACATCAACAGCAGGTATTCGTCGGAAGGCTTCACGCCGACTTCCGGACTCGTACCGATGAGGAGCGGGCGGATGTAGAGCGTTGCACCGTAACCGTACGGCGGCACAAAACGGGCGTTGGCCTTCACCACTGTGTGGACCATCTCGCGGAACAGCTCGACCGGCGGCACAGCCATGAGCACGCGGTTCGCGGTGTTCTGCATGCGCTTCGCATTCTCGTCAACGCGGAAAATACGGACCTTGCCGTCCTTGCCCGTGTAAGCCTTGAGGCCTTCAAAACCTTCCTGGCCGTAATGCAAGCAAGTAGCGGCCATGTGGATGCTGATGTCCTTGGAAGAAGAAAGTTCAACCTTGCCCCACTTGCCATTGCGGTAGTAGCAGCGGACATTGTAATCGGTATCGTAATAACCGAAGGGGAGCGTCTTCCAATCGACAGTGTTCAAATCAAGCATAATTTAACCTTTTTTGCAGTTTGTGCATTTTTAAAGGTATCATTCGGTACCGCACAGAAAAATACAATTATAAATGCGTTTTTGGCTCAATTTATCATGAAAAAATAAAGAAATATTGACTCTCTCTACTTTTTCCGTTCTTTTTTAACCTTATGCTTTATCTTAAGCATAGCAAAATTCAGTTCAATTTCAGTTTCAGATTCCGCCGACTGAATTTGAGCTTTTCGAGGTGGTCAAAATTTTTTACCACCCAAAGGGGGGGATGCCCAGCAACACCCCCAATTATGCAAAAGCTTACATCAACGGATACATCATACGATTCCAAACAGCATCTTCTAAATCTCGCCTAGAATCAACAACGGCAACAACAAGAACCTTATTGTTCTCCTTGCGATAGATAACACGCCATGGAGAAATCATAAGTTCACGGAACCCTCCGATTTGCAATTTATCCAATTCATCGGGAACCTTCCCTAAATCAGGAAAACTTTCCAAAACAAGACATTCGTGCTTTATTCTAACAAAAGAATCTTTTGCATTCTTTTTGCTTTCCTTTGCAATATGAAAAACAATAGACCTTAAATCATTGGATGCCGATTCAGACCATTCTACAACAAACTTCTTAGAGGGCATCGAGTTCTCGCTCCAAAGTATCAAACAGGTCTTTTTGACGAACAACTTTTCCTTTTGCAACTTCAGCTTCACTTTGTGCAAAAAGCTTAAAAAGTTTCAAAGCATCCTGCATTGTCTGAAAAGTTTCCACATCGACAATCACGCCACGAGCTTCCCCATTTTGCGTGACTATATAAGGAGCTCGAGTTTCATTCACATGATCTAACACTTTTGCAGCATTAGCCTTGATATACGATATCGGTTTGATATTTTCCAATTTCTGCATAAAAGCCTCAAAGAACCATATTCAGTACTAAATATAGTCCTCCAAAACGTTAAAGTCAAGAGCACTACGCTAGTCTTTCACGCAACGGACGGAATACGCGCTGCTCTTGTAAGAATATTCCAATGTAGCACTGTTTCCGTAGTACAAGTCCAAGTCGCACGCGTGGTAGCGATTGAGTTCAGCGGAACACCAGAAGTGCGCATACTTCCCCTCGTCGGAGAAATCGCCAGCCAAGTACCTGTCGCCAGCAGGCAGCGCGGAAAAGCCAAAAGCATCCATACCATTGCCATTTTTTCTCCCTTCAAGCTCATAATCTTTCCATCCGCTAGTGGACTTGAGCATTTTGCCCGCAGCCGAATGGTAGTGCGCATCCGAATAGGAGCCCGCCACTATAGATCCCACCGCCGTGAAAAGGGTTTTCCACTCGGTTTCGTTTGGCAAGTGCCAACCCGTAGGGCAGATGCCTTGCACCTTCGCTGGCAAAGTACAGATTTTGCCGTCACCGCAGTCCTGCGGGTCTTTAGCATCGTTCACTAACTTTACCGAGTCAATGGCTGCAGCCCACGTGTAAAGGCGACCATATTTGGCGCAATTAGCGGGGTCATCGTTATAGCACCAACTAGAAGAATCGGAAGTAAACAGGCAAAATTCATCATCATGAAAACACCACCATCTAGTGGAATCAGACCGTGACTTGCAAGACGATTCATCATCGCCCAAGCACCAAGTAATGGAATCGGTGGTGACGCCTCCATAAATAAAGGGAACACCAGTGTAAGCATAGTTCAAGTTCTCCGCCATCCACACTTGTTCGCCGATTTTTACTGTCTTGTAAGTCTGCCCATCACGCTCATCAGTCAATGTTCCATACTCACAGGTATCCACACTATCCGTCCTGCATGGTTCTAAATACGCAACGGATGATGATGAAAATTTCGCCAAACTACTGCTTGATTTTACAGAAGAACAGCTGCTGGAAGCATCGGAGGAAGAGGACATCGCCGAACTACTACTTAAGCCATTGGAAGAACTACTGGACATCACCGAGCTACTGCTGGAGTCTACCGAGGAACTCGACGAGGACTTCGCGCTGCTAGATGTCATGCCGGACGGAGCCTGCCCTGAGCTTGATGAACGGGTTCCGGCATCACCATTTTTACTGCTACTAGACTTCGCCTTCGAACTGCTAGACTTAGAGTCTTTGGATTGCTTCGCGTCGCTCGCAATGACGCTAGAAGAACTGCTACTGGATTTCATGGAAATGCTAGATTGTGCCCCCGGAACGGAGTCCGGGGTGACAGATGAAGAAGATTCCTCCTCTACACTGCTCGATGGTTCATCGTTACGCGGGGCAAAGCTGCTATCGTCACCACAAGCCACCAAAACCGCCGCCACACAACCAATCATCAAGAATTTTTTCAAGGCCATAAACTACCCTCCAATTAAACATGCATAAATATACACAAAACAGACTCCCGGAGTATTTCCGAGAGCCTCGCCTTTGTCATCCCCACGAAGGCGGGAATCTCCACTTCTTTCGTCTCTCGTCTGTAGCCCGCCATAGCGGGCGTTCTTTCGTCTAAATTAGTCCTTTACACAACGGACGGAGAGCCCTAGGGAAATATTCATTAAAAACACGAGGGCATTGACATTCACATCGCAAATCTTGAATAATGTCCACAAGACTCAAAAAAATCTCCCGGAGCATTTCCGAGAGATTTTTAATTTGTCTAGCACTACCGCAGTTCGCTTCGGCAGGCTCAGCGACCTTAGCTGCGGCAAAAAGCTTATCGTTTGTCCCTATCAATCCACGGGCGTTCGTTCTTGCCGATGTAAATTTGGCGCGGACGGTTAATCTTGCTCTGCGGATCGTCGTGCATTTCTTTCCAGTGGGCAATCCAACCCGGCAAACGGCCAATCGCGAACATCACCGTGAGCATGTTCGTCGGGATGCCCATGGCGCGGTAGAGAATGCCGGAGTAGAAGTCCACATTCGGGTAAAGCTTACGAGCAATGAAGTAATCGTCCTTGAGGGCGGCTTCTTCGAGCTTGATAGCCACATCCAAAAGCGGATCGTGAACGTGTTCGCGTTCGAACACCTGGTACATGAGCTTTTTCAGCACCTTGGCGCGCGGGTCGTAGCTCTTATAGACGCGGTGACCGAAGCCGGAGAGACGGAACGGATCGTTCTTGTCCTTGGCCTTGTCCATCACCTGTTCAATCGTCATGCCACTCTGCTGGATGCGAAGGAGCGTTTCAAGCACAGCCTGGTTTGCACCGCCGTGAAGCGGGCCCCACAAGGCGCAAATGCCGGCGCAAATGCTCGCGTAAAGGTTTGCCTGAGAGCTACCCACCATACGAACAGTCGAAGTGGAGCAGTTCTGTTCGTGGTCCGCATGGACAATCAAAAGCGTGTTGAGCGCCTTTTCCATAATCGGATCCGGGTGGTACGGGCGTGCCTTACTGCTGAACATCATGTTCAAGAAGTTGCTGCAGTAGCTGCGTTCCGCTTCCGGATAGACAAACGGTTCACCGATGCTTGCCTTGTAAGCAAACGCGGCAATCGTGCGAATCTTCGAAATGAGGCCTGCGGTCGTGAGTTCGAATGCACTCGCGATGTTTTCGTCGTCGTAGAAACGCGGCGTGAAAAGACCCACGGCGTTCACCACGGACGAGAGAATACCCATCGGGTGGGCTCCCGGCGGCATTTCGCGGAAGAAGTGCAAGAGGTTCTCATGCAACAAGGCGTTTTCCGTCAAGAGCGTGCGGAAATGGCTCAACTGTTCCTGATTCGGGAGTTCACCGTAAATCAGGAGCCAAGCGGTCTCCGGGAAAGTCGCCTTTTCTGCAAGATCTTCAATGGAGTATCCTCGGTAGCGCAGCACACCATGTTCGCCATCGACAAACGTGATCGAGCTTTTGGTGCTACCGGTGTTCAAGTAACCGTAATCCAGCGTGACAAGGCCAGAACTCTTGCGGAGCGCGCTGATATCGAGACCGTGCTCGCCTTCAGTGCCATCAACGACGGGGAGTTCAAAGCTTTTTCCGTTGTAGTTTAAGGTCGCGTTATTGGACATGGATTCTCCGGTTAGGTTTTAGGTTATAGGTTACAGGTTTTAGGATTAAGTATTGCGCACTTCGTGCGTCGTTTTATGGGTGGCTTCGCCACGATTATTTCAACTAAACCCTAATACCTAATCCCTAATACCTATTTCATTTCCTTGATGCAATTATAGATATTTTCAAAGAGCTTGCCGAGCTTTTCGGTCGGAACAGCGCTGAATGCGATGCGGATAAGGCCGGAAAGCATAATCGTGCCCGTGCTGTAATCCTTGATGAGCTTCTCGCGGAGTTCTTCGGCGTCAACA
>JAFWRL010000077.1 GCA_017520105.1 Fibrobacter sp.
ACCACCACCGGAACCGCCGGCACCACAACCGCCAATAGACTCCCACGGAGTCGCAGGCGTTACAGGGGAACTAAAACCGGCATAAAAAGCAACCGCCACAAGCGCGACAAGAGAACAGCCTTCAATCAAAAAATTCTTTTTCATGTCGAACCTCACGGAAGCTTAAGCAAATATGCATTGTTAGTGCCAGTCGCCAGGAACTTGCCATCAGGGGAAAGGCCGCCCGTCATGGGCACCTTGGCTATTTCAAAAGCATCGCCCTCCCATTTCGCCTCAATGACTTTCGGTACGCCCGTCAGCAAACGAATTTCACGCATCACCGTGTAACCCACAGAACCGTCATCCGCAATCGTCAAATCCTTGTCGTTGACCATCGAAGATCCTATGGGGAATTCAGCCCACAGCACAAACAAGAGACCATTGGATTCAAACCAATGCGGCTGTGCCGGTTCCGACATTTTTTCATGCATACGTTCAATCTTGATTGGTTCAGCATCCTTAGAAAGTTCCTGTACATAAGCTTCCCAGCTCGTAGAACTTTCGTACATATTATAGACGACATATTTTCCATCAGGCGAAATCAAGGGGGCGTCGATTTTCCAGTCACTCCGGTCCTTGGGCTTCTTAAGCGAAACCGCATTCTTCTTACCGCCGTTTGCATAGTCGATAAACACGATATTCAGAGGCTTATCCGAGCCTTCCGCATACACCAGTCGCACATTATTCGTACCAAAATAGCCCTCGACTGTCGAGATGTCGCCGTCTTCTGGAATTTTCGCCGAAGGATCGACCCATAAATGCGGCGAAGCCATTTCAATCATACCCTTCTCAACGAACCAGAACTTCGCATTGTTCGACGGACGAACCGCAAAGATACCGAAGTCCAAATTTGAGCAACTCTTGCTACCATCAACATCGTAACCGCGCAAAGCCACAATGAAATCCGCATGTGTACTCCATTCTGGGTCTTGGAACTGGCATTCTCCCTTGGATTCATCTCGCATCAGGTACCAGAGGACATGTTCCGCCGTATCGGAAATTGTCAGGCGGTCATGTTGAAGGACCTTACGGGCCTTGGAATTCACCACATTGTATTCCGAATCCGGAGCGACTACGCCAAGTTTACGACTAAAGTTAAGCCATAACATGGCGCCCGGGAAATTTACGGTATCCTGAGAAATAGACGGATTACAAATTTGCAAGCTTTCATCATTTTCACGGTCATAATTCACCCTATACATCGTACCATTTGCGGATGCATGGCTAGACTCGTGATTACCTGCAGATTCCGCCGTAAACGGATCGGGCGTGTAGCACGCCACAAGCGAAAGGGCCAAAAGCCCCAAAGGTAAAAGCAACTTTTTCATCATTATGCAATATAGTTATTAGAAGATGAAAGTTAATGGAACTTAGTTACTAGATACTAGTTATTAGTTACTAGAAATTGCAATAGGAACATTTCTAGTAACTCGGAACTCCTAACTGCAAGGAAGTCGCCCTAGTAACTTAGAACTCATAACTCAAAAAAATGTATATATTATATGATACTGGGAGTACTATATGAAAATTGAAAAAAGCAAGTTAATAAAAAATCGCGAATGGTCCGAAGCCACAAGAACGCGTCTTGCAGCAGCACTCGGCATATCCGCCCTCGTCTCGCTGACATCTTGCATCAAGGCTCCCGCTCCCGGTCTCGAAGCATCACCGGAACCGCCCGTCACAAGCGAGACAGCCGGAGAAGCCCCGAAAGCCCCGCTCCCGGCACAGCAATCCGAAGCAGCTACCACCGCCGAAACTCAGCTTTCGTCTAGCAGCATCTCCAGTTCCTCGGAAGAAGACCCGGGACCGACAGCCGGCATGCCCTACTACGATTACGAAGAAGAACAGCGACTTAAGCAACAACAGCAGCAATAGACCCGCTTTGGTGTTCCATCCAAGCCAAGTAAATAATTTCTATATTGGGTCCGAATTTTAAGGCCAACGCAACGTTTTGGCATATTGATAAGGAGGATATATGAACTTGTTTACTAAAGTCATATTTGCACTTTTTACATTCAGCGTTTTTAGTATAGCCGCGGAACAAAGACGCGCAGAAATTTACGTTGACGAAGACCTCTACAAAGATACGGAAGTACTCGCGGCCGTGCAGAAATACGCAGGCGCCGTCGAAAAAGAACTCAACTTCAAGATTGACATCAAGTCGTTTCCGGCAGCATTAGCCCTTGACTCTACAACTCTTAATTCTAGCCCCAAATTCAAGCAGAAAAGCACCGCTGCCGAGCTGAAGACAGCCATCAAAGAATCCTGGGAAGACAAATCCAAGGCTCCACTGGCCGGCGTTCTCCTTATCGGCAACTTGCCTTTTGCACGCATGGAATACTTTGCCAGGGAATCCGATGGCAGGGCTGCATTTCCTGGCGATGGCAAAATCGCCGGCTATCAGGTCTGGGCAGTTGACTTCTATTTTATGGACATGGACGGCAAGTGGACTGACGAACTCGTCGGAAACGGCTGTGTATCTGACGGCGCATGCAGCGGCGAAGTGGAAACCGGCGAAAACGGAATTCTCGACTCGCACTACAACCATTTTAACGGGGAACTTGCCGGCGAAGATTTCGAAATTTGGGTCGCCCGCGTCAATGCCTACGGCGAAGCCCGCGAATTGAACAATTCCAAATGGATAGAACAACTCCGCAACTACAACAATTACCTCGCCAAAGTAAAGGAACTTACGATACGCTGGCTCAACAAGGCCTATGACATGCACGCCAACACAACCCCGCGTTCGGACAAGGCATTGTTTACCTATTCCGACCCGTCCCCCATTTATAGGGAAGACTACGCCGTCGTAAGCCATTTCAACGATCTCTCGAAAATGTATAACGAAGTCGACATCGTCCATGCGATGAACAGGGAAAAATCTCTTCTGTACATGGTAAAAGACTATGATTGGCTAACCCATCTGGGTCACGGCAACGAAAAGTCCTTTGCCGACGGAGTTTCGGTAAATGATTTTGAGTCCTCCATCGAAAGCGTTCCCTACCTACTTAATTTATTCTCTTGCAACATCGCTCGCTATTCCACACCCGAAGGTCTCTCTTACGACCGTACGGTAGGCATGGCGTTCTTGTTCAGGTCCTTGAAAGGTGGCGTTTCGATGATTGCCTCGACAAAGATGGGCGGCGGCTACCAAGCTGTCGATACCCTATACAAACACACAAAAACGAATCTTCTGGGCGATGCATACGTCAAGTGGGCGAACTACAGATCGTTGGTATTCGAAGGCGCCAAGAACGCAAAGGACATTTACGCCTGGTACTACGGAACAACGCTTTTCGGCGATCCGTTCGCAGCTCTTAAAACAAATAAAGACAACGTAAAACCGGACAGTATGCCGAACAACATCGCGCTGCACGCCTTGCACGATTTCAACATCAGCGGCAAGTGCATCGACGAAACGCAGGGCGTCGATGGTTTCTGCAACGTCATTTGCGGTTCCACGGAAGCGAACTATTGCGCAGGCATCCACGGCTACGCCCGAATCGGCTCCATCTATGCCAAGGGCGGATTGGTTCTGAACGCCGAAATTAAAGCAAAAAAAGCACTCATCTACCGCGATTTCGAAGATGCGGAACTTTTCATCAACGCAGACGTGGATTACGATTACGTTGCCTACGTCAATCCCAAGCGCTGGAACAATGCGTTTGACGCTTTCGATACCCTAAAGACATTCCCAGACAACAAATGCACAGAGGACATTTCCGTAGATAAGGAATACACACTCGTCGACGGAACATGCATCAACAAGCTTACGGTTCGCTCCACCGGGACGCTAATCATTCCTGAAGGCGATTTCTACGCCTATTCCATGACCATGGAACCGGGTTCCAAGTACAAGTTCGAAAAACCGGGATACACATCATTGCTGCACGTAAAGAAAGGATTTGCCTGGAATGCCACCCCGGTCAAAGACTCCACCGACTACGAAAAAGCGGCAAGCGGATTCAAGTTGATTGTCTATGACAATGCGAACCCCGTCGATATCGACAGCCTATTCTACGGTTCCGTCAATGCGCCAAAAACGATGCTCAACATCTACGGCAAAGCTTACGGTTCGTTCACCGGATACGGCTTGGCCGTTCACGAGAAAGCCTTAGCCTATTACGTACCGTTCACCCCGCTTTCTTCACCCGGACGCAAGACATTTGTAAGCCCAAAGACAACGGCAGATCATGCGACAAAGGTCATCGCGTTCAACCGCAACGCCATCGCGTTCGAAGCGTCAAAGGCAGGACTGTACGAGATTACCGTCATGGACGTTCTCGGGCAAACCGTTGCCTCGTTCCGCGTAAACGCAACCGCCGGCCGCAATTCCGTCAGCCACGACTTCACGAAGCTCAAAAGCAACCGC
>JAFWRL010000078.1 GCA_017520105.1 Fibrobacter sp.
CACTTGGAAATCACGCGAACTTCATCCTGGGAATCGGAGCCCATCATAAATCTCGTCGATAGCCTTATCGTAAAAGCGCTCCAAAAAAAAGCGACCGACATCCACCTTGAACCAATGGCTGATGCGCTCCGGGTGCGGTTCCGCATCGACGGCATGCTGACGGAATACCGCTCTTTTCCGCAATGGCTTGCCGAGCCCGTACTCATCCGCCTCAAAGTCATGGCGAACGTCGATATCACGGAACGCCGTTTGCCGCACGACGGGAGCTTTGCATTCGAGGATTTTCAACAAAAGGTCAACGTGCGACTGAGCACAATCCCGATTAGCAATGGCGAAAAATGCGTACTGCGGTTGCTCCCCGCAAACGACACCGCAGAAACATTGGCTAACCTCAACTTCAGCGATGCGACACTCAAGCAAATCCGCCGCATTTTTAGCGCTCCGCAAGGGCTGTTCCTCGTCACAGGCCCCACGGGTAGCGGCAAGACGACAACGCTTTATGCCGGCCTCCGCGAAATCATCCAGCGGAAAATCAACGTCACGACCATCGAAGATCCGGTAGAATATGAACTGCATGGCGCCAATCAAGTTCCCGTAAACGAAAAATGCGGTTTCACATTTGCTGTCGCCTTGCGCTCCATACTGCGTCAAGACCCGGACGTGATTCTCGTCGGCGAAATCCGCGACAACGAAACTGCGCAAATTGCACTCCGCGCCGCCCAAACGGGGCACCTCGTCTTGAGCACACTACACACGAATAGCGCAATGGCGGCAACCGTGCGGCTCATCGACCTCGGCATTCCGAAAAATGTTTTAGACGAAACATTGCTTGGCGTTTTTGCCCAGCGCCTCGTAAGAAAAAAAACAAAATGGGCGGATGCCAACACGCTAAGCAAAGCAACAACCGCGCAAAATTACAACGGCAGAACAGTCGTCTGCGAATTATTACTTCCGAACGGAACCTACGCCGACAGCACCATACAAGAGAACGCCACACGCCTCATACAACAAGGAATCACCGACGAAGAAGAAGTTAAGAGAGTGCTGGGGTTCACTTTTTCCCGCCAAACCAATCGTTGATGTCTTCGCCTTCTTTCATGGCTGAATTCAAATGTTCCAAACCCTCGCCGAGCACCACCGTGCGAATTTTCGCCTGTTCAAACACGGTTTGCAAATATTCCGTGCCACTGCGCCCAGCCTCGTCCTTGTCCAGACAAAGTACAACACTTTTGTTCTTGAAAAGCGGAAGCCATTCCGTCTTGAACGAACGCACACCGGGAATGCCGACCGCAGCAATCTGCTGACCCATAAGCATAATTTTCTGGCCCAAGAACGTAAGCGTATCGACAACGCCCTCGCACAGATAAACCCAACCCGGTTTCTGATCAAGCGCCGAAACGTTGTACGGATACGGAACCGTTCCCCGCAAATTCAACTCTTTGGGAACGACAGAACTGTCAATCGCTCTCGCCTGGAAATAGCACGAACGCCGCTTTGAGTCGAGATACGGGAAAAACAGCGGATGCTTGTAATATCTCAAGTTCCCTTTTTCGTTAAAAAGCCCAACATACTTGAGGACCTCCAAATCGTAAGATTCCTTGAGTTTGTTGTTCAGCGCACCGTAATCCGTAATTGTGCGCAAAAGCATCTTGTCCCAAATCGGTTTGTAAATGCGACGACGTACCAAATACGCTGCAGCAGGCGTCTTATCGACAGGGCTGAGCATCTTCAAAAACGAGAGGATTATCTTTTTGCGTTCATCTTCACTGACAAGTTCTTTTGTCGGTTCCGGAGGCTGGTATTCAAGAGCGGCCTCCCGCACAGCCTCTTTCGCCACACGCGACATCGCCACATTTGGTTCCATCGTTCGATTTTGCCCAGAAGAACGCTCTTGCGCAGGGGCTGCGTTCGACGCCCCCGGCACCAAAAACGCATACGTTTCCTTGAGCCAGTTCAAAGCTTCCAGGAACGAGCAATTTTTGACAATTTGGACAAGCGAAATTACATCACCACGGACATCGTCGCAGACCCAACAACGGAAGGTTCCACGTTCCTCGGAAAAAGAAACAGACGGAGTCCTATCGCCATGCGCATGACGCATCGGGAAAAAGCAACGGCAACGACCGTGCACCACAGGCACGCCAAGCGCAGTCGCTACAGCAGTAATCGACAGCGCCGCCTTGAATTGTTTCAGTTCCTCTTCAGTCATTGCAGAAAGAATATATATATTTTCGTTATGATTATTCTAGAAAATGTACCGATGTGCGAGCACACGTCCTTTAAAGTAGGCGGTCCCGCAAAATATTTTATCAAAACCGAATCTACCGACGATATCAAGGAAGCGTTGCTATTCGCAAAAGAACGCACTCTCCCGACATTCATTCTCGGCAAAGGCACGAACTTGCTCGTCTCCGACAACGGATACAACGGCGTCATCGTCCAGCTCGGTAAATTTTTCTCGGAAATCACGAACCTCGGCAATGGCAAAATTTGCGCCAAAGGCGCCACGCCGCTCGCCCGCCTCGCCCGCTACACCATCAACGAATCTCTAGCCGGAATCCACAAACTCGCAGGCATCCCCGGGAGCCTCGGTGGCGCGATTTATATGAACGCAGGCGCCTACGGACAAGACGTTTCGCAAACATGCATCGAAGTCGAGACGATTGACAACGCCGGCAACGTGCGCACTAGAACCGCCGCAGAATGCGCTTTCGGCTACCGCCACAGCATTTTCCAAGAACTTGCCGCATCCCGCGAAAGCGCAGAAACAGTCCTCTCCGCCACATTCCAACTCACGCCTGCAGCAGACCTCGGCAAAACCGCCAAAGATCTCGAAAGCGAAATGCAGGAATGCATGACAAAGCGCCGCAATTCGCAGCCGCTCTCCATGCCAAACGCCGGCAGCACCTTCAAGCGTCTAGACGCAGGCGCAGCAACAACGCCCACGCAAATCGCACCGGGCTATTACATCGAACATGCCGGGTTAAAAGGCTACCGCATAGGCGGTGCAGAAGTAAGCCAAGTCCACGCCAACTTCATCGTAAACGCAGGCGGCGCAACAGCTGCAGACATCAAAGCCCTCAGCGAACACGTCCAAAAAGTCGTCGCCGAAAAATTCGGCATCCAACTGAAGTGCGAAATAATTTTGCTCGGGGAATTTTAAACGGCCAACTTATCCAGCGGATCATACTTGTTCAAAATTTTCACGATAAGCACATACACGGCACCGCCTATAAGCCCGCCGGTCAAGTCCGCCACCAAGTCCAACGCACTGCAGTCGCGGCCTTCTACAAAGCTCTGGTGATATTCGTCCGTGCAGCCATAAGCAAGAGCAAGTCCGCCCACAATTAGAACCTTAAGCCAAGGTTTCAAGGCCCACTGCCGACGACTCCACCACATGCAAAAGCAACCCGCCAAAGTGGCGTACTCGCAAGTGTGCGCGAGTTTGTCCCACACATGCGGAAATCCTTCCAGTTCCGCAGAAGTCATGGAGGACAGCTTGAAAATTATCGCCATGCAAAGGATGGCCGGGACTTTTCTAAAAAACGGGTATTTATCAAACAATGATTCAAACATGCGGCCAAATTTAGCTTTTTCAAAAGCTATTCGTTCTTGAGCAAATGCTTTGCGACCACATTTTTGTACTCTTCTTCTGCCGACATGTCGTTGACACGGTTGCTCTTCTTACCGCCTTCGTAATTGTCGAAGTAGCAGTAAGTCTCATAAATCTTTTTCGCCTTGATTTTCTTGCCCTTCGCCAAAAATGCGGTAATTTCGATGCGGGCAATTCTATTCTGTTTCAAGCGAAGCGGGACCTTAAATGAATTTGTCAAAAGTTCATCACCGCTGAATGTCTTAATCACAGCCTTCTTGCGCTTGACGACAATCTTTTTAATTTGCTTTAAATCAGCGCCTGCAAGTCCTGTAACGCTGAATCGGAGCGTTGCGGGAATATCCCGTTCTTCGGGCAGCACATGGATTCGTTCTCGCACGGAGCCTTCGATGGCTATCGACTTTTTCAGTTTTTTAGACTGTTGCGAAGAATCCTTGACAGCAACAGCCTTGCGTTCGTTAGCCTTTGTCAAAATTTCCGCCATCTTGGCAGAAACAAAGTTCGTATTCCACGTATGGCAGATGTATTCCACATCGCCATTACTGCAATTCACGATAAAGCGTTTTGCACCGTAAGCCGTAGAATCTTCCCATTCGAAGGTATGCTTGTAAAGCCCGCTTTCCGGAATCGAATCGCGAATTCCCAAAACAATGACGAATGTTCCCGGAACAAACGAAGCCTCCAAAGTAGCCTCGGGCTTGCCAATATATTCGTTCAACGGGCTCGGCTTGAACTGCGGCCGCGTTTTTTTGACAAAGTTTTCGATCTTTTTCTTGTAAACGTCATCGTAAGTCAGGAGCATCTTTTCGAGTTGATCAAGAGCCAGACGAGAGGCGCGAATTCCTAGCTGCGATGAAGCCTCGTTCGCAATGGAGTCTATCGCCCGTGCCAGAATCAAAGTTCCAGAACTCGAAAGCGAGATGACCCTAACGCCATTGTCGTTGGCAAGCAACGTCTGTCCACTCGTTAAGGTCATTGGCGAATCATTCTCGCGAACAACATCCAAGCCGCCGTCCTTAAGCGATGAAATTTCTAGGCCATCAACATTTTCCACAAATCCAGCCGCACCACGAACCGTTGACACAAGATTGTCCGTACGGAATTCAAATTCGTCCTTGACCGTCTGTTTCTGTATGTCGAACATCAACCGTCCATGACGAACCGATATCGCAATTTTCCGCCTGAGCGATTCCAAAACAATTGCGTCCAGTTCCACTTCGGATTTTCCGTCCACCATGAGGGCCGAGCCATCGGACACCGAAATAACGACAGAAGCTTTCGGTTCCACCACGACCTTATTTTTTTCGAAAATCTTTTGGCCTACTTCTAGACGGTTGGATTCGCCGTCAAACGTATTGAGCTGCACTTCGCCCACAATTTCGCGAACGGTTCCCTTAAAAATACGCTCTGCTGTACCGTCACGGTCGTTTTTACGTGAATCAGAATCACCACAAGCCGAGAACACCAAGGACAAGAAAAGAACTAGTACTACATTCAGCAGTCCTTCTTGACACCTCTTCAACCGATACACACAAAACATGCGCTTCAATCTAGTAATTATAATTTCAAAAAAGAAATTTACAATCACTTTTTCCCCTCGATAAACAAACACAGCCATGCGTTTTTACACGCGTTTGAACAAAAGCTAAAATAAGCGACAAAAAGAAATATAATAAAAAATTCTAATTTTACACCCATGAAAGCGATAACACTTAAAGCCGGACGCGACAAGTCCGCTCTCCGTTACCATCCCTGGATTTTTAGCGGCGCCATCGACGAAGTTGTCGGCGACCCGGAACTCGGCGACACAGTCGAAGTCTATAGCTACAAAAGCGATTTTCTAGGCCTTGCCTCGTATTCCCCGAAATCCCAGATTCGCGGACGTTTTTGGGTCTTCGGGAGCGAAGGAAGAACGACAAAAATCGATCGAGATTTCTTTAGTGACTTGCTCGACCGCGCTATCGCCGCACGCAAAAGCCGCGGTTTCGACATCGAGGACAAGGAATCCGCATTCCGCCTGATTAATGCCGAAAACGACGGAATTCCCGGTTGCATCATCGACAAGTACGCTGACATCTACTCCGTCGAAATCCTCGCTGCAGGCCCCGAAGTCCACCGCCAGACGATTTACGAACTCTTGGCCGAAAAAACGCATTGCCGTGGCATCTACGAGCGTTGCGATTCCGAGGTGCGCAAAAAGGAAGGGCTCCCCCTCCGCACGGGAACAGTCTTCGGCGAAGTGCCCGACGAACCCGTCATCATCAACGAGAACGGCATACTTTTCCCCATCGATGTCAAAAACGGTCACAAGACCGGCTACTACCTCGACCAACGCGACGCCCGCCGCCGCATCGGTGAACTGTCAAAAGGCAAGAAGGTGCTGAACTGCTTTTGCTATACCGGCGGATTCGGGCTGTACGCCCTCCACGGTGGCTGCGAGAAAGTCTATCAGGTGGATGTTTCCAAGGACGCCCTCAAACTCGCAAAAGACGGCATCATGAGGAACAAGCTCAGCACTGCACACGCCACGCACGTGGAAGCCGACGTGTTCCAGTACCTGCGCAGGTGCCGCGACAAGGCAGAGACCTTCGACCTCATTGTGCTTGACCCTCCCAAGTTCGTGGAAAGCAAGGACAACCTGCAGAAAGGCGCCCGCGGCTACAAGGACATCAACCTGCTTGCGATGAAGCTTTTGGCCGAAGGCGGCATGCTCGCGACATTCAGCTGCTCCGGGCTCATGGAAATGGACTTGTTCCAGAAAATCGTCGCGGATGCCGCCGCCGATGCGAGACGGCGCGTTCAAATCATTGAACGGTTCGGCCAACCCGCCGACCACCCTGTGAGTACCGCCTTCCCCGAAGGGCAGTACCTCAAGGGGCTGCTCGTGCAAGTGGTGTAGCCAAATAGTGACAAAATCCACAAATGTTTAATTTTTCTTACGTAAGGTATATTTTTTGCTGACACTTCCCCCATAATTTTTATATACTTCTATTGGAGATAAGAGGAAAACAGGATTTTTTAAAGGATGGAACAATGTATTTAATGACTTACGACATAGGTACGTCCTTTATAAAAACGGCCCTCACAAACATAACCGACAAGATTGAGTTCGTCGGGGCCACCGTAGTTGGGACCCACAACACCACGACAAACGATGGCAAAGGGGACGAACAGAACGCCGACGAATGGTGGGACACCATCTGCCGCAGTACAAAAGAACTCCTGAAGAACCACGGCATTTCCAGCGACCAAATTAAAGGAATCAGTTTTTGTTCTCAGTTGAACGGAACCGTTCTCGTCGATGGAAAGGGGAACGTAGTACGTCCGCCCATGACGTTCCTCGATAGGCGCGCCGAAAAGGAATTCAGCAAATATTTTCAAAACGGCCTGCGCTTACACGGACTGAACCTTTGGAAGCTCATCAAGGCCATCCACCACACCAAAATGGTACCGGCCGGGGCCTACAGTCCCATCTGGAAATACAAGTGGGTACAACATAACGAACCCGAAAATTTTGAAAAAGTCCGCCATTTTCTCGACGTCGGCGATTACATGCTCTACAAGACTACCGGCAGATTCGTCCGCACTGAAGATTCCGCATTTTGCTCTGCGCTCAACGACTGCCGTGACGAACATTTCGGCTGGAGCCACGCCATGGCTAAAGCTTATGGCATCAACGAAAGGCATCTACCTGGAATCGTCAAGTGCACCGATATCGTAGGGCATTTATCCGCAAGCATCGCAGAACAGATGGGATTGCAAGAGGGAACGCCTGTCATCGCCGGAGCAGGAGACGTTTCCATGGTAGCTATCGGAAGCGGCAACACCCAAAAGAATCTCACCGGTATCTACTGCGGAACATCAGGCTCGGTCTGCACTGTAGTAAAGCGCGAGATGCAATCCTCCGATATCATGATGATTACCATCAGAGGTCCAAATCCGTCGCAGAAATACTTCTACGGCGAACTGGAAACTGCCGGCAAATGCTTTGCCTGGGCAAGGCACCTCATCGGAAAAATTGACGAATCGCAATACACCTACGAAGAATGCGCATCGTTGATTTCCAAGGCAGCACCTGGTTCACGAGGGCTTTTGTTCACGCCGTTCTTGCACGGGTGCAAAACACCTTTTGAAAATGGCGATATCCGCAGTTCGCTTTCTGGCATTAGCCTTGAAACAGACAAAGGCGATTTGTTGCGTGCCGTTGTCGAAGGAATCTGCTTTCACTTCCGCTGGATGCTCGAAAGTCAAGCCCAAAAATGCAAAATTTCTGACACCATCCGTTTTGCAGGTGGACTCGCCAGATTGAACATTTTAGGACAAATTCTTGCAGATATCACAGGCCACACGATAGAAACAGTCAAGCACCCGCAATACGTCGGGGCGTTAGGCGCAGCCGCCATCGCGGCCATCGGCCTTGGCAAGCTCAAGTTCGAAGACATCCACAACTACATCGAAATTACAAACAAATACGAGCCGAATCCCGAGACTCACGAGATTTACAATAAATTCTACAAGAAATATCTAGACAAAGTAAAAAGCGACAGGCGCTTAGTCGGCTAAACGCAGCATGGCATTTCAAGCCCTGCAGCGCAGCGTTCTAAACTTTAACATCTGCTATCGTTTATTTCTCGGCAATTCGCTAGCGTGCTTTTCGAGCCATACGGCGTCTTCCAATGCCCGTTCGGCCTCGGTTGCCCAATCGGAATCCGGGAATTCACGAACAACATCACGGTAGCGAGTCACAGCACTGTGGAAGTCGCGCATTTCACGGTAGATATTGCCCATCTGGAGCATAGCGAAGTAGCGTTCGTCCGGCGTGATTTCGTTTTCAAGCAAAGCCTTGTACATCTGGAGAGCCGCTTCGTTGTAGCCATCGGCAAACAGCGCATTCGCGTTCGCGATGGAATTTTCCGCTGTCGGAGCGACAACTTCAGTCTTCGGTACAGACACCGGTTCGGCAGACTTCGCCTTGTCGTTGCCCGTCTTTTTCGCCTCTTTCAATGCTTTTGCTTCGTCTTCCTTCATCGCCTTTTCATCGGCGGCGGCTTTGGCGACAGCGCTGATTTCTGCCAGGCGGTCTTCGGCAGCCTTGCGGAACTTGCCATCAGGGGCGGCCTTCTTCAAGTACGCAGACAAATACTTCTTCTCATGTTCGGTGCGGTTGTTCTTCTGATTGATTTTCGCCAAGTAATAATTGGCGTCATTACCGCAGACCTTGTACGAAAGTCCCTTCCTCAAATTGATTTCGGCCTTGTCGTATTCGCCCATCTCATAACGGGTTACACCAGCATAGAAGTACGCACCGGCATCACCGGGCTTCTTAGAGAGAACCGTTCTCCACAGCGGAGCCGCTTCGGCATAGCGACCAGCGGCAAGCAAAGCCTTCCCCTTTTCAAACGGGTCCTCAGTGGTAGCAGCCGTTGTCGTCGCAGTCTTTGCCGGTTCCGCTTTCGCAGTCTGGGCCGGTTGGGCCGCAGCCTTCGTAGTTTCGGTCTTTGCCGTTTCTTTCGGTGCAGTCGTTGCCGGAGCAGCCTGGGCGGTCTTCGCTCCCTTAATCTTTGCGCGTTCGGCATTGGCATTCGCCTGCTGCCCCATGGCCTCGTAAGCCTTGGCGGCACCTTCGTACGCTTCGCTCAAGTTCGGGTCGTACTGATACGCCAAACGGAAATTAGCCAAAGCGCCCTTATAATCCTTCATCTTCATGCGAACCTTACCGGCCAGCATGTACGCTTCGGTATTCTTCTTGTTTTCGGCCAACATAGAACGGTATTCACCGAGGGCCTTTTCGTACTGACCCTTAGCCTCGAAACGGGCACCCTGTTCAACACGGGGGTCAACAGCCCAAGATTGAGACATTCCCAACAAAAAAGCTAGAGCAATAAAAGAAAATTTGCTATTCATAAAAAAAAATTTAGTAAAACCCATTGACAATATAATTCAGATAGACGATATTACAAGCAGTGATGCGAACTTTTTTTTAAAAACGATTCGCAAAGGAGAAAAAAATGAAAATCACTGAAGTCGTCGATAAGTACAAACCGGATGAACAGGAACTCATTATCGAAGCCTACGAACGCGAAGGCGGCGATACAGAAGATGTCGATCTCATTCTCCTAGATCGCATTTGCGCAAGACTGGGTCTAGGCCTAGACAACGAAGATTTCGATAACGACGACATTGCCGAAGAAATCAACTTCGATGAATACGGGAGCCACTTCGAGGACGTTTCCGAAGGCGACGACGAACTGTAGAACTTAGATAAGTTATAGGAACGTCATCCTGAGGCTTTGCCGAAGGATCCAGTCACAGTTCTAGCACGCTATAGTTAGAGGTTAGTTAATCGACAAAACCTATTCTTCCAGATTCGCGACGCAGCGGACATAAAGACCTTTATGGACACTGACATCCGAGCGGTCGATGTCGCGCACCAAGCGTCGGAATTCCCATGACCGCGCCGAATTTTTCAATATAGACGTTGACGACCAATAATGGCCAGAGCCTGCACCATCGCAATAGTTGTCCCAGTCCTGGCAACCGCCACGTCCTAAGCCTTCCCAATCCAGCGTTGAGCGGTCTTTCTGATAATCGCGCCACTCGCCGTCATCCGGCAAATGCCAACCAACGGGGCACGCTCTGAGAGCATCGCTATACGTGTAATAACGTCCGTACATTTCACAGAACTTTTTGTCTTCCAGGTAGCACTGTTTTTCAGTAGTCACGCTAAAAGCGAGGTTCTGCTTCATCCAGACTTTACCGGCGCGGAGTTCCACTTTGTACTTCTTGTTATCGCGGCTGTCCGTAAGCTGCATCGTATTTTTATCAACACCTTTCTCGGCCAACAAGTCACGGTCGTAAATGCAGCGCACCTGCACTGCATCGGCATCTTCAATTTGAACAAGCTTCGCAACGCCACGTTTCGTATCGAGCATCATGACTTGCGTTCCGACGCCACCCACGGCTGCGTAATAAGCCGCATATTCTCGTTTGTTCACAACGTCATCTTCTTCGAACTTGTAGTAGCCCATCGAAGAACCGCTCACAAACGATTTCATATTCTGTACTTTGCGCGGTCCCATGAATTTATCATGAATTAATTTATCCCAATCACTTGCATCGGGCAGGCGCGTGCCTTCAGGACACGAGAGTTCCCACCGTTCGTTACGGTAAAAAGAGCGCCCCTCGTCATCAGAAAAATTTGCTGTCTTGCGGAAATTGAGGTCTTGGCTGAACCAATTCAACGATCCGGATTTAATCGTCCGATAGATATGCCCGTCTCTAAAATCCTTGAGTTCATCGGCACTAATATTTGCGACCACTGACACGGTCAATAAAATGGTAGCGCACCAAACGCGCCTCAATCCTTCCAACATCGAAAAACCTCATCCTTATTTTGCAGCTCCTCAAAGGAGCTCTCACGTAATATATATACGGATTTTTCGAAAAAAGTTATAAAAATGTTTTAAAAGTATAAAACAGCGCCGATATTGCCCGGATTTGCCCAAAACGAAATTTTCTTTTTACAAACTTCGTGCATTTTTAGGACTCCAAAACTCACTCCTGTACCTACAAGAGCGCCAACAACCACGTCTGTAATATAATGTTTACCGGCTATGACACGCAACGCGGCAACAATGGCAGCCAACGAAAGTGACGTAGCCCACACTAAATTCTTGTACTTGGAATTCGGGTAAACATCAGAGAACCACTTGCCTGTAAAAATGGCAACCGTAAATGCCGCCGAAGAATGACCTGAATAAAACGAACCGTAAGCTTCCGCACGGGCGGACTCCGCCTTTTCACGGCCATCCCCACTCTTCGAATACATGAACGGACGTGGCCAAAGCTGCGTGGAGCGTACAATCTGGTTCAACGCATTCTGTAATACAAACGCCTCTGCAAACATGAGCGTAAACGCACCGAAATCGTGAGCATCAACATCACCTTTGTAGAGCGAAAGACCCGCCAACGCCAGCGGAGCAACCGCCAACGCCCCGGAATAATGACTCACCGTCGTAGCCCATCCGCTGTAACGCCCAGCAAGCGGACGGTCCCACGGCAAAAGTTCAGACTTCGGTTTCAAATTATCTACGGAACCTTTTTCCATGCCGTAATACCGCGAAACGCCCAACGCCGCTATCAACGAAATACCAAGCACAAGCGGGACATCGAGACGAACCGAGGTTTCGTAATGGCGAGAATTTTCCGCAGCCGACGAATTTTCGGGCGCACCCATAGCAAGCGCTGCCGCCAACAACACCGCAAAACACACCCGAAACAAGCTTTTAAAATGCCACTTATCCATCAAAACTCCATTAAAAATTTATATTCACAATGACAAACATACAAAAGTATTGGCGGACAACGTGATAAATTCGAATTTTAACCAGAACCGAGAACCCATCATCCCGAACATGGAACTTTTTGGAGCCATTTCCGACGAAATGCGCCTCAAGATTCTGCTCCTACTGGACCAGTCCGAATTCACGGTCAACGAAATCAAGGACATTCTGGATATCCACCAGAGTAACGCCAGCCGCCACTTGGCAAAGCTTTCGCAATGCGGACTCGTCAAAGACAGGCGCGACGGCATCAAGGCCTATTACCGTCTGAGCGAAGAACTTTACCTGAGCAACCGCCTGCTGCAAATCATCCGCGAAGCTTACGACGAACTGCAAGACAAGGACATTCTCAAATGCCGCGCCGCACAAGCGCTCGAAGAACGCACCGACAAGACAAAAGGGCAAATCCACAAGCTCGACCAAGCCGGCGGTAGCCTCAAGGCGCAAATCAGCCTATTCAGCAAGCTCATGGTGCCGTTCGAAAACGCAGTCGATATCGGGTGCGGCGAAGGCGGGGACCTTTCGCTCATGCTCGCGAGCCGCTGCAAGAACGTAACAGCGCTCGACTACGACCCGAAAATCATCAGCGGATTCCATCAGATTCTAAAGCAAAAAGGTATCGAGAACGTGACGCCCAAAGTCGCCGACATGGCGCAGACAGGCCTCCCCGACAATTACGCGGACCTCGTCTTGATGAGCCAGGTTTTGCACCACGCCACCGCCCCAAGACTTGCCCTCAGGGTAGCGACACGCATCCTGAAACCGGGTGGAAGGCTCGCGCTTTTGGACCTCGCCCAGCACAAGGAAGAATCTTTCCGCACGACGCACGGTCACATTTGGCTCGGTTTTGAAAGGAGCCAGCTCGAATTTTTCGTGAAGGAACTCAACTGCAAGGTGCTGGAAAGCGAAATCATCCCCAGCGAAAACGAGGTGGACAAGAAGCTACCTGTTATTTGCATGATTATTACGAAGGAGTAGTTACTAGTTACTAGTTAATAGTTAATAGTGATTGCAATATAAACATCTCTAGTAACTAGTAACTTCAAACTTAGAACTGCGACGAAGTCGCCCTAGCAACTCAGAACACATAACTTTATCAAACTACCTATTGACCTTTTTCCAAAAAACAAATATCTTTATAGAAAAGCCAAGGAGAAACCTTATGAAAACAATCAAGTACATTGTATTCGCCGCCATTTGCATCATCTCTGCATTCGGCATTTATAGCCTTATCAAAACGGCAAAGACCGACGAAAACACGCTCGAATAAATTTTTTTGATAGCTAATTCGTTCTAGGCCGAACAATTTAACAAACCGTAGCGGGCTTCCTCTGCGGTATTTTTATATTTCCATTCATGAATTTTCTCAACAAGAAGCCCGCTTTCTTTGTGGCCATGGCCGCAATTTTCTTCGCGATTTTGATGATTGTTTTTCACAATTTCGCATTCGATTCCAGTCAACTCATGCTCAACAGCGACCAGCTGAACGGCATCGGCAGCCGCATTCTGCGCACGTTCGACGTCATCCTCACGGAATGGGACGACAGCCGCCTCGGCGGCATCCCGACGATGGACGCTTTGTTCGCCGACGCCTACCATCCGCTGGTGTGGACGCAGTTCATCATGGATCCGGCACGCGCTGTCGGTTTCAAGTTCATCCTCACCGTCTGGGTCGCCTTCATGAGCGCAATGCTCCTCGCCTGGAACTTGACGGGCAACAAGTGGTGGGGTTCACTTCTCGGATTCCTCTACGCGTTTTCACCGGAATACTTCACGTACATCTACGGTGGCCACGACGGCAAGATGATGGTATTCGCCATCGCCCCCTTGGCGCTCCTCGCCATCAGAAAGATTGTCCGCGACGGAAGCCTCCCCTATCTCATCGTCTTTGCTCTGAGCATCGTATGGATGATTCTCGGGAGCCACCTACAACTCACCTATCTGTTCCTCTGGGGCGCCGGACTTTACACGCTTTACGAGGCCGCATTCCACTGCGACACGCTTGCCACTCGTGGCAAGCGCATCGGGCTTGCCGCCGCAGCTCTCGCCTTCGGGCTCGCCATCAGCTGTTTCCAGGTTATACCGCCGTACCTCTACACCACGACACAGTCCGTTCGTGGCGAAGGCGACCACACCAATTACGGTCATGCCGTCAGCTGGTCATTCCACCAAGAAGAAATGGCGCAAATGCTTATTCCGGGATTCATCGGCGTGGATGTCTATGAACAAGACGAAAAGACGGGCGACCTCAAGGGAAGTTCCTTCGTCAATATGACCATGGACGAATACCGCAAGATGGCTGAGTCCGGCAACCAAGGCAGTCCGTTCTACTGGGGCCACAACAGCTTCAAGCTCGACCACAACAACGCAGGTGCGCTCCTCACGTTCCTCGGGTTCCTCTGCCTGTTCCTACCGGGCAAGCGCCGCTGGGCATGTTTCTGGGGACTCGGAGCTGTTGTCGCTTTGAGCTACGGCATGGGGGACCACTCTCCGCTATTCAAGGTTTGGTATAACGTATTACCAGGCGTCAAGAACTTCCGCGCTCCGGGCATGGCGCTCTTCTGGCTCCCGCTCCTGCTCGTAATGATGGCAGGCCCCGTGCTCCGTGCCGTTAGCGACCCGAACGAGGATACAGCCAAGAACCGCAAGGCTCTGTTGCATGGCACCGCGATGTTCGTCATTTTGCTCTTGCTCGTCGTCATCGCCCGCTTCAACTGGACGCTCTTTATCAGCCCGTTCGGATTCGTTGTTTGCCTCGCCTACGCGGCAGCATGCCTCGGCGTGATGAGTCTCGACGACCAAAACAAGGCTATTAACGTCAAGAATTTTGTTGACGCTTTTAAAGCAAAACTTCCAGGAACATCGAGAGGTGTACAAGCCTCTGTCGTCATCGGATTTGCAGTCATCGGCATGTTCCTCATGAGCGGGCAAAAGCTCTTGAACGACCCAGTTACGGCCCCGTACTTCAAGCCGCTGAACGAAGTGGTGATGAGCATGACCGCCTCTAAGATTATCCCGAGTTTCATCTTGATTCTCGTCGTGATTGGCGTAAGCATCGCCGTATTCAAGTGGAAAGGAAGTACGCCCGCCAAGGTCGGTATCCTTGCGCTTATCGCCGGCATCGAACTCATGACAATCAACGGCGCATTTATCCAGAACGTCGCCGCCAACGAATATATCCAGCCGAAAAACGGAGTCGTCACCGCCATCAAGGCTCCCTTCAAAGCGGATTCCATCAGCACGCCACGTGTACTCTCGCTCTCGCGCAACAAGGCCCTCAGCGGAAACATCTTCCCGCAATATCATTTGCGCAACGCCGACGGTTTCCACGACAACGAGCTCGCCAGCTACCGAGAATTCCGTGGCGGACAAGGCAATGCGAACTACCTCTTGAACATCAACAATCCAGAAGCCGCCCACCCGTTCCTCGACTTGATGAACATCGGTGCTATCATCTTCGATACGCAACGCGGCACCACCTACATGCCGATTCCGACCGCCATGGGCGAAGCCTACATCTACGGCGAATCGACAACAATGGAAGACGCAAAAGCCATTGACGCACTCAAGAACGGATTTGAATACCGCGAAAAAGTCATCCTCTCCGAAGAACCGCAAAACAAAGGCGAAGGCGGAGTGGCCGAGGGCAAAGCAAAGCTTGTCGCAAGCCCCAAGATGGACACGCAGGTATTCCAAGTCGAGAGCGATCGCGCAGGCTTCATGGTCGTCGCCGGCAACTACCATCCCTATTGGAAAGCAACCGTCAACGGAAAAGAAGCCAAGGTTTACAAGGCATTCGGCACGCTTCGCGCTGTAGAAATTCCGAAGGGCAAGTCCGAAGTCCGCATGGAATATCGCAGCAAGCCGCTCCACGCCTGCATCAAGGTGAGCCTGCTTGCCGCAGTCCTCCTCATCGCCTTTGGCGCGTTCATCTTCGTGCGAACAAAGAAAGCGCAAGCAAAGTAGAGCAAGCATGCAAAAAGGCATAGCCTCACCCGACAAGTATCTGTCCATCGACGATTCAACGGTCATGAAGGCTATCGCCATTCTATTGATGCTCTCGCATCACCTTTGGACATTCCCGGAGCGCATCGCAGGCGGTCCTCTCGAAAGTCTTATTTCGTTTTCAAACCTGCCGCTCACAGTCCATCTGGGCGTCTTCGGGAAAATTTGCGTTTCGATGTTTTTCTTTCTTGGCGGCTACGGTCTGTACAAAAGATATTTCGGCAAGCGCTACAATATCGCCAAGCGGCTGAAAAAACTGTACTTTGCATACTGGAAAGTTTTTCTCATCTTCGTTCCCATCGGGTTCATCTTCTTCTCAAACCAGAATGCGTACTGCCAAGACGTAGGCGTCTATTCCGCATTCTCCGAATTTTCGATAAAAGAGTTCGTCTTAAACTTCTTCGGTTTTGTCTCGACCTACAACAGGGAATGGTGGTTTTTATTGAGCTATGCCATCGCGCTAATCCTATTCCCGCTCATCCGAAAAATCGTTGATTATCTTTCCATTTACCTCAACTTATTCATCGTCATCATCATAAGCGTATTACTGACAAACGTTTTCCAATCCGAATCTTATGCGGTATGTTTCGGGATGGGCGTTATAGTAGCAAAGCACCGTTTATTCGACAGCTTAAGTGATTTCGCTAAATCAAAAAAATTTCTATTTCTCAATCCAGTCTCCGACATATTAATCTGGCTTCTCGTCATAATTCTGAGGCTAAAAGTCATCGGCGAACAACTCGACATTTTCTTCGTTCCGATTTTAACAATCGCAAGCATTAATTTCATAAACAAATTAAGCATACTCAAAAAAAGTTTGTCTTCACTTGGCAAACGAAGCACGAACATGTGGCTCATCCACACGTTCTTCTGCTACTATTTCGGCATAACCGCAAAAATCGTCGCCGCCCCCAGATACGCAATACTAGCACTAATCGTACTGTTCGCAATGAGCTATGCAGCCTCTATACTTGTAGAGAAGTTCTGGAAAAGAATCGGCAAATAAACGCAAAAAGTCCATAGACAACCCCATAAAGAGCAGCCATGGACTACGGTTCAAACAAGGAATACAAAATTAATTGAGACGGCGCATGTAGATAGCCAAGTAATCGATTACACCGGAATCAGTTCCCTTGATGGGAATGTAGCGTATGCTGTTGTCCGCACCAAAAATGACGGCAACACCCGCAATGTAATTAATCCAGTGATAATCTTCGTGGTACTTGAGCGCAACCTTCCGCTGCGAGCCGAAAACCGTCAAGGGCATTACTAAAATATCGTGCGAGACCATGACGCTCACGCGTTTCCACTTAGGCAAGTTTTTCATGACAACGGTTTTCATAAATTCTTCTGCGCGGGGTTCCAATTCGTAAAACACTTCAGGGTAACCGCCCTCATACGCCCAACGCGCCATGAGTTCTACGGAACTGCCTTTGAGGCCAAGCGCATCTGCATGTTTTGCGAGAGAATCAGCAGAAATTTTTAGGAACCAATTTCCAGTTATGTCGTAATTCGTGATGAGCTTGGGCAAGGTCTTTTCGCCTCGTCCAATCGAAACGTTATTTGCGGTCTCATTCGTGCGTACGAATCCCGAAGTGATGTACGATATTTCCTCATCACTTTTGATGGACTTGCCTAAATCTTGCGCCATCTTCACACCGTTTGCGGTAAGTTCTGTTTCCATGGCCACGGCATCTTCACGCTCGGAATGACGTATGATGAACACCGCTTTTTCTTCGGGCGAGAGGCTATTATAGACGTCTGCAACGGTTGCGAATCCGTCCTTATCTAGTGCGATGCTACGCGCATTTGCAGACGAAGAAGATTGCACTGACGAAGAAGACCGTTCTGACGAAGAAGACGAAGAAGATTTCACTGACGAAAAGGAATGTGCTGCCGAGGAGGAATTTTGCACCATAGAAGACTTCGGCAGATAATGCGTCGAAACCGAAGAACTCGACTCGAGTTTTGCGGACGATTGTCCGTGATGCTGATGTACACTGGAAGAAACCGGAAAGGCCGTTGACGACAATGTCGCTGACGGCCCTTCCGGAGAATCTAGCGCAGATGACCCTCCAAACCAACTCCCAGAGCAAGGAAGTACAAGGTCAGATGAGCTCGATTCTATATTTGAAGATATTGCAGACGAATCCGTGGAGATTTCGCTCGGAGAATCTCCGCACGATGAAAGAATCAACAGAAATGCGACAACTACCGTGAGCACACAAAATGTGTTGAACAAGGATTTGAACATTACGACCCCCACTGGTAATCACCAGCCTCGTACACCGGATTTTCACCGTTAAATCCGCGTGGTCGCTTGATCTTGTCGTCGAATACCGTCTTGTTGAATATGCGGAAGTCGCCGCGTTCGTAGCTTTGGAACGATATGTGGCAGAAAATGGGGCCTGCCGGCATGTACTCGCTGTAGCTCATGGTGCGTTCGCCCGCAGTATAGAGGTAATTGAAATACTTGCCATTCAGAACAATGTGCAAACCTATATTGCCAACAGTGAACCAGCGGCCCTTTGCAAGGATATTCTCATGGTGGGTGTCATCGTAATCCATCACCACGAATTCCGCGTCGCCGCTCTTGTCGAGGTGGAAACGATACTTGTGGTTACCTCCACAGCAGCGCCCGTCAAAGAACCAAGTGTATCCGCTGGCCGCCGCAATGCGCGGGTCACGTACGCTCGTATCAGGATGTGCCAACTGTTCATCGGTCACGAGGCGCTCGGGTTCCACAGCGGCAATCAATTGCGCAAGCGTTTTCGGGTTCGCTACCGAAGAGAGCGTCACCTTGTTCTTCGCTTCGCTCAAGGCACGACGATACAAACGGTACGGAATGCCGTCATTGCTTATCATGGTGAGTTCGTCCTGACTGAACACATAGTAGGCGTACGTCTTGGTGCCGCTCTTGGTAACCACATTGAAACTGCGGTTGTTGAGCGTGTACCACTGGCCCGAAACGTTCGGGAATCCCGATACCGCAGCGACACCATCTTCGCCGATAACAACGGTGTAGTCATCGCTTATCCAAGCCTCATCTGCTGCAGTAACCAAGCGACAGTCGCGGTTCTTGTCCCCCTGGCATGCAGCAGCAGAAGGATTCGCCGCTTCGCAGGGGCTCACCATGCCTGGTGGGAGCTTAGTGGACATTCCGATACGGAATCCCATGTCTGCCGCACCATCACGGCTACGGATAGCCCTGCGGCTCACACGCGCAAATTCTGCCGGTTCCCCATAACTGCCTCCACGGCGGGTCTTGTTGCCACTACCGGTAAGCTGTACCGGGTTCACTTTATCGCCCGAAGTATAGCCAACAAGCCAGTCGTAAACCCATTCCCATGAATTGCCGCTCATGTCGTAAAGCCCTAGCTTGTTCGGCTTCTTGGTCGCCACATCGTGCGCCTTGCCCCCGCTATTCTCGGAATACCAGGCCACGTCATCGACTGTATTGCTGCCCGAGAATTTGAAATTGTCAGCAACACCATCCTTGCCGCCGCGTGCCGCAAATTCCCATTCGGCATCCGTCAACAAACGATACTGACGGCCTGTCGCTTGGCCCAATTTACAAGCAAAACTATTCGCATCGAACCAGCTCACACCAATTTTCGGAGCCTTGTCCGATTCCCAAGCGTTTTTCTTGCCACCCATCACGGCATTCCATTGTCCGATAGTGACCTCGGTGGGCGCGATATAATACGCATCGACCGTCACCTTATGCGATGGAGTCTCGTAAATCTTGTCCTGTTCGGCACAATTGTCGCAGCCCCGCGTGTAAGTACCGCCCGGCACATACACCATGTTAAATACGGAAGCATTTACCGTATCCGAAAAATTTGCAGGAGCAACATACGCAAACTCAACCGCGCTGGAAGAAGATCTGGAAACCGAAGCGGAAGATTTCGCAAGGGCTGTTGCAGAAGACCGCGCAGAAGCTGTAGCGGAGGAAGAAACTGCGGCTGGAGAAGATACGACTGAAGAGGCAACAGAAGTTGCGGCAGAAGTTGCAGCAGAAGACCTGTTCGAAGACGAAGAAATGTCGTTAAGCCTGTTCGACGAACCTGCTTCAAACTGTTCGCTTGAAGACATGCTAACGATTTGTGAATCGCTTGACGCAGGAAACTCCGAAGCAACAGCTGTAGAGGAATCACCCGAACAACTCCAAACCATCCCAGCGGTCAAAACCGTTGCCGCTAAAACACCCGAGGAAAGTTTATACATAGGCACCTTCATCGAGCAAAAAACCTAAACCCAAAATAAATATATGTTCATATACATTGGGCCAAACTGTATAATTACTTTTACTGTGGACAAATATGTCAACACCCCGCACACAAAAAAAAATTGGGTTTCAAGAGCTCTTTTACTGTTGACATTTTCTATACCATCGGTAGGATTTACAAAATCAACCTTATATTCCCTTTTATTGGCTAAAACAAACAAAAATCATCATTAGATGTGGACAAAAATGTCAACGGATTAAAAAAAAGCAGGCCCACAGCACAACAAAACGATGTTTATTTATAGAAAAAATGTATCTTTGATTGCAGGTTGCCTATGTTTGCCAGAAACAAGATAAACATCTACGACTACTCCGACTACCGCAAGTTTCTGTCGGATTTTTACGAGTTGGAGAAGTCGTTCGACCCGACTTTCAGTTACCGCGTATTTGCCACGGCGGTCAACATGGATGCAAGTCTCCTCCTGAAAATTTTGCAAGGCAAGCGGCACGTATCTTCAAAGAATATCGAGACCTTCGTGCAGTTTTTCCGCTACAAGGAAGGCAAGGCAGAATATTTCCGTGAGATGATTGCCTATGCAAAAGCTAAAACCGACGAAGATGTCCGCAAGCATTTCGAAGCACTCCAGAGAATGCGACCATCGAGTTGCCGCGAACTGGACGAGGCTCGCTACCGTTATTTCCAGCAATGGTTCTACCCGATGATCCGCTCGGCACTGGACGTTTTTGACTACCGTAATTCTGAACATGCGACCGCACTTGGCGACTCCTGCATCCCCAAGCTCACAGCAAATCAGGTAGAAACAGCAGTCGAAGCACTACTGCAACTCGGGCTTGCACACCAGAGAAAGGACGGACGCATCGTCCCGACGGATGCGCACCTGAAAACTCAAGAGCACTGGCTAAGCGCCTCCATTAGCGAATACCAAAAGAGCATCGCCGAATTGGCACACCGCTCAATTGCCGAAACCCCGAAAGAGGAACGCGACATTAGCACGCTCACCATGGCAATTGACTCCTCACAGATACAAAAAATCCGCGACATACTCGCCGACGCACGCAAATCCATCGTAAAAGTGGCAAATTCGATGCCTTCACAAATTTGCGACAGCGTTTATCAATTAAATTTTCAATTGTTCCCGATGATGAAGAAAAAGGATTGACCATGAAACGTTTATTTACAGCGATACTTTTGGCCCCCCTTTTTTGGGCTTGTTCCGATATAGATTCCGCTGGAGCAACTAGCGAAACCACAAACGGAATTGCAATCACTGTGGTAAACGCCTCTCGCACACCCATCGCAAACGCCCGCGTCACCCTTTATTCTAAAGAAAATTTATCCGTTCTAGGGACGTCCAAGTCCGATACCGCAGGTATTGCGCAATTTGACACCCTCGTTACAAACAACGTATTCATCGAAGGCATCGCAGGCGAAGACTCCTCGCTGATGGCATGGGCTCCGCTCGACACGCACCAGACAGAAATTCCGCTTTTCCCATCGGCTAGCCTTACCGTACGCACAGGCGCCGCACAAGCGGACTACGCAACACTATTTGAAGTTCTCGCTCTCGACTCCACGCCCTATTCGGCACTCCGCAGCGGTGGCGAGTACACATTTACCCATGTGCCCGCAGGCTTATTCAATGTTGTCGCGGGCGATTCCTTCATCGCAACAGTCGAACTCGACACAGGCTCCACCGCCGACACGCTGTTCCGCATCCCTGATGTCACGCGGGAATTCGTATTCGAAGACTTCAACGATGGCGACAGTTTGAACAACCTAGCAAAAGTGTATCCAAATTACGGTTGGTATTTCGCCACCGTCGGCAGAGCAAAATTCACCCGTCCTGATTCAACCACAGGTTTCACCGGCGCACTTGAAAGCGACGCAAACAAAAACGGAACACGCGGAAAATACCTTTCACTCCGTTACGAACTTTCTGACTCCAGCTATGTAATGCTCGGCACGCATCTCGGTCTCGACACGGGATACTACGACATCTCCCGCCTTACCGCCATCCGCATAAAAGCGCGCGGAGACTGCAAATTCTACGTTGCGCTGGAACATTACAAAGAAATTGGCGACAACACGTTCCGCAAGGCTTTGTGGAAGGCCGAAGCAAACAAGGACTGGCACGAATTCGTATTCCGCCCCGGCGAAGAAGCCCTGCGAGACGAAAGCTACCAAGTACACTTCAGTGAAATTGCAACCGAAATAGGATTCTTCTCCGTATTCATCAGGAGCGGGACCAACCTGCAAATCGACGACATTGTATTTGAAGGGATAAACTCTATAGAATAGATTTGACTTTACCTCAAATCGACCCAATTTATTCCATAAATTCTAATATCGTCAAATCAAACATCACGATATTTTCGGATAAATTCATTTTTTCAGATACACGTCATTCACCATGCGGCCTTGAATTTTCTGGCGCACGATGTAGCGACCTTTGGGGAGGTTTTGCGTAGAATGGCCCAAATAATGGCCGTTCATGTCGAATACGCCTATAGTAACGGCTTCCCCGCGCAAACGGAACGAGTCGGTAATGTGCGTGATAAAAGAATCTTGCGCAGCAACGACCTTTTCCACCAGCACTTCAACGCGACCCGTATATTCCGTATTGTCGTTGCCCTTGACGGTATATTTGAACGAGGAAAGTCCATTGAAATTCGCCTTGGGCGTAAAGCGGGCCGTGTAGCCATCGCTTAACAACTCAACTTCTCCGTTTTCTGCTGCAGAAACACTGTACTTCGGCGAGACTTGCGAAAAACCG
>JAFWRL010000079.1 GCA_017520105.1 Fibrobacter sp.
ATATAAATAATGTCGTTTTTATTTATGCATACTAGACCAACACCGCCCTCCCATATTTCTGAAATAATCGACGATAGTCTCTCCTCTCTAGTCCTTCCTCTAACCCAATTATCTATATTATTGGCGGGGTGCCATACCCATCGTCGGCTGAGATTATACCCCTTGAACTTGGTTCGTAATTGAACAAAAGGAACGTTTTTATGTCTGAATCCAATGGCTTTTTCAAGCCGTTTCCGCAGTCTCGTAAGATTTATGTCCCCGGTAAACTTTTTCCGGACTTGAAAGTCGCCATGCGCGAAATCACGCTGGACGACCCGAAATGCCCCGTGCTCCCTGTTTATGATACGAGTGGCGCCTATGGCGACCCCAACAAGACGATTGATGTAAAGAAAGGACTTGAACGCATCCGTGAACCGTGGATTCGCGAACGCCAGGAAAAGGACGGCGGACACAAAACGCAGATGCAGTACGCCCGCGAAGGCGTTATCACGCGCGAAATGGAATACGTCGCCATCCGCGAAAACCAGAAAATGGACGAAATTTTTGGCAGCAACGGTGATGCCATCACGCCGGAGTTCGTGCGCAAGGAAGTGGCCGAAGGCCGCGCCATCATCCCCGCCAACGTGAACCACCCGGAATGCGAACCGATGATTATCGGCCGCAACTTCCTCACGAAAATCAATTCCAACATCGGTAACTCTTCTGTTGCCTCTTCCATTGAACAGGAAGTGGAAAAGATGGTCTGGTCCGTGCGCTGGGGTGCAGACACGGTGATGGACCTCTCGACCGGCAAGGACATCCACGAGACGCGCGAATGGATTTTGCGCAACAGCCCGGTGCCTATAGGAACGGTTCCGATGTATCAGGCTCTCGAAAAGGTGAACGGCATCGCCGATGACCTCACGTGGAAAGTGTTCCGCGATACGCTTATCGAACAGGCCGAACAGGGAGTCGATTACTTTACGATTCATGCCGGGCTTTTGCTCAAGTACGTGCCGTTTGCACTGGAACGCACGACGGGTATCGTAAGCCGTGGCGGTTCCATCATCGCTCGCTGGTGCATGGTGCACAACCAGGAAAACTTCCTTTACACGCACTTCGACGAAATCTGCGACATTCTCGCGAAGTACGACGTTTGCGTTTCTTTGGGTGACGGGCTCCGTCCGGGGTCCATTGCCGATGCAAACGACATGGCCCAGTTCTCCGAACTCGATACCCTCGGCGAACTCACGGAAATCGCCTGGAAGAAGGGCGTACAAGTTATTATCGAAGGTCCGGGTCACGTGCCGATGCACAAGATTCGCGAAAACATGGACCGTCAGATTGAAATGTGCCACAACGCACCGTTCTACACGCTTGGCCCTCTCACGACTGATATTGCACCGGGTTACGACCACATCACGTCGGCTATAGGTGCCGCCATGATTGGCTGGTTCGGCACCGCCATGCTCTGCTATGTGACGCCGAAGGAACACTTGGGACTCCCGGACAAGAACGACGTACGTGAAGGCGTGGTGACATACAAGCTCGCCGCCCATGCTGCAAACCTTGCCAAGGGGCACTTTGCCGCCCACTTCCGCGACGACGCGCTTTCGCGCGCCCGTTTCAGCTTCCGCTGGAACGACCAGTTCGCACTTTCGCTGGACCCGGAACGCGCCGTAGAATTCCACGACGAGACGCTCCCTGGCAATAACGCAAAGTCTTCGCACTTCTGCTCGATGTGCGGCCCGAAGTTCTGCTCGATGCGCATTTCCCGTGATATTCAGGAATATGTGCGCACTGGAAAACTCGACCCGAAAAATGACCCGCTAAAGTAACAAACCATCTGGAGGTGTCTATGGAAAACGCAAAAAAAATTCTCAACGAATTTGCCAAGAAAAAGTTCACCGACCTGAATGAACTGAGAAGAGAATTGTACAAGGCGGGTGTCGCCGCTTTAGACGAAGGCTGGACATTCATGGACGCCACATTCCAGCTTGGCGGCAAGGCAAGGGACGAAGGTCTCTCGGCAGAAGACGTCGAGAAAATTTTGCGCAATGCGTTCTCCGAAGAAAAACGCCGTTCAGAACGCGAAGAAGAAAAGAAAAAAGCGACATCACAGACGCAAGCACAACCCATTGCAACAGCGCAAACGCAATCGGGTATAGCTCCGGGCGTTACCACCATGGGTCCCACCATCATCTCGCCAATCCCCGCAAACATGATGGAGCAGATGATTTCGCTTGGGCTCGACACGCAATCCCTTGAACTTTTACACAACTTCAAGATTGACCCCGAAGCGCTTTCAATCCCATGGCCGGCAGCGGACTGGCGCAAAGATTTGGCAAAGCTCCTTGCAGCCACATTCAAGTCAGACGAGACTGTCGAATTCAAGATTACGAACACGCCGACAAGTTCCCATGAACTTGTTTCAAATATCATCGGGCAAGACGACGCACTCAAGAAAATCATGAAACAGCTCGACAGCCCAGATGGCGCACTTCTGACCATCAACGCTGTAAAGGGAGGCCCGGATGCGACCGACGAATCTTGGCACTACCGTTATGTTGTCGTCGATAACCCGAAGATGACGCTTGCAAAGCAGCTCGCCTACTACAAGGCGCTGAACCTCCCCTGCGCGGCTCTCGTCAATACCGGTGCAAACTCTGTGCAAGCCTGGATTAAAATTGAAGCGAACGACCTCGACGAATACAACGAGCGCGTTGATTTCCTATTCCAGACGCTAGAATCACAAGGGTTCAAGGTCGATGACGCCAACCGCAACCCGAACCAGATGGTCCGCATGCCGGGCGTGTTGCGTAACGGCAAGCAGCAATACCTCATCGCCTTGGAACAAGGCGCAAGCAACTTCAAAGAATGGCGCGAATGGGCTGAATATTCGCTAGACGGTAAACCGCTTATCGAACTAGCAAGCGATAGCGACGAAGCACCCAAAAAAGACCCCTGCATTATCGAGAATATCCTCCGTGCAGGAGAATTTTTCCTGTTCACGGCACCGCCAAAAAGCGGAAAGTCGCTTGCCCTCATGGACATGGGACTTTCTATTTGCTACGGTGAAGATTGGTTTGGCAACACGACGAATTCTAATGACGTCTTGTTCATTAATATGGAACTGACCAAGTCCGTATTCCTGAACCGTCTCTTCTTGTTAGGCGCCAAGCGCAAACTGAACGCCAGCACGCCGAAGTTCGGTTTCTTGAACCTCCGCGGAACGGCGCTCTCACCGCTAGAAATCGCACAGCTTATCGCCAAGCGCATCCAAGGCGCCAAAAAACTGGAAAATCACGATTACAAGGTCGTCGTAATTGACCCGATTTCAGCAGTCCTTCACAACCCGAAGTCCGCAAGACTGAGCGGATCCCCGCACCAGATTCTCATGCAGATGGTCGATACGATTATCGCCCTCACGGGTTGCGCTGTGGTATCTTCGTGCAACATCGATGAATACCCGTACCTAGAAGCCAGAGCCGATAGCGTCATGTCGCTTTCTCCGGTGGAAGGCAGCCTGAACATGTACCAGATTAATGGTTCGTTCCGCGAATTCCCCAAGACTCTAGCCAAGGAATGTTCCTGGATTTATCCAAGATTTATAGTATAAACTTATTAGCACAAATTTGAAAATGTATAAACAAAACAACCGTTTTTCGCGCCGTACTGAACAAAACAGAATGGGCAACAGAATAGGCAAGCCCCTCACCGCAGGCAAGTTCCACGCTTCTAGGAAATCCGATATTCGCAAGAACGATGAACTCGAAAGGAAAACCGCAAACGCAGACAAGCCTGTAGTCCGTCGCGTTCTCTCGTTTGACGACATCAAGGCACAGGTCACCGCATGGACGGAAAACGACCGTATTCCAGGAAAAATGCAAGCCTGGTTTACCGCCGATGCCGTTCCGGAACACTCCGACTGGCGAATAGTCAAGGAATACCGCGGAAAACAAGAATTTTTGTCGATTGATGCCCCGGCACGCGACATAAAGCCGATTGATCTTGTGAACCGAGTCATGGAGCAACTCCATAAAGAACACCTGCACATTTTCAAGAAAGCCCTCCGCCAAATCTGGTTCCGCGCCACCGGCGACGGACGCTTCGCGCTCCTTGTTCAAATCAACGTGAAAGGGAAACTCTCCGCGCACGGTTACAAAACGTTCGTCGATTTCATCGAACGCAGTTGCCCCGAAGTCATCAGTTGCCACCAAATCCAATGTCTGCCCGACCGCCTCTTCGACCCCGTCGAGGCGCAGGGTATGAAAGTCGAATCCAAGTGCTCGCTCGGCAACGACTTTATGCCCATTGCAGGCTCCGGCTTTTGCATGCACGTTCTGGACTGGACGCCCCGCATCAAGGATGCCTGGCTCGCACTCCCAATGCGCATCAAGGACGCCATCCACCCGAATCGCGAAGACCGGTTCTTTGAATTCTGCTCCGGCTCCTCCTACGTTTCTGCAACGCTCGCCCCTTGCTTCAAGCAAGTCGAGGCGTTGGACTGCCGCGAATCCGCCATGCAATCGTCCAAGATAAACATCCGGAATATCGCAACATCGAACATGCGCTTCCACCGCAGCCATCTAGATGCAAACTTCATATCGAAGTTCTTTTCGAAAAGCGACAACGCCGAAGGCCGCTGGACATTCTACATCAACCTGAACGCAAGCGACAGCCTCCCCTCGGAAGTCGAACACACGCTCGCCGCTTCGCGCCCCGAAAGGATTCTCCTCCAGACAGGGAACCTCGAAACGGCCTCTCGCGAAATCAAGGCTTTCCGAAACGAGGGTTACATGCTTCGCAAAAGCATCCCGCTTTACCTGGAACCGGGCAGTGGCAAGTTCGAAATTCTATTTCTGTTCGTTCCGGACAGGGCGGGCCTTTTAGGGCAAAATCCTGCATTGGCACACCGTTCCAGGAATATCCAGCGCCCCAAAGAACGTCCACAACGCTCGAAAATGTCCGAAATTCCGCATTTTGTGCAACAAATACCATCTTTTAAGCAAAGAAAAGATTAAATTAGTGATTGGTAACTAAAAAAACATTTAATTATTTGGCTAAGGGAAAAGTATGCGATTTTTTAAATGTGCGTCGATCTGTCTCGGTCTTTCAGCTTTGATTGCATCAGCCTATGTGGTCAAAAGAGGCGATACCCTTTGGGACTTAAGTGATGAGTTCTTGCACGATCCGTTCGCTTGGCCGGACCTTTGGGAAAACAACAGGCATATCGAGGACCCGCACTGGATTTATCCGGGCGATTCCATCTATCTCGGTGAAGGCATCGACGAAGGTTACCGTCTAGCCGGTACTAGGCCCTGCGAAGCGGCTGTCGCCGATTCCAACCTACCCAAGGGCATTAAGGCCGTCGGCTGCGACGAAAGGGATGCCCGCGATGGCGATTTCGAGAGCATGCTCGGGAATCTCCGCGACAAGGACAAGAAGCAGAAGAAGAAAAGGGTTGCCGATTCCTACTTCTACCAGAAGCGTCCCGAGCCCAAGATTTTCAACGGCTACTACCAGATTCTCGCTCCGGAAATCTATACGCTCGACTCCATCAAGAAGGACAAGAGGTTCTTCTCTATCCAGTCCGGCGAAAAGAAGGTGCCGATTATCCATATTCCCGAATCCGAAGTGGTCGTAGGCATCGGGCGCAAGACGAACCCGGACATCAAAAAAGGCGACCTAGTCGAGATTCTGGATGCGCGCTCCATCGAAGTGCCGACCCACAAGGGCAAGAGTTTTGATTACTTTGCGTTGATTAGGCTTTCGGGCTATGCACAAATCACAAGCGTCGGCGATACGCTTTCGAGAGCGATGGTCGTCCAGAGTTTCAAAGAAATCAAGCTGGACCACGCCAAGGCCCGTCTCAAACAACCTCTCGACATCCTGAACGTTTCCGGCTACACCGCCGTTCCCGAGGCGAAGGTCGAAGAGATGGCTATGGTCCGCTACACGATGGACCCGATGCTCATCATTGGCGCATACGCCTATATTCTTATTGACAAGGGAACAAAGCAGGACTTCAACACCGGTGACGCCATCGCCATCTGGGAAGAAGACAATTCCGATGCAGGCCTTGCACCGAGACTCCTTGGACGAGGCGTTATCGTCAGGGCGAACGACAACGAATCTACAGTTCTTGTGCGCGAAGTCTATTCTAGCAGCCGTCGCATAGAAGCAGGCCACAAGGTATCCGTAACGCACAAAGCAAATCTGGCCCCGTAGTGACAAAGAGCTTATTGATAATTGTCGGTATTGCCATTTCGATTTTAGCGATACTTATGGCCGGGAGTGTTCTTATACTGGATTTTCCTGAATTGTCGGCGCATATTCCATTTTAAGGAAGTGGGCTTTCGATGCGGATATCTCGAAGCAATCTTCTCTTCCTCTCGTTTTTCGCTGGGGGGATTGTCCTTCCGACAGCCATACTGTCGTTCCTAAGCGTCCGGAACATCCAAAACGAAGCCTACCTTGCACAAAAGAACTTTAACGAAAGCACGGCCTCGTTCAGGGAAGAAGTCGAATCTTCGGTCAGCAAGGAACAGAGCAAGATATTCCAGGAGATCAAGTCCGCATCGCTCTACCTCTACGAACAACCGCATAATCTGCTCGACTTCGGCAACGCAACACAGTTCAAGACGGTAAGCGGAATCGAGGCGATGTTCCTTTACAATAAAGGAACCCTCATCTACCCCGACATCTCGTCAAAACATTTTTCAAAGACTTCGGATTTTTCGAACAGCGTTGCCAGCCCTTTCGAAAAGTTGCTATTCCGCGAAGAGGTCACGTCTGCCATACCCCAGCCGGCAAGCATGACTAAATCGGCAAGGCAGCTGCGCTTTTCATTCGAGACCATCGACGACCAAATCCAGAACATCCTAGGCCTTATTCGTATCGCCTATAAAACTAAAGACTACGACGAAGCGCTCCGTCTCCTCAACATTCTCGAAGAACACCCGCACCAGCAGGGCTACCTGCATTCAGACTTGACGCGCTCTGTAAACCTTTTGCACTTCGAAATCCTGGTCGCCCAAAAGAAGCACAAGGAAGCCGAAGACTACAGCCTTTCCGTCTTGAATCAATTTTTGCAAAGCAAGAACATCGAAAACCTGCCCTCGACAAAATTTTTCTTCGAAACGATGTTCACGCAGATTCTCTCCTTCGAGAACCTCAGCCAGGAGAAGCGTGAAGCGTTCTGGAACCTGCGGGAGAACTTCAACCGCCAGCTCGGCTACATGGACATATTCTTCAACAACCAGGAATTAGTCCAAGCGCTTTTGAATAAAGAAACGACATCCAAGAATGGCATCAGCATCCTGAGTGACAGCAAGGTAACGTTCCTCAAGATGAGTTACCCCATCCTCTCTGGTGACCAAGTTGTGCTTGCCAAAGTAAACACCGACGAATACCGCGAACGCATGCGTTCCAAGCTCAAGACTGTAGTGCAAGGCTGGAAAGGAATCCCCTACTCGATTACTGAAGGTCCCGACAAGACACTTATCCTTGGACATGTTTCGGATAGCTCCGCCGTACTCAGCCAAAAAACTCTAGATAAAGCCATTTCTTGGACTCTTACCTTATACGAAAAAGGGCTAAACGAAATCAAGAAAGAAACCCGCAAGCGCATGTTCCTCATGTACGGGCTTTTGTCGTTCTCGCTTATCACAGTGCTACTGGGATGCATCGTCATGTTCCGCTTCTTGACACAAGAACACAAACTTTTGGCCATGAAGGCGAACTTCCTTTCGAGTATTTCTCACGAACTCAAGACACCGCTCACCTCCATCAAGATGTTTGCCGAAATGATGGCCCGGGGGCGAGTGCAAAAGGTAGAGAAGGTGCAGGAATATTCGGGGCTTATCGGCAAGGAAGCGACACGGCTGGAGAACTTGATAGGCGCCATTCTGAACTACACGCGCATGGAACACGGCAAGAGCGGATTCCATTGGGAAAAACTCGACTTTTCTGCCTGCGTCCAGAAGGTTTTTGACAACGTAGAAGACATCGGCGTCGAGAAGGGACTCATGTTCAGCACGAAAATCGAGCCAGGGTTATTCGTTGTCGGGGACTATACGGCTCTCTATAGCTTAGTCCAGAACCTTATCGAAAACGCCATTAAATATACGAACGCCCCAGGAAATATTACTATAAGCGTAGAACCCGACGAAGACAGGGTACTTTTCTCTGTCGCGGATACGGGTATCGGTATTCCCTCTTCGGAGCAAAAAAATATATTTAATGATTTTTATAGGGTCGGTGACGAAATGACCCGCAGCACGAAAGGCTCCGGTCTAGGTCTTGCCATCGTGAAACGCGTCGCGGAAACGCACCATGCAACCATTTCCCTCACCAGCAAGCCCGGCAAGGGTTCCACATTCACCGTCAGATTCAAAAAGGCAGAATGATTATGCAGCAACACAGAATTCTCATTGTAGAAGACGAAGAAATCATCCGGCTTGGGCTCCAGGACAACTTCGAGCTCGAAAACTACGAAGTCGAAACAGCCTGCGATGGCGAAGAAGCCATCGCCAAGACGGACTCGTTCCAGCCACACCTGATTTTGCTGGACGTGATGCTCCCCAAGAAGAGCGGTTTTGAAGTCTGCCGTTTCATCCGCAAGAAGCATCCGGAATGCATCATCATCATGCTTACCGCCAAGACGGAAGAGACTAGCAAGGTTGCAGGCCTCGACATGGGCGCCGACGACTACGTGACTAAACCATTCTCCATTTTGGAACTCCTCGCTCGCGTCAAGGCTTTCCTCCGCAGAATAGACCTCCAGAGCCAAGCCCGCCCGGCAAAGCAGCTCGCCTCGGTCGATGCCATTGATTTTGCAGACATCCATCTGGATTTCAAGAAGTTCATCGCCACCAAAAACGGCGAGCCGCTCGAACTTTCAACGAGGGAATTCCAGATTCTCAAATATTTCTGGCAGCGTCGTGGCGAAGTCGTGCTCCGCGAAGACCTGCTGCAGGACCTTTGGGGCTACACTCCCGACAACATGCCCTCGACGAGAACGATTGACAACCACATCGTGAACTTGAGGCGCAAACTGGAAGACGACCAGGCCAACCCGAAAATCATCCTTTCTATCCGCGGAGCCGGCTACAAGTTCGATGCGTAATCTCAGACAAAAAAATAGCAGATTCAGCAAGACGTGGATTGTAACAATCCTCGCCTTCTGTTCGCTGTTTTCGAGTCTCGCTTTCGCAAACAAGATGGCATCCCAGCTGCAAGAGGCCATCTACCTTTTCGAAATGAAGGGCGAGGTCGATGATGCCATTAGGCTTCTTGAAAAAATTTCACGCCAAGGAGATTCCGACGACAAGGAAACCGCATTTTTCTATCTCGGAAAAATCTACGATCTCGCTAACAACAAAGCACAGGCAAACCACTTCTACAACCGTAGCCAGGCCATAAACAAGACGACAAGCAAAGCCTATTGGCTTGCCGAACGTGATGCCGCTACCAGTTTTTCCCCGGAAAGGCTATTACAGAAGACATTCTCTTTCCGCAGCCCCATCCATAAATTCTTTGACGGGAAAAACGCCAACATACTATTCGAAAACGGGCACATCGCCAAAATCGAAGACGGGAAGATTACAGAAATTCCAGCCACATTGGGCGAAGACAACCAGCTTTTGCACATCGATTCCGACGGAATGTGGTATCAAAACGCCACTCGCGATTCCGTATTTTACAAGCCACACAGTTCGCCAAAACAAGAGAAGTCATACAACATCAGGAACATCACGCAATTCGCGGCAAACAATAACGAAGCGCTTGCCATGACGGACAGAGCCATCTACATTCTCGACCGCAAAGGGACCCTCGTCAAAGGCAACAACGACTTCAATTCCTGCCAAATTCAACAAGAAACCTTTATCGACAATTATTTTATCATCAACTGCCCCGACAACGCCCTTCACTTCATTTCAGCCACATCGGCTACAGAAACGTTCACAATCGCCCAGTACGACATTATCCAGCAGACTTTTGTCAGCAACGGCTATATTTATCTCGTTTCGGGCAACAACCTTTTCTGTTATTCGCAACAGAACCCCAAGACACCACTGTGGAAAAACGGAGTCGGAAACATCGAAAGCATCCAATCTTTCGAAAACCACATCGTCACGCTGGAAGCTTCCGGAAAAATCACATTGTACGACCAAACGACAGGCGCCGTTCTTTCAAGCATCCGCGCCAACGCCTCGAACATATACCCTCTCGCACAAGGGACGCTCGGGCTATTTTCGAACGAAGGTTCCGTCATCACCGTAGACACATTGCTCCGCCCCCTCTGGAGTTTCAACTTTGCAAAATCCCCCTTAGCGCGCCCCATTACCAAGAACAAGTCCATCTACATTCCTTTTAGCGACAGGAAGGTTTTTGCCATCGATGCGCACTTCTACGGACAACGTCCGCTATACACAAGCAAACTCGCGACAAAAGCCATCTTGCAGGCAAAACAAGGTTATTGGGACAATATCAACCCCATTCTCGATTCAATTCTAAAGAACGAACCAGGCAACGCCGAAGCGCATTTTCTCAAGGCATTAAATCTGGAACAAAAGCACTCCCCCGAAAGGGAACGCCAGATGGCATGGGCCGAAGCGGTTCGACTTTCCATCGGAAGTCCGCAAATAGCAAACACCGTTCTAAGCCATTACAGCAAAGTCATCGGGGCACTTTTCGTGAGCCCGCTAAGCATTTCGCCCAAGACCATGTACCCGCAGTTCCTGGGTTCCAAAAAGAACATTTACACGGTCGATCCTGCAACGGAACAGCTGATATGCATCAACGCCGAAACTGGCGAACAGCGCTGGAGCAAGTATATCGGAAAAATCGGAAACGCCCCCGTGATACAGTCCGACGAAAATGCAATCGTCATTTCGACAGGCTACCAGATGAACATCTACGACATGAACAAGGACGCCTTCAACAAGCCGCTACAGCTGCCAGGAAAGGCGTTCAACTTCACGATGTCTAGCGACTTTATTTACGTTTCCACCTGGAACGGGTTCCTGCTCAAGATTTCACGTGCGACAAACACCATCGCATGGTCCCGCAAGGTCTATGCCATGCCTTTCCATGTCGTCAAGTTCCCGCGCTACCTGCAGCTCTGCAACTTGGACGGAGAACTGATACGCTTAAATGACGATACCGGGCTTGCCATCGAGAAGACCACGAACAGAGTCCAAGTCAACATCACCAGCATGGACGGGTTCGATTCGACACTTGTCCTTGTTTCGAGTACAAATAAGCTTTTCTTGCAAAACACCAAGAAAAAAGACTTCAGCCCGACACAAGTCCTTATGGAATATCCCATCGTATCCATGCAGGTTTTCAGGGACCAAAACGACGACAAAATCATCCTCTCGCTATCGGATCAGTCCATTCTGCTTTACTCCAGCATCGGGACTCCCCTCTGGAAATATCAAGGCAAAAAATCCATATTCTCCAAGCCGTTCATTTACGACGGGAAAGCATGGATAGACCAGGGGAACGAACTCATCGCCCTTTCTCTCAAGGATGGAAAAATCGTCAAGACGTTCAACACACCTGGTGGAGCAGGCACACCTTTTATTTTGAATCACACTTTGTTCAGTGCATCCCCCAAACGGGTTCTTTATGGTTTCCCGCTCTAATTTAGACTATAGTAAACTAAAAAATTGTTGGTCACTTTCACAAAATCGCAGTACTTTTTTGAATAGGTTTTTGCAGGAAATAAAATGAACGCAAGCGTCAAGAAACTAGTCTCCTTGTGCAGTCTCGCCCTCGTGACTGCGTTTATGGCCGTAGGCTGCAAGGACGAAGTTTCGAAGGATTCTAAGGAGACCAAGGACGCTCCTCCTGAATTTCCGCGAAACGAAACTCTTTATATTGGCGGTTTCGACTGGGCGCCCCCGACAACGTTCAACCCGCTGGATCGCAATCCGAACTTCCCCATAGACGGTAAAATCCGGGTCATGTACGAATCACTCCTCGCCTACAACCAGCTTACAGGCAAACTGGACCCAATGCTCGCCGACAGCTACATCACGACTGATTCCAGCATCACCGTGCACCTGGATACTCAAGCCGCATGGAACAACGGAACAAAAGTCACACCGGACGATGTCATTTATACATTCAGAATCGACTCGATACTCCCGACGGCCCACCACGATAACTGGAAATACATAAAAACCATTACGGATGACGGAAACAACAACATCACATTCCATCTTCCAACCAAACGAAACCCGCTCATGGCGTTAAACGCCATCGCCGAGACCTCCATCCTCCCCAAGTCCGTTTTCGAGCCGTTGCTCAAGTCAGCCAAAAGCGGAAAGACCTACAACATGGAGGTCATTTTCAAGTTCAAGAACGATTCCCTCCCAGTCGCGTCCGGTCCCTACACTCTCAAGACTTACGCCCCGGACAAAATTGTATTGGAACGCACCGAGAACTACTGGGGAATAAGCAAGCACAACGGCAAAAAGCCTGTGCCAAAGTACATTATCCATCCCATTTACGACAACAATGACAACTTCAACAGTGCCATGAACCGCGGGAACCTCGATGTTTCCTCCATCTACATGCCGAGAATCTGGGAAAAGACAAAGGACAGCATCCGAGCATGGAGCAGGGAAGAACCTTACCAGTTACCAGCAAACATTACAGTCCTTATTGTGGCTATGCAAAAGGAACCTTTCAACAACGTAGCCTTTAGACGCGCCCTCGTCCACGCCATCAATTTCGACAAAATCAAAGTTCGTGCGGTATCCAACTACACCCCGACCATACAACCCGGCCTCATACTCCCCTTCGGGGCCGAAAAGTCTTTCTACAACAAGGATGATGCCAGCGAGTTCGGTTACAGTTTCAACACCGAAAAGGCCCGTGAAATCCTCGCCAAAGCGGGCTACTCATGGAATGCCCAGGGAAAACTTCTAGACAAGAAGAAAAAGCCAGTCCGCAGCATATCCATCGAATGTCCGCAAGGCTGGACCGACTGGGAAGACGCCATCAACGTCATCGTCGAGTCGTTCGCCGAAATCGGGGTTACCGCGGTCGCCAAATTTGTCGATTACGGGACCTGGAACACGAACCTCCGCCTCGGCACGTTCGATTTGTCCATGAAGACGCCCCCTTCGGAACTTTCCGTAGCAAGCCCCTGGAACAGATTCAACCATCTCATGAGTCTTGCCGCATACAAGCCTATCGGCGAAATGGCTTTTGCAAACCAAGGGCGATTCCAGGATAAAAAAATCAACGCCCTGTTAAGCAAAATTCCGACAAATACAGACGAAACGGAACTCAAGCAAGCTTACCGCGAACTCAACAAGCGGTTCATGCAGACAATCCCCGTCTTGCCGATTATGTATAGACCTTCAACCTATTATCAATTTTCAACGAAGTACTGGACGAACTTCCCTACGGCAGAAAATCCTTACGCTCCGCCCAACAATCTCATTGTTGCCGCTGGAGTTACCGCCCTTTGGGAGATAAAATCGGTTGAAAAACAGAGTAATCAATAAAAAAGTTCTCATCTTTCAAAAAAAAAATTATCTTTAGCTCGTTATTTAAAGGAGTACATGGTGCAAAAGCTACGTTATATTCTGCCAAATACTTTCACAAGCCTGAACTTTTTGCTGGGTGTCTTTTCCATTTGCTGGACAACCGGCGCATTCAGTTCTTTCAGTACGGCAGACCAAATCCGCATGGGTGCCTACTTTGTCATGTTGTGTGCCCTTTTTGACAAGCTTGACGGCTTTGCAGCCCGCCTTGTGAACGCCAGTTCCGAATTCGGCGCCCAATTCGATAGCCTTGCCGATCTGGTTGCATTCGGCCTCGCCCCGGCATTCTGCTTTTTCTTCACCTACAAGATATACGCTCCGGAATGGTTCCAGAACCACGGTCTCCTGATGACTTTCGCATTGGCTGTTTATGTGCTCTGCGCCGCCATGCGCCTCGCCAAGTACAACGCCTGCGACTCGGACACATATCATCACCACTTTTCCGGCCTTCCCTCCACATTCGCAGGCATGATCAACGCAACGCTCATCGTGTTCCTCATGACCAAGGGCGTTTTTGCTGATTCCAGCACGTTCCTCTTCTGGCTTCCGATGATCGTGTTTGTCGCCACAGGATTCCTGATGGTAAGCCCGCTGTTCCTCCCGAAGCTCCAGCCGCGCAAGAACAAGGCGTTCAACATTTTCCAGATCGTGCTGATTTTGCTCACCTACGTTGCCGGAATCCTCTTCTACAACCCGAAGGTGCCGTTCATCCTTGAATACCTGCTCCTCCTCGGCGCAAGCTACATGCTGATTGGTTTCGGTGTAGGTCTCGCCTACCGTAAGCAGATTATTGAAGAAGCGAAAGCGGGAAAAAAGTAATCGGTAGATTTTAGAACTTAAAGCCTAGAATCGTCATCCTGAGTGCAACGAAGGATCCAGTAGAATTTAAAGAGTCATGCCCGCCGCCGGCGGGCATCGTTTTTTTTAGACATCTTAAAAGTATTAGCGCGATGCTACGACTTCCAGCCATTCCGCAAAAGCACGACCATAGCGGTCGAACAGGTGTTCCAGCGACATCCGCGGGAGTTCCAATGTCACACATTCGATTCCACGCTCACCGCACCACGTTCCAAGGCTCCCTGGAGTCTTGTAGCCGATATCCGGCACCCAGGGCAAATTGAACACCCCCATCAAGTCTTCGACAAGCTTTGTCTTTTGCGGAGCATCAATGCAGCCCATCGGAGCATGCATCGAAAGAATCGACTTCGGTTTCAGCTTATCAATTATGGCGACAAGCGCTTGCGTCTCCGGTTCGCTCTCTGCAGTAACCCCTGACGACAACATCGTATCGCGAGGCGCTTCGAGGACAGAACGCGAACCGACTTTAGCCATCGAGAAGTTTTCCGTTTTAAAATTGCGGTTCAAATCAACGCCATTTGCGTTACCGCGTGTCCCAAGAGCAACCCCGTCCGGATTCGCACACAAAATAAAAGCCACCGAGTCAAAGTTTTTGTCGAACGCCCGCAATACGCGACTCAAGAGGAACGTCGTTTCCGGTTCCTCCCCGTGAATTCCGGCAATCACGAGCAATTGACATTCGCGCTTGCTAGGGAAATACAAAAGCGGAGAGCCGAGCATCGTACGGCCGTAAATAGATGATTTCAAACGTATTATACCGCGAGATTCAGGAGTGAACATAGGGAGTCCTGCATCCTCCACGAGTTCAAATCGCTTCATCTTCTTTCCGTCGCGCTCGATGGTCTCAAAGAACATCTTCGCCGGACGCACCCAGAGACCGCGTTCGCCGTACAACGCACGGTACACGACCATCTCCTCCAACGTCTCGGAGTCCTTTGCGAACCCTTCGAGGCGATAAAAGTTGCCTTTAAAATGCCGGAACTCACGCCCGACCAGACCTATCTGCTCTTCAGTCATCTGTTGCTCCTAACGTCGATTTCGTCTGTTTCCTTTTGTG
>JAFWRL010000015.1 GCA_017520105.1 Fibrobacter sp.
AACCGGCTTCTGAACGTGCTAAGGCTCTTGCTGACGGTATCGCTATCGCTATGGGTACTACGCTCCTCGGACTTCTTTCTGCAGTTCCTCTCCTCGTCATCGTCGGTCTTCTCAACATGAACTCCGAACGTCTCATCCAGGAAATGGAAGAAAAGGGTCTCAAGATTATCAACTCCCTTTCCTAATTGAGAGTGGTTCATTTTAACTGGAGTTTATAAAACATGGCAAAACAAATCAAGAAACCAGGAAAGGTCGAAGAACCGGACTTGCTTCCGGCGATGGGCTTGTTCACCATCTTGATTCCTATGCTTCTGACCATGACTGCATTCTCCAAGCTTGCCATTGTCGAAGTTAATCTGCCTGAACGCAGCCAGATGATCATGGACAATGACGTGCCGCCTCCACCGGATGAGCAGGCTTTGAACTTGTCACTCGCCATCGCTAGCGAATATCTCGTTATCGGTGCACGTGGTGGTTTCCAACCGAACGTCTATTTCAAGGAAATGTGGACGTTCCGTTGCAAGTCCGATGCCCAGCTTATTACTTATTCGATGGAAGACGTCAAGGCTACAGTCGAGAGTGGACATGGCCCGAAGTGCAAGGATGGCACAGAGATGGACAAAGAGAAGTATCTCTACGAAATCGAAGCTATCGAACTCTGGGCAATTCAGAAGGAATCTGAGGAAGATCCGGGTAAGGTTATCTGGGCTGCTTACAAGAATGACGGCAGTGCAGAAGAACCTCACGCCGACAGTGCATTCGTCGATGGTGCTAACAACTTCTTGTCTCTTCCGGGTGAAGGCGCAGGTGGCCTTCAGAAGCCGGCAGCCCTCAAGGCCCCGACTCCTGGCATGGCACTCGCTACGCTTCAGCCGAACTCAGCCCGTACTCTCAAGCCGGGTGACAAGACTATGATTTACCCGCTTTCTGCATACGATCTCATTGCTAAGGATTTGATCGCAATCCACACTCAGTTCATCGACTTGGACGACGTTGACAATATCATCATCGTTGCTAACGATGACTCTCAGTTCGATAAGATCATCCAGCTCATGGACCGTGCCAAGGAAGCTGGTTTCAGCAAGATCAACCTTGCGAAACTGGGAGGCTAACGTATGAGAAAAACTCGTAAGTATAGCGAAGACGTACCTTTCTCCTTAACGTCCATGATGGACATGATGACCATCATCTTGGTGTTCATGATCAAGAACATGGACGCTGAAGGTCAGCTTTTGACCCAGGCAGAAAACTTGATTCTTCCGATCTCGACCTCCAAGGTCCAGCCGAAGGAAGTGTCTTTGACTGTCGTGGTCGATGCAAACTACGTCTTGGTGGACAATGAACAGGTGGTTCCGACCGCTGACGTGCTCGCTCAGGAAGACCTCCTCGTTACGAAGGTGGACGAAGTCCTGAAGGACCGTCGCGCAATCGAACAGGAACACGCTCTCAAGATGGGCCTTCCTGCCGACGAAGCCGGTCATATCATTGTCCAGATTGACAAGAACATCCCGTATGATGCGATGTACAAGGTGATGGCCACTTGCGGCTTCTCCGGTTACACGAACATCGCATTCGCCGTGATGCAGAAAAACGGCGGGGAGGAATAATCAATGGCAAAGAAGAATATAGATCCGTTTATTGCGTCCCTCTTGCCGGAATCCGACAAGAAGATGGGTGCAATCGCCGGTGTCTCTCTTGTGATTGCTTTGGCGATGTGTATCTGGGCTTCCATGTACGAACAGGTTGTTGCTGAAGTCGTATTCGACAACGCCGATTCTGTGGACCTTACTACTTCCATGCAGATTGAGCAGAAGGAAGAAAAGAAGGAAGAAAAGAAGCCTGAACCGAAGAAGCCTCGTAAGAAGGCTGGTGGCGGTGGTAAGCCGCGTGGTAAGGGTCAGCCGAACGCTCCGCAGACTCGCGGCGTGCTCAAGCTCCTCACCGCTCAGACTAAGAATGCCAGTGCCGCTGCTTATGACTTGATGAAGAACCAGAAGTTCACCAAGGACATCGATAAGGTGCTCAAGGACGTGGCTGGTCTCCAGACGACGGGTAAGACCGTTCTCGGTGGCCGTCGCGGTAAGGCTGATGGTGGCTTCAACGAAGGTTACGCAGAAGGTGGTTCCGGTGGTATCGGTGACGGCCTTGCAGGCCTCCTTGGCGGTGGTGGCGGTGGTATCGCTACTAAGGCTAAGGGTTCCATCAAGACTCCGTCTATGCGCGATATCGACATGGGTGCCGGTGGTGGTTCTCGTTCCGCTGCAGACATCATGAAGGTCGTTCGTCAGCGTACTCCGGGCCTTCGTCACATCTACAACAAGTGCTTGAAGAAGAAACCGGGATTCCAGGGTAAGGTTACCTTGAGATTCACGATTGCTCCGGGTGGCGAAATCATCAGCATTTCTAACGTGTCTTCCACGACGGGTTATCCTGAGTTCGACAACGAAATCAAGAACGCTGTCAGCCGCTGGACCTTCAGCAAGGTGAAATCCGGTAACACGACGGTTACAATTCCGTTCACGTTCTCCGAATAATTCACTTGAAAAGCTTGAAAAAAGGCTAGACGAAAGTCTGGCCTTTTTTGTTCTTTACAGAAAGTTCGAAAAAAAAACATATTTTCTTAAATTCTTGTTGCGTTTTTTATTTTATAAAACTAACTTTATAAAAGAATTTTCAATAGGAGTTATTCCATGAACTTAAAAACTGTAGCCGCCGTGGGCACCGCATTTGGGATCCTTGGTGTAGGGTCTGCCTTTGCAACATTCGCTCGTATCGAATCTATGGGTAAGAATACGACTTACATCATGGATGACGTGAGCATCTTTGATAACCCGGCAAATATCAACCTCTATTCCAACTACTTGATCGGCGAATTCGGTCCCTATACGCAGGATGTTGAAACCGGAACGAACCGCGACCCGCAGCATCCGAACTTCGGAGGCATTTTCGCTATTTCCCTTGGCGATGCCAACAATCCGGATCCGCGTATTTCTATCGGTGGCCTCTTTGGCCGTATTAACGCCGAACTGATCCAGTACTTGCCGGATGTTGTCATCGGTGAACGTGGCGAACGTACAGCTGTTCCTGAAACGGTGACGAACTTTGACGGTTTCTTGGGCGGTACGCTTTCGAACGGCAACGCTTGGGGCTTGCATGTGTATATTGCACAGCAGGACGGTGGCGATATGGGCGAAGACGGCAACTACCAGGCTAAGGATGGTGCCTACGCTTCTATCGTGCAGGCGGACGGTGGTTTTAACTTCCAGATTTCGCCTACCTTCGACTTGGAAGGTTCTTTGGCCTTGGCCCGTATCCAGTACGGTCCGGAACACCACAGTTTCTTTGACGACGGAAACTTCTCTTTCCTCATCAAGTCCCGTGCGTTCTTTACGATGGACGCCATCAACGGCGAACTTGTCCCGGCCTTGAACCTCAAGTTCATCGATGCTCCGGGTCTGGACGAAAAGCATGCCCAGGTGGGCGTCGGTATCAACGTTGCTCTTGATAGAGGTTTCTTCTGGATGGGCTTGGACTTTGTCTGGAATAAGAAAAAGGCTCATGACTGGATTTTTGACTCCGAAACCAAGACATGGACCTATGATTCCCGTAACGAAGACAATAAACACTGGGATGAACGTACCGATGTCGGTGGCTTGATCAGCTTCGGTATCGAACGCAACATCTGGTGGGATTGGTTCGTTATCCGCGTCGGTGGCCAGAAATCCATCCTTTACACGGACTGCAATGTCAACAGCAAGAACGAAGACAAGTACAACGACAAGAAGTACGGCATCTGCAAGGAAGACGGCAACTTCTTCAGCACGAATCCGCTCGGTGACGGAACCTCCAAGGACCACATCGGCTTCGGTTTCGGCATCAACATCGAAGAAAAGTTGAAGATCGACGTGACCGTTGCTGAAGACCTGCTCTTTAGGAACCCGTTCCAGGGCGAAGGCAGACTCTTCTCCAGAATCTCTGCAACGTATTCGTTCTAGGGTGCTTTCGGCACAGTTAGGAGTTTGAAGTTACTAGTTACTAGATATTTTTTTCAAGATTCTCTAGCATCTAGTAACTAAATTCTAGTAACTCTTAACTATCACTAGTAACTAGCCCGTAGGGCGAAGTAACTATTAACTAGTAACTAAAAAAGAAAAGCTCAATCTAGAGCTTTTCTTTTTTTTATTTTATAGCCATGAAGAAAATTTTCTCCCTATTGATTCTCGCTTTATTTTTTTCGTCTTGTTCCGAACCGACGGAACGCATCGAAAAGAAACTCCTTCCGTACTTGCAGGAAGACTTGAAATTCATGGTGGCGGAAGCCCTGAATGCGAACACGAAAAAAGAGGATTTGCTCGAAGAGCCGTACTACAAGATTCGTGATTTTAGGTTGTTCGAAGGCGCCGAGGCGGAAATCTATGCGGCGTATGCTGAAGTCGATTTTTACATCTACAGGAACATGGCCCTTTACGCCAAACGTAAGTATCGTTATGAGGTTCATGGCAGGCATTGGGACCGCTATTACAAAGTTCTAAAATTTGGTAAAGATAAAACGCCTTGATTGTTAAATTGGGATTGTTTTTAATTATATTTCAAGACGGGATATTTCTTTAGAGGATTAAATTTTGTTCGGACTTTTTTCTTGCGATATCGGTATCGATTTGGGTACCGCGAATACGCTTGTCCATGTGGCTGGACAGGGCATTGTTATTAACGAACCGACCGTGATTGCTGTTGACCGCAAGAGCAATCGAGTGACTGCCATTGGTGGCGAAGCGAAGAAAATGCTTGGCCGTACGTCTGGCGAGAGCCGTGCAATACGTCCTATGCGAGACGGCGTGATTGCGGATTTCGAGCTTGTCGAGACGCTCTTGCAGACGTTTATCAAGCGTGTTTTGCGCTACCCGTTGTGGGTGGTAAAACCGCGTGTGGTGGTTGGCGTTCCGAACGGGATTACTGAAGTGGAAACGCGTGCCGTGATTGACGCCATCAAGATGGCCGGCGCAAAGGAAGTCCACCTGGTCCACGAACCGATGGCGGCCGCTATCGGCATGGGCATCCCGGTCGAAGAACCCGTCGGCAACATGATTGTCGATATTGGTGGCGGTACGTCCGATATCGCCGTGATTGCCCTTAACAAGTCCGACTGCAACGGTTCCGTGCGCGTGGGCGGTGACGAGATGGACGAAGCCATCGTGCGTTACCTGCGTACGATGTACAACCTCTGCGTGGGCGAAAGCACAGCTGAACAAATCAAAATCCAGATTGGTTCTGCAAGCCCGCTTGAAGAAGAATTGACGATGCAGGTCAAGGGCCTTGACTTTATCGCCGGTATGCCGCGCACGATTCCTATCGGGAGTGCCGAAAACCGCGAAGCCATCAACGAACCGGTGACTGCGATTATCGAAGCCGTGAAGCAGGCCTTGAGCATTACGCTCCCGGAACTTTCTGCTGATATTTACGATAAGGGCATTATCCTCACGGGTGGTGGCTCGCAGTTGCGCGGTCTCGACGAACGTATCCGCAAGGAGACGGGACTCTCGGTGAATGTGATTGACGATCCGATGACGTGTGTTTGCAAGGGCGCTGCCCGCATTCTTGAGGACTTGGACAAGTACCGTCCGGTCTTGATAGCATCTTCGACGTAATTTTTGAAAATTCACTTCGATGCTTAGAGCTTTTCGCTTTATTGTCGATTTATTTACCCAAAGGCATGGCGTTGTCGCTTTTGCCTTTTTTCTCGTTTTAGGGATTCTTATGCACGAGGCCTCCACGGAGGTACGCCAAAGCGTTGTCGATAAGGCGCTCTCGACGGTGTTCTATCCCGTGCAACTGTTGATTTCGTCTGTCAACGACTTTAAGTCCTTGCAGGCGGAGAACGAGCATTTGAAAGCGGAAAACGCGAGGTTGCGCCAGGAGACCTATCACGCAAGCGAGGGGCTGCAGGAACTGGCGAGGCTCCACACGCTCGTGCGCTTCGACGACAAGTGGGATTTCCCGATTGTGACGTCTCGCGTGGTGGGGCATAACCCCGGTCGTTTTCTGACGACGCTTGTCATCAACCGTGGAACGCATCATGGGGTCAAGGAGAACATGCCGGTGATGTCGATGAACGGGCTTGTCGGGAAAATATCCAAGGCGATGCTGACGCATTCCAGGGTGCAGCTCCTTGTCGATCCGAACTTGAAGCTCTCCGTGCTGGAGCGCCGTACTCGCGTGGTGGGCTTTTTGGAGTCCGTAGATGGTCATCTGCTTTCGGCGATGATTCCGTCCCATGCGGGCGTTGCCGAGGGCGATACGCTCATTACGTCGGGGCTTGGCGGCATTTTCCCGAAGGGAATCCCGGTAGGCACGGTACACAAGGTTCGCAAGGCGGATTTGGACGTGATGAGCCTTATGGATGTGCTGCCTTTCCAGGAATTTTCCACCTTGGAAGAAGTGTTCGTGATGCAAAAGGAACCGGATTGGATAATCCAGGAGTTGCTCAATGAGTAACGGTGGATGGCTAAAGACGCTTTTGCTGTTTGTTCTGGTGTTCGCTATACAATCGACTGCGGGCCAGTGGCTTCAGATATTGGGCGTAGGGCCCGATTTTGTGGTAATCTTCGTTGTATCCGTGGCGCTTCGCTTCGGGGCCGCTACGGGCTGTTTATGGGGCTTTCTGGCGGGGTTTACGCAGGATGTCTATGCTCCGGTGGAGTGGCTTGGCGCCAATTCAATCGCGATGACCATCGTGGGGTTTGCCGTAGGGCAGCTCGAAGAGCATTTCCTCACTTTGTACGTGCCTGCCAAAATCGGGGTCCTCGCGCTTGCGTTCTTTGTGAACGACTTGTTCTATTTCCTCATTACGGGGCTTGAAAAGGATGTCGTGACGAACTTGTTCTTTACGAAAACGGTTCCGGAATGCCTTTATACCTTGGTTATCGGAGGTATTTTATTCTACCTCTTCTCGGGGAAGAAGTCGAATGTATAACGATACGTCGGAAAATGAGGCTCGTATCCGCAGGAACTGGAATGTCCTGATTTTTCTGACCGGGGCGTTCATTCTTTTTCTGGTGATTCTGTTCAAGCTTTTTTCGTTGCAGTACATCCATTACGAAGAGAACTTCCAGCGCTCCGAGAATAACCGCTTGCGTCGAATAGAGCTGATTGCGGACCGCGGCTACATTTACGACCGGAACGGAAATGTGCTGGTGCGGAACCGCCCTTCGTACCAGATAGCCCTCCAGGCGCTCGAAATGCCCAAGAAAAAGGCCGATAGGGATTCCGTCTTCAGGAGACTCCTCGATATCCGGGATTCGACGGGGACGCGCCTTTTTGATTCGCTTTCGCTCGATACGGCGTTCCAGAGGATTCGCTGGGTGAAGACTCGTCCGGTTCGCATTTTGGAAGATGCGACGATGGAACAGGTGGCGGTGATTGAAGAACATTCGACGGAACTGCCGGGTGTCTCCGTGATTATCGAATCCCGCCGAGAATACCCGTATGGGACGCTTGCTTCGCACGTGCTGGGCTACACGAGCGAAATTTCGGAAGAACAGCTGAAACTCCCGGAGTACGCCACGTATTCGCAGGGGGACCGCATCGGGCAAAAGGGACTGGAACAGGAATACGACAAGGAATTTCGCGGGACGAATGGACTCAAACTCGTCGAGGTCAATGCTTCGGGACGCGAAGTGCGTACGCTTTCGGATGTCGGAGCGTTGATAGAGCCCAAGCCCGGGCTTCATATGGTTTCGACGATTGATTTGAAATTGCAGAAGGTGGCCGAAGCAGCGATTCCCGATACGGCAAGGGGAGCCTTGGTTGCGATTGATCCCCGCAATGGTGAAATTTTGGCGATGGTTTCTTCGCCACGTCTGGACCCGAACATCTTTTCGCTGAAACGCCGCGAACGCAACAAGGGCTGGGCGCATGTGGCTCTTGATACGTTGCGTCCGCTCAACAACCGGGCGATTGCGGGCATTTACCCGCCGGCTTCCGTATTCAAGCTGGTGACGGCTGGTGCGGGCCTCGAAAACGGCATCATCTCGGAGACGAAGTATTACCCGAGATCCTGTATTGGTGGCTACCAGTACGGGGCCCGATTCCAGAAATGCTGGGGCGTGCATGGAAACTTGAATGTCGTTCATGCGTTGCGCCTTTCGTGCGACGTGTATTTTTACCAGGCGGGTCTTGAAATAGACATGGCCCGTATAAACGAATTTGCGCGCCGTTTTGGCTACGGCGAAAAGCTGCTCGGCGTGGATATCCCGGGGGAGCGTGCCGGCTGGCTCCCGGATTCGGCGTCATTCAACCAGCGGAACAAGCGGTTGGGTTGGCGTTGGGCGCGCGGGCTTATCCTGAATCTTTCGATTGGGCAGGGACAGATGGTGACTCCATTGCAGCAAGCCGTCTTTGTCGGCTCGCTTGCGACGAATAAGGGAGTCTATCGCCCGCATTTTATGAAGGAACTGCGCGATGCCCAGGGCAACGTGGTGCGCCGATTTGAACCTGAAATCATCCGTTCGGGGACGATGAAACCCGAGACACACCGCGTGTTGATGAATGCGATGGATTCCGTGGTGAACCATCCGGGCGGAACCGGAAAGAGGGGTGCCGTTCCCGGAATTCGCGTGGGCGGAAAGACCGGCTCGGGTGAATGGAAAAAGGGACAAAAAACACATGCCTGGTTTGCGTCGGTGGCGCCTCTCGATGACCCGCAAATTGCTGTTGCCGTGGTTTTGGAAGCGGCTGGCGGCGGCGGATCTATGGCGGCCCCTATTGCCCGCAAGGTCATGATGGCCTTCTTTGGGAAGGAGGAAGATAAATGAGTTCCGGGCGTTTTTTGGACAAGTCGCTAAAGTTTGACTGGTTCTTTATCGGGGTGACGATTGCTCTCATGACCTGTGGCGTTTCGCTTGTCTATTCGGCGACGGTTAACGAGGAAATCGTTGTTTACGATTCACTCTGGTTCAGGCAAATCATATACTTCGTGAGTGGAATCGCTATCGCGGTGGGACTTATTTTTGTAAAAATTGATTGGCTCAAGCGGGCGGCAGTCCCGTCTTACGTGATAGCGCTTGTCATGCTGGTGTTTGTGCTATTTTTCGCGGGGGATGTCAAGGGGGCTGGCCGGTGGATTGACTTGAAAATCATCAAGCTCCAGCCTTCGGAATTTGCCAAAATAGCTTATCTGATCATCATCTCGTATTGGCTTTCAAAACACCCTGTTAGTCTGTTTAAGCTCAAGAGCTTTGCCGTTCCTCTAGGGCTTTTTATTGTGCCTTTTGCGCTTGTGCTCAAGCAGCCGGATTTGAGTACGGCTCTCGTGTTTACGGCGATTACTCTAGTCGGGTTCTTTTTCGCAGGACTCACATTTACGGACATGTTCCTGATTCTGAGTCCCGTACTTTCGGTATTGTTTTCGCATTCGCAGTCCATGGTGTTCCAGGTCTTATGGGGCGTGCTCATCTGTCTGGTCGTTCTGTCGGTTATCCGCAGGCATTTGTCCAAAAAACTTTCAGGTGTGATTATCGCGACGAACATCTTGGCGGGGTATGCAAGTACGATGGTCTGGAATATGCTGGCGCCGCACCAGCAAAAACGCGTGAACACGTTCCTCGATCCGATGAGTGACCCGCTGGGCGATGGCTACCAGGTGCTTCAGTCGCTGACGGCTATCGGAAGCGGCGGTGTTGGTGGCAAGGGCTTTGGCAACGGTTCCCAGACGAATCTTTCGTTCTTGCCCGAAGAACATACGGACTTTATCTTTAGCGTGCTTGGTGAACAGTTCGGCTTTGTCGGGTGTGCGACGGTTCTTGGCCTGTTTGCGCTTTTTCTGTGGCGCGCGTCTTCGATTTGCAAGACGAACGACGACCCGTTCGTGACGCTTTTGACAATGGGTGCATGTACGATTTTCCTGTTCCATATCACGGTGAATATCGCGATGACGATAGGGCTTATGCCGGTGACCGGACTCCCGCTGCCGTTCCTCTCGTATGGCGGTTCCTTTGCGCTTGTCTGCATGTTCCTCGTGGGGCTTCTGATGTGCTTACGTTATCAGGGAAGCAAGTAGGTTTCAGACGAAAAAGCGCCGCTACGCGGTTATAGACGAAAAATCCAGTGACGTTATCCTCGCTCTGTCACCCCGTGCTCCGTCACGGGGTCAGTTGTTTAAACAGAACAACCGATGCCGGCATCCTTCGACTACGCTCAGAACAGGCTCCGACCGGCATGACAGCAATCGCATTGTCACCCCGGCCTTGGCTCAGTGACCCCGGTTTTGAGCAAGTTCAAAACTCTTCGGCTCAGTAATAATTTTCAAAAAATTTACAGTCCAAATGCCTGAAAAAAGCGTGTTATAAAGAAGGGGCGTGTTTTGCGTCTCCGTTATAACAGGAGGCTTGAATGGACGTTTTGCGGACCGTTGCAAATTTTGTTTTTGGGATGGAGTGCTTGGGGTGCGGGACTTCGTCGGAGCGGTTGGACCCGTGGCTTTGTCCTGCCTGTGCGGCGGAACTTGCGCGGGAATCGTGTTCACCAAAATTCCCGAATGAAGATGCGTTTTGCCTATTCCCGATGCGGCCCTTGACTAGGCGCCTTGTTCATGCGCTCAAGTATCGCAACATTCCGGGGCTTGCGTCGTACATGGTGCGCCGTTCTTCGGTTGTTAAAAATGGGCTTGTGGGGCAGGAACTCACGATGCTTGCGCAGCCGCTTTATTTTGTGCCGGTCCCGCTCCATCATGCGAGGTATCGCGAACGGGGGTACAATCAGGCGGAGCTTTTGGCGGCGGCGCTTGCGACTGCAACTGGCGGTAAGGTTTGTCGCTGGCTCAAGCGCAAGTCGTTCATTGTTTCGCAGACGAAACTTTCGAAGGAAGAGCGCGAACTGAATGTGGCGGGGGCGTTTGAGGCTGCGCGGTTGCGGAAGTGCCCGGAGCGGGGAAGTGTAGTCGTGGTCGATGACGTGTTTACGACGGGGGCGACGACTTCGGCGTGTCTGGCTGCGTTTGGAGACGATTTTGCGCTCCCGCTCAAGGTCTGCACGCTGCTTTACGACGAACCTTCGACGGCGGTTGCGGACTTTGCTGCGGACATCCGTGCGGACTGGGATGTGTTTAGACGAAAGACGAGAGACTAGAGACGAGAGGTTCCTGCGGAACTGTAGTAGGCAGTAGGCGGTAAACAGTGGGTTGGATACTTTGCGAGAATTGAAAAAAGCTCCCCGAAGGGAGCCTTTTACGGAGGAAGAGGGACTCGAACCCCCAAGCCTTACGGCGGCGGTTTTCAAGACCGCTGACTTACCAATTAGCCTATTCCTCCAATGGGTGCGCCAAAGAATAGAAAAATTTGTGAGTTATCGTCAATAATACGTTGCATTTTAAGCAAGATTAACTATTTTTTACACACGATGAGGATTCAAGACGAATATACCGATCTCGGGGACAGCAAGGTCGCTGCCCTCCTGTTCGAGTATATGCCCAAGATTGCCGCAGAGCATAGGACGGACAGTCTCTTGGTGCTCATGGCGGATTTGGGACGCCAAATTGTCCAGGCGGACCGCTGCTCTCTTTGGCTGATTGATGAGGAGCGAAACGAACTGTGGACCAAGGTCGCGCATGGCGTAGATGAATTACGCATTCCGCTTTCGGCTGGCTTTGTCGGGTATTCCTTGAAAACGGGCGAACCTCTCTTGATTGACGACGCTTACCGCGATTCCAGGTTCGACCGCCGTAGCGATTTGAAAAACCACTACCATACGACATCGGTGATGACGATGCCCTTGGAAAGTGACGGGCGCGTCATGGGCGTGTTCCAGGCCATCAACAAAGTTGGCGAAAACGTTTTCTTTTCCAAGAAAGATTTGGAACGCCTTAAACTGATTTCGGTTTATTCTGCAAAAACGATAGAATCGGCTTTGCGTGCGGAAACTTTGGAACGCTATGCGAAGGAGCTGGAGCACAAGGCCGAAGAATTGAAGTCCGCGCACATGGAACTCATCCGCATTTTGGGTGAGGTTTCTGAATTCCGCAGCCAGGAGGTCGGGGACCATATTCATCGCGTTGCTGAAATTTCATTGAAATTGGCCCGCTATTTTGGTCTTTCCGAGAGTCAGCAGGAACTGATTTATTACGCCTCCCTGTTGCACGATCTTGGGAAGGTCGGTATTTCGGACATGGTGCTGAAAAAGGCGGGGCGCCTCACTCCGGAAGAGTTCAGCCAAATGAAGAGCCATTCCGCTATTGGCCGGACCTTGCTCCGCGATTCGAAGACGGAGCTGCTCTGCATGGCAGCCGATATTGCTGGCGCCCACCATGAACGCTGGGACGGGACGGGCTATCCGGATGGGGTCAAGGGCGAACAGATTCCGCGGGCGGCGCGCATTTGCTCTGTGACGGATGTCCTGGATGCTCTTTCGAGCCCTCGTTGCTACAAGCCTGCCTGGTCCGAAGAACGCGTGAAAGAAGAAATGCTGAGGTCCAGGGGAACATATTTCCAGCCGGAGCTGATAGACATCTTGATGGACCACTGGGACGAGTTCTATTCTTGCTATAAGCCCGATGGCGAATTCGTCAAAAAAGGGCTTTTGCCTCCCGTGAAAGCGTAGTCGGTAGAACTTAGGAATTCTGATGTGAGCCATGTCACGTCAGAATTTTTTTCCATTTATGTTGGCCTTTGGGGGGGGCGGAATGGTAAAAAATGCCGAAAATAAAGAAAAAACCTCGATTTTCATCGAGGTTTTTTCGTGGTTACGATTGGAATTGAACCAACGACACGCGGATTTGCAGTCCACTGCTCTACCAACTGAGCTACAGAACCATTTTGGGCGCCCCAGTGTAGATTAATTTTTGATCAGTGTCAAGGG
>JAFWRL010000080.1 GCA_017520105.1 Fibrobacter sp.
CCGCGCACTTTGCAGTCGGCGAGGTATAGCGTGTTGCCGCCAATCGTAAGCGTTGCCCCTTCAATCACGGCATCGCCGTTGCCAGCGCTAGCGCCGTCTGCCAAACTAATGGCGTACTTTGTCTTAGCCGGACTTTCGGCGGCAATCTTTGCTGTTGGTTCGGCGTCTTTCAGATAAACGCACGTGCCTTCGCGCTTTTGCCAGCGCACTAGGTTGGCCTTTGCATCGCGGTATTCTTCAACGCTCTTGTGCCAGTCCAAATGTTCCGTCGAAACGCGCAAAACAACGCCCACGTCTGGCGATACGGACAAAGTCATTAGCTGGAAACTCGAAAGTTCCAAAATGCTAATACGGTCCGGAGTTTCATCTTCGAGCAAGTCCAGTGCCGGCACGCCAAAGTTTCCGCCAATCGCATTAGCCTTGCCGCACTTGTCCAAAATGTGGCTAATCATGCTCACGGTAGAGCCCTTTCCGAGCGTTCCCGTCACGCCGACCACTTTTGCAGAACGAGTTTGTTCCAAAAACAACTGAATTTGGCTCGTCATGAGACCGCCGTTCATCTGGAACTGGAACAGCTCCTTGCTCATCGGATAAACGCCTGCCGAACGTACGACCGTCACGCAGTCCTTGAGTCCGTCCAAATAGTTCTCGCCGCTGCAGACTTTGACGTTCACGCCAGCGGGCACTTCCGGGAGCGTCACAGGATTCTTGTCCATCACGACAATGTCCTTGACGCCTTCGCGGAATAGGTAACGCAACGTGCTTTGACCCTCAACGCCAAAGCCCAAAATTCCAACCGGAGAAACAAGTGTATTCTGCATAAAAACCTCTAAATTTTTCACCTAAAAATAGCAACCCTTACCAAAAGTAGGCGCCAAGACCGATCATGAAATGGTTTTGAAAGCACTCCGTTGGTACATCGTCTATTACTTTGTTTAAACATTAAAGTCCGCCCCAACAAGGGCGGACTTCTGAATGCGGTCAGGCTGCTCGAACAAACGAGCGACCGAAATCGTTACTTCGCGGCTTTCTTCTTGGCCTTCGGAGCTGCTGCCGGAGCGGCTTCTGGGGCCGGGGCTGCAGGTGCTTCTGCCTTCACCTCTGCTGCGGTGGCAGCCGGAGCTTCCGCTGCAGGAGCAGCTTCAGCCTTGACGTCGGCAGCCGGAGCTTCGGTAGCCGGAGCGTTGAACGTTGCCGGGAGAGCCGGAACTTCCGGAGCCTGTTCGGCAGCGTTTTGGCTAGTTGCCTTCTGCATGGTGGACTGTTCAACCACCTGGTCCTGCTTAGCCGTGATGAGGCCGAGAGCGAAAACCACGATGAAGAAAATCACAGCAACGACACGGGTCAGCTTCTGGATGAAAGTCGCTGCGCCGGCGGTGGAGAATGCTGATTGCGAAGTCATGCCACCGAGCCCTGCCAGGCCGCCCATCTTGTCGTTCTGCACGAGAACGAGGAGGGAGAGGAAAAGGCAGAGAAACACGTGGAGGACGATCAATACCCAAAAGAGAGTTGCCATTTGTGATGTTCCTTTCGTTAAATGTTACTTGGCTTCGGCAGCGGCAATGATTTCCATAAAGGTGTTTGCCTTGAGGCCTGCACCACCGATAAGACCACCGTCGATGTCCTTCTGAGCGAGGAGGCCGGCTGCGTTGGCGCCCTTCATGGAGCCACCGTACTGGATGCGCATGCCTTCTGCAACAGCTTCGCCGTAGATTTCCTTGACAACGGAGCGGACGTAGGCCTGAGTTTCTTCAGCCTGTTCGTCGGTAGCGGTAACGCCAGTGCCGATTGCCCAAACAGGTTCGTATGCGAGAACGCACTTGGCGGCGTCTTCGGCAGAAACGTCCTTGAAAGCGCCCTTGACCTGGAGGCCAATCACTTCCTTGAGGATGCCGCCCTGACGCTGGTCGAGAGTTTCACCGATGCAGATAATCGGCTTGAGACCGGCTTCGAGAGTCTTCTTGACCTTGAGGTTCACCGTTTCTTCCGTTTCGTGGAAGTACTGACGCTGTTCGGAGTGGCCGATAATCACGTATTCGGCACCGATTTCCTTGACCATGTCGATGGAAACCTTACCGGTGTATGCGCCCTGGTCCTTCCAGTGGATGTCCTGGATAGCGAGCTTGACATTCGTACCCTTGATGACGTCGGCAACCTTGGCGGCGGCGAGATAAGTCGGGGCAATGACCACTTCGGTCTTCTTCACGTCCTTGACAGCTTCCACAATATCCTTGGCGAGCTGAACGGATTCGCTCACCGTCTTGTTCATCTTCCAGTTACCAGCAATGATATACTGACGCATAATTAACTCCTTGAGTTGTTTTAAAATTTAACGCGCGTAAATGTAGAAAATCCTTTTGCGAATGTCACCCCGTATAAAAAAAAACGCCCCTCGGCGGTTAAACCAAGGGGTGCAGTTTTATTTAGTTACTAGTTACTAGTTAGAAGTTACTAGTGATTGCAATAAGAACATTTCTAGTAACTAGTAGCTTAGAACTCATAACTGCGGCGAAGCCGCCCCAGTAACAAGTAATTCAGAACTACGAACTCAACAAACTAGTGATCGTAGTTGCTCGAACGGCTGGAGGTCGGCGGAGGAGATCCACCGTAGCGGTCGCCTTCGATTTTGTCGAGGACCTTTTCAGCTTCGTAGCCTTTCAAACGGGCCTGTTCCGGGTACTTCCAGAACAAGCGAGTGATGAGCTTTTCTTCGCGGGTGTAGTATTCCCAGATAAGACCATCGGACTTTTCTATATCGGGTGGGCCCCACAGAAGGTTTACCATGTCGGTAGTCATGCCTTCTTCGATGTAGCCTTGCTTGAAGGTGTTCTGCAAGTGCTTGTCGATGCCCATGCTTTCCTTGGAAATGAAGTACTCGCGTTCGTATTCGTTCTGGCCTACGCCGCGTTCAATCAGCACAGGGGAAGAATACTTGTTGTTCGTACATCCAAAGAGCATGAGTGCACCAAAGGATATAGCGCACAGATGTGAAAATTTCATTGGATCTCCTTGTATTTGATGACCTCAAAATAAGAATTTATTGAGCAAGTAGCTAAATAATTTTTAGATTTTACACTGAAATGAATAAGATTAATGATTTGTTTAAAATTATTTTACTTAATGTGGCGCTTTTGGGCTCTTTGTGCTTCGGCGTGATAAGTGTTGACCAGTCTAATTTGGTTGGGTTCCGCTATGGACCGAACCTTTCTTGGGGCGGAATGGTGAATATGCCGATTGTCTGGGGGCAATGGGTACCGCAGGCGTCCGTCGGTATGCGCTATACGTGGCTTGAACCTCTGTCTCCACTGAATTACGGGGACCCGATCGGCAACTTGTCGTCGTACCTCAAGATGGATGGCTCTATCGAGCTTTCCCCGTTTTATGGAGGATTCCGTGCCGGGCTTGGGATTAGGCCTTTCAAGGTGAATCCGCAAATCGAGGTCGGCTTTACCTATGAGAGCTACTTCTACTTCAAGTCGAACCTGGAGATGGTCAATGCCGATGTCAAGGGTGGCGGGCGCATCGCCGATACCTGGAATTCCGATTACATCTTTGAAAACATCGGGAATTCGGATTTTGACTATGTCCAGCTCTTTGACATCAACTTGGAACTAAGCTTTAGTCTTCCGCATGGAGGCCTTATTGGGGTTGGCGCCCATTACGTGCTCACCGACATCAGCACGGATTTCGAGGGAAAAAGCTACGATTATGAACGAAATATTCCTGTATTTAGCCGAGATTACATCGTCGAAATCCAGAGCTTCGGACGCCTGCCGTTGACCGAACATGTAGCCGCAGTGTATGAATGCCTGTATCTCAAGACGGGGCTCTTGCGCAGTGGCGGTAGCGTCAAGAAGGAATCGTTAAGCTACAGAATGGGCCTTCTCGGCGCGCATATCTCGTGGAAGGACGGACTTCGCAATTTCGTTGTCAAGGCCGGCATGTGGAGCCGCGATAAAAAGCGTTTCTACAATGGGTCATTCGCCCAACAGTTGCTTATTCAACTTGAGTATAAGGGGTATTTTTCTTTCCCCTTCCATAGCAGTAATTTTTCTGAATAGTTTGGGAACCGGGAACAGAATCTTGGGTTTCTCCAACTTGCGTAGCGGGTCCGCCTCTAAAGCCTGCGCCGGGTAGGCAGAGCGAATCCAGAGGTTTCCGCCGTAGTCGCCGCTTGCGACATTCACGAGTGTAGGCAGTAGTTCGCCTGCGTAGGATTTCCAGTTCGAAATGGTGAAATAGCGGTTCTTGGATGCTCCGTGCATTACAACCTTTTCCGGATTCGGGAGCGAGTCGGTGACGAGACTCCACCACATGTTGGAGTACGCTGTCGCAAGAATGCTGTTCGGCATATTCAGTCTTGTCGAATCGGGGCACTTGAAAAATCCGTTTGCCAGGAGTTCCAGGTCGTCGAGTCTTAGAGGAGTCTTTCCGATTTTCTCTTTGAGGTGGTGCAAGCCGAGTTGGCGCTTGACCTTAGAGTCACCGATGAGCATGTAGCGGTAGCTGCCCGCCGTAATGAACGTGAACGAGGGGCTGTCGTAAAGGTTTACAAAAAACGTGTCGAGGGTTTCGTTGTGGTGTCTCCATTCGATGGATGCGCTGGTCCTGTTTTTCTGTTCGTTGACGAACCGGCCTTCGATGTTCACGATCATGGGGGCGTTCGTTAAAAGACGTGGGCAAACTTTTTGCTTGTCGCTTTGCGCCATCAGCGAAATTGCCGCAATGCAGACAACGACAGCTGTTAATTTTATGTCTTGAATCATATATTTTGAATATAGATAAATTTATGACATATCCGTTATTTTTTATGGTTAAAGTTCCGTAACGCAAGCATAAAAAGAAAACCCCGGCGCATCCCAAATGGCTAAAAAAGGAAGAACCGGGGTTTATGTTTTTTCAGGAAGAAATTTAAGTAGTAGGCAGTAGGAAGTGGACGGTAGGCAGTTGGCGTTTGTCACCCTGGTCTGTGCCGGGCCGTCTTACACGGTTTAGCCTTCGTCTTGGATACTTTCTCCGTCACCGTCATCGCCAAGGTCAACGGCGTCGTTTTCACCAAGCTTGAAGAGCTCCACGTCCTTCATGCTTTCGCGAATCTTTTGTTCGATTTCGTTGCAGAGTTCTACGTTGTCCTTCAAGAACAGGCGAGTGTTCTCGCGGCCTTGGCCGATGCGTTCGTTGTTGTAGCTGAACCAGGAGCCGCTCTTCTGGATGATGTCCAGTTCGCAGGCGAGGTCGAGGATGGACGCTTCGCGTGAAATGCCTGCACCGTACAGGATGTCGAATTCGCATTGCGTAAACGGGGCGGCGACCTTGTTCTTTACAATCTTCACGCGGGTGCGGTTGCCGATGACTTCTTCGCCGTTCTTGATGGCGGCGATGCGGCGGATGTCGATACGCTGCGTGGCGTAAAACTTCAGTGCGTTACCGCCAGTCGTCGTTTCCGGGTTGCCGAACATCACGCCAATCTTCATGCGGAGTTGGTTGATGAACAGCATGCAGGTGTTCGACTTGGAGAGGATGCCGGTGAGCTTGCGGAGCGCCTGCGACATCAGGCGGGCCTGCAGACCCACGTGGTTGTCGCCCATTTCGCCGTTGATTTCAGCCTGCGGGACGAGTGCAGCCACAGAATCGACGACGATGATGTCGATGGCGCCAGAACGCACGAGCGTTTCGGCGATGTCCAGTGCCTGCTCGCCGGTATCCGGCTGCGAGACGAGGAGCGATTCGATATCGACGCCGAGCTTGCGGGCATAGACCGCGTCAAAAGCGTGTTCCGCGTCGATGAACGCCGCCACGCCGCCAAGCTTTTGCGCTTCGGCAATCGCATGCAAGGCAAGCGTCGTCTTACCGGAAGATTCCGGTCCGTAGATTTCGATGATGCGTCCGCGGGGGAACCCGCCTACGCCAAGTGCCATATCTAGCTGGATGCACCCTGTCGGGATGACCGGGATATCTTCGACTGGCTGTTGACCGAGGGCCATAATGGAACCTTTACCGTAGTTCTTTTCGATTTGGGCGATTGCCGCTTCGACGGCTTTTGCCTTTTCGCTGGAAAGGTTGCTTGTGGGTGTTGTTGCTTTTTTGGCCATTTTTTTACTCCGTTTTTCTTTTGTTTTTTGTTAATATACTAATTAGTGAACTTTTGTGCAAGTGCTTTTTTGGCTATTTAACAAAAAAAGTAGCTTGCTCATTATCTTATACACGCTTTTTTCACGGATTTGTTCTCGATTTCCTGCAAAAATTTCGCAAAAGGCTTCATTTTGCAAACTATTGGCGACACACATCCATACTGTACCGACCGGTTTTCCCGGAACGGCGCCTGTTGGGCCCGCGATTCCCGACGTGGCGACCGCCCATTCGCAGTGGAATAGTTTGCGGGCGCCTTCGGCCATGGCTTTCACGCTCTGTTCGCTCACGGCACCGTATTTCGCGAGAATCTCGTCGCTTACGCCGAGCAGGTCGTGCTTGACTTCGTTCTGGTAGGCGACGACACCTCCCTTGAGGATAGCAGAAGAACCCGGCTCGTTGACAATGCTCGATGCGATAAGCCCGCCCGTGCAGGATTCCGCCGTAGCCATCATCTCGCCGCGCTTGATCAGTTCTTCCTTGATTTTCAAGGCAAGCTCGTGAATTTCGTGTTCGATATTGATTGTTTCGTTCATCATTACACCCATAAGTTAAAAACGTTAGCTGTCAAAAACAGACATTTTTTAAAAAACATAAAATTTTTTTTTCGCCTTTGCAATGTCATCCCGGCCTTTGTGCATCGTCATGCTGAGCATAGCGAAGCATCCAGTAACGGTTCTCATAGCGTTGTCATCCCGGCCTTTGTGCATCGTCATGCTGAGCATAGCGAAGCATCCAGTAACGGTTCTCATAGCGTTGTCATCCCGGCCTTGTGCCGGGATCAGCTTACACAGTTTCAATTACAGATACATACCCCTTTGCAAAAACGCATTCTTTTTTTTCGTTGCAAAAAGTAAATAACTTTCATTTCGTTGACCCGCCTGTTTCTTTGCGTTTTTCTATATTCGCCGCAAATGACTCTAAAATCCACCATAATAGCACTTCTCCTGATGTGCGTGCCCATTTTGGCTGAGACTCCGGCATCGGTTTTTGCCGATAGTTTGAATCAAGGGAAAAACGTAGTGGATAGTGTAGCACGGGCAGATTCTTTGGCAGATTCCGCTCGCGTCGAAAACGAATCGCCAGTACCGGAACCGGACGAAGAATCCGAGGACGAAGTGGCGATGGACGAGCCTCCCGAAGTGGATTTTGAAACAACGACGACTCCGCTAGTCAAAGGCAAGACGGGCATTGTCGCCATCGACACGCTCCCCGTGAACGAATGGGACATCCCGACAAAGCGCAATTCCCTCAAGTACGCCATGCTCTTTAGCCTGCTCCCCGGTGGCGGCCAGTATTACACGGAGCATTACGTCCGTGGCGGGTTCCTGACAGGCATTGAAGGCTTGCTGATATACGACATCTTTTTCAACAGGTCTTTCCAGCGGGATAGACTGTTGGAGCGTGCTCAACCCTTCCAGGATTCGGTTCTCTATTTTACAACGAAGGTTTTGGAAGCTCGCAAAAATGGATTGGCCCGTGACAGCGTCCTGTATTATCACGACAAACGATTGGAGTTCCTGGAACGCGTACGCGCGCAGAGCGACAAGAAAATGGAACAGGAAGACGTGCGCAAGGCGGAACTGGCATGGCTTATCGGGATTCACCTTTATGGCATGTTCGATACGTTTGGCATTTGGTACAACAACAATCACAGAAGTAACGAATATCGTGATATGAAAACTGCAGTGCTTTGGGCACTCTTGCCGGGAGGCGGCCAGATTTTCAATCGAGACTTTGGCAAGGCGGGCCTGGTCTATATGGGAATTCTTGGGGCTGCGGTGAGTGTTTGGACTTCGCAGAACATGGTCAACTATTACCTTGACCGTAAACATTTGGTCGAAAAGGAAAGCCTGGGGTCCGAAGAATACGACCGCATCACTGAGCGCGTGACATATTACCGCAAAAACCGCAACACGTATATTTGGGGCGGAGTGTTAATTTATTTATACTCTATTGCCGATGCCGCTGTTGATGCGCTCCTGAGCGATTTTGATAATCCCCTGCATTTAGCGCTTGTTCCAAATTTCGATGGCGGCGCCCAGGCTGTCATGTCATTTGATTTTTAGTGCTTACTTTGTCACCCTTGACTTGTACTCTTTGACTACTTCGTGGTTGACGCTTCCAGCGTCGGCACTTATGTTGTCATAATCCGCGTATGGGGACGGGCCCCTTACTCAGTTCACTTTTACAGTTATTCTGCTAAAAACGTCATCCTGACCCTCGTAAGAGGGGAAGGATCCAGTCAATGAACCATTCGTCTAAACGCCCATCTTCAGCTTCGGCATCGGGATTCCGTCGTGCAGCTTCGTAAACGTTCCGTAGAACTTCCCATCTTCGTTACGAGTAAATTCAAACTTCGTTACCATGGCGTAACTGTACATTCCTTCGGCGAAGACCTCGTCCGGTAGTCCGCACCGCGAATGCTGCAATGCGGCGATTACTCCCGCATGCGTGATGCACAGGAATTCGCCCTCGTCGGGGAGCGAGTCGAGGAATTTCCCGGCGCGTTCGTCGATATCGTAGAAGTTCTCGCCTTCGGGGAACCGGTACCCGCGGAGGTTGTTTATCCAGGCGTGCATCTCCGAACGGGGAACCGCTGTCAGCTTTTGACCTTCCCATGTGCCGAAGTTGAGCTCGATGATGGCAGGTTCTTTTTCGATGGCTAGACCGGTGGCCGCGGATGCCTTTTCCGCAAGCCTCAGGCAACGTATAAGCGGGCTCGAAAACAAGCGCGTCGGCTTGGCATTTGCTTCAAGAAGCGCCTTGATGGCGCCGTCGGATTCTTCTTCGAACGTGGGGGAGACATCGAAGTCCAGTCTCCCGTAACAAACATCGTTAGGATTGTAAGGCTTTGTATGTCGAATCGTCCAAAGAATCATGATATCAGTAAGCTGTGGTTAGTAGGCCGTGGATTGATGCAACGTCATTCTGAGCGTAGCGAAGAATCCAGTGACGTTCTTTAAATAAAAAACGCCCTTGCCGGGCGCAATATAAAAAATCCTAGGCTACCTGAGCACATAAAGATCCGCAAGTCCGTTGCTGCTTTCGCCCTGGCGAGTTGCCCGCAAATAATCATTGCGCAGGGCCTAGGACTCGCAAATATAGAATCAGAATTCGTTTTTTGCAAGGATTTTTTTGAACTCATGTGGAACAAATTGTTCCTATATAATACAAATTTTGTGATAATTTACACGAAAGTGGGCAAAATGGTCTCGTTTTTGTACCTTTTTTCGCGTAATCTTCGTAACTAATGTTTTACTGTTAAAAAAATGTTACTATATTCAGTAATAGGTGTTTTGGGCTTGTTGTTTTTTATAGTTGGGGTATGTTATGAAAAAAGGAAAGTTTACATTCAGAACCATTCTAGGTTCATTCTTGCTGGCATTTGGGTATGTTGTGCCAGCCTCGGCTCAATCGACTGAGCCTGCCGTTGAACGCGTTGTCGTCACGTTGGACCCATTATATTTTGAGGACGGCGGTGCTCGTATTACTGACGAAGACGAGGGTCAGAAACTCTGGAACCGGCTTATGAAGTATAAGCTCTGGGGAACCAATGAAGTTGTTTTCAATAAACATGATTTTAGAATTGCCGAAACGAGTGGCTATACAGGAACGGCTAAAGGCGATATTATTTTCAACGATTACGGTCATACTCTTGGGGGCCCGATAGTTTCGGGTCGTGATATTATTTTTGCAAAGGGCGATGCCAAACAAGATTCCTTGATTGGGGGGTCGATTTATGCGAGAAACCTTTATTTGTCCGATTGGTATAAAGTCGAAAATTCTCGATATGATGGAAATATCTGCTTTGAAGGCTCGATTAATTTTGGCATGCCGAATAGGAACTCTCAATTTAACGATTATGTCTGGACGCTAAATCGCTTTATTGAGAACGCCCACAAAAATAACGATTCTAAACAGAAAAAAGGTATGGTCTATGCCGATTGGAACGCGGATTTCCCAGATCCGTCTATTGTGAATCTGGATGGTGCTTTTAGCCAATGCCCAAAAGATGACCCAAGACCAGATTATGATCTTACAGTCCCGTTATTTGATGAATCTGGCATTGTATGGGAGCCTGCTGTAGATTTGAACTCAAGCTACTACGGTGAAGTCCAGTTTATTCATGTTCCGCCTATTACAGATGAAGATATCAAGAATGAACATACTTGGTTTGATATGTTTGTTCAGGATATTCATTTTAAAGGCAATTACGGAAAGAAACTTTACATTTTGATGCCTTCTAGAAGCCAGAATGCGGATGGAAAGACGAATGGACGCTTGACTCGTATTTTTACAAAAGCTGGTGTTAATATTGAAGCTTCAGCAAATGACACGAAGATTCAGGTCGCATACGTTAATAGTGATGCTAAATGGAACGGCAGTTCTTGGGTGAAATCGGATGGCAATGCCATTGATGTATCAGCAATAACAGTTGTTCCTGATTCTAATTATTCCGGTAATCTCATGTTCTATACGAATGCGGATATCTACTGGGCTGCGATGAATGGTAATAAGCAATCTGATTACCAAGGTACGTATATTACGACAGGCAATTTTACAATCAATGACCACATTAGTGTTGCAGGACAATTGATTTCTGGCAAACGCTTATGGTTCGAATCCGAATTTAGTGGCGATTTCCACTACGTTCCGTTTAATACACCCGAAATTAAGACCAATGTCTTTGCGCAGGATAAGTTTAAAGAAAAAGGCACGCTTAAAGACAATGTCTTTCAATGGTATGATGATAATAATTTTCATTGGTATAATATGGAATTTTATCTGACGGATACCGCTCGTACCGAAGTGACCTTTGATTATTGCTTTGCATTCTTTGGTGATCTTGGAGCGGATGCTGATGCCAACTTTGCTGCATACAAGAGTAGCGTGTCGAAGACTTTTGCAACACGTAAAGATTTAGCGCCTAATCCACCGGATAAAAATGACCCGCATTATATGCCGTTCTGTGAAGATAAAGAATCGAGGCATGTTGTTATTCCCAAGAATAGCCGTAAACCGTCAACATCATTCTACTTAAGCGTTCTTGAAGACGAGGATGTTGAAGGCGACGAATACATGATCTTTAAGATTATGAACTTGAATGGTGCCGCTATTTCTGGTGGGGCGTTCGGCGGAGGCATTGTAGTAAGGCTTGTGGATGCCACCAACAAACCGCCCAAATTTACAGGCACGAAGCCTTCTCCGCTTGTTGTTCCTGAAAATGAGAAAAATGCAACGGCGGGGCAGATTCTTGCTTCAGACGAAGATGGTGATGATATTCTGTTCTCCATTACGGGAGGTTCTGCAAAAGATTTATTTGATATTGATGAGACTTCGGGCTTTGTAACCATGAAGGATGGCGTAGATCCGTTCGATTACGAAGCATGGAAATCTTCAGGGAACAAATTTGTAATTACAGTTGAAATTTGCGATAATAAGACTGGTTCTTTACAGCTTTGCGACGATCGCGATTTCCCCATAGAAATCAAGGACGTCAACGAAACTCCTTATTTTACCGGCAAGTCTGATGGCAACAATGTCTTGAAGATTGCTGAAGACCAGCTGTTCTCCGGCGATACAGCTAAGTTTGCAGACTTTGATACTTACAATACCGATGGCTCTTTTACGAAAAACGAAGTCGTTGTCGCTGGTGGTGATTCCGATGTCTTTGGCGTGACTCCTGCTGGTGTAGTTTATACGAAAGCGGGTGTTGTCCTTGATTATGAGGTAAAGAATACTTACAAACTCACATTGAAAGTTCGCGATGCCACGAAGGATGCCGATGGGAATCTTGTCTATCCTGACCTCTACGACGAAATGGAATTCACTATCCAGGTGACGGATGTCGATGACGGTCCGAAATTAAAATTCAAGACGTACAACGGAACGGTTGCCGAAAATTCTGTATCCCCGACGGAAGTCGATATGGACAATCCGATCCATGCGGAAACTTCACAGACCGGTGCAACGATTACCTATATACTGCTTGATTCGACCAAGTCGTTCGTGATTGACGCGAATACGGGTGTCATTACCGTCGCGAAGGATGCTGTCCTCGATTACGAAACAAAGAGCGAATATACCATGAAGGTGGTTGCTTCCGATGAATCTGGTGTCGCAGGTCAGGTTGTGCAGACCGATACCGCCAACGTGATTATCAAGCTGATTGACGTGAACGAGAAGCCCGTCTTTGTGGATACGACGCTTACGTTCCCCGAAAATCAGAAGGGCTATCCGATTGGCTCGCTCACGTATGACGATTTGGATACGGCCTCGGGCTTCCGCAATAACAAGTTCGAATGCTTGAATTGCGAAGACTTGGGCTTCTACCTCGACGAAATTACGGGCGAACTTTCGACGACTCGCAGATTCGACTATGAAACAGAAGAGAAAACGTACAAACTCAACATTGTTATCAAGGATGTCGATGATGCTACGCTTTCGACTACGGGAACCGTCACGGTTGCACTCATGAACGTGTATGAATTCACTGAACTTGTTTATACTGTTCCTGAAACGGATTCCGTGGGAACCCCGTTCAAGAAAGCTCTTGAAGTGGACAATGTCGAAGGCTCAGGCACCAAACTCAGTTTCTTCATCCTCGATGGAAACAATGAGGTGAGTGAAACCAAGGAATTCAAGCTGGATTCGACAACGGGATTCTTCTCGGTGGCCACACCTTTGGATTTTGAAACGACGGAATCTTATTCTATCAGGGTCCGCGCCAAGGATGCCGAAGGTGTTGGCGATACGACGATTACCATCAAAGTCATCGACGTGAACGAAGCCCCGTCTATCTTCGTAGATACGATTTACGTGAGAGAAAACCAGGCGGTGAACGACCCGTTCAGCACGGTCAAGACAGATAGGGATGACCCGGATACCAAGAATCCTGACTTCCGCAATAACGTCTATGAAAATACGGACAAGGGCGATGTCGTCAAGATTTTGCCGAATGGCGATGCCATTCTCATGAAGCCGATTGACTACGAAGCGGACTCTCTCTATACGATTACTGTGCGCGTCACGGACAAGGACGACAGCAAACTTACTTCGACAAAGAACGTTGTCGTGAAGGTAATTGACGTCTATGAAAAGTCCGAAGTCGAAATTACTCGTGTCGAGACCAAGGATTCCATCTATCTCAACACAAACGATACAATCTTTGTGAACCAGGATGTCGTGGATGTCGAATGGAAACAGGATGACAAGACCAAGTCCAGCCGTGATTCGCTCAAGAACGGCTGCAACGAAATCATCAAGACGTTCCAAGACAAGACCAAGAACGATCCGGGTGCCGATACGGTTATCATTTGCTACAGCACGGCTGCTCCGATTGTGACGGTCTCTGCCAATGGCGAACTGGTCACTGCCGAAGACATTTACACAGTCGTTGAAAAGACGACAAAGGCCGATAGCGCTATTTACGTGAACAAAGTAAAGAACGATATCAAGGTGACTGTCACGGATACCGCAGCCAATGTATCCAAGGACTTCTCGGTCAAGCTGACGCTGGATACGGTCTCTCTGCCTTCTAGTGACTTCAAGAACGTGAAAAACATTGCCGAAAAAGAAGTTGCACGCAACAAGAAGCCTGCTTCCGGGATTACGTCTGTTCCGGAAAACGGCGATTATGTGAAGAACTCTTATACGGAAACCGTCAACGGCAACGAAGTGACTGTTACTTACTATACCGACAAGAAGGGCAAGGACGTCAAGCGCTCTGTGGTGACTGCTTCGGGCAAAAAGAAGGACATTGCCGTTATCGAAGTCTCTTACACCACGAAGATTGACGGCAAGGATGTGACCGTCTCGTACTTTGCGGATGCATCTACGGGCGAACGCGTCTCGCTGAGCACCGGCCTCACGGATAGCGAGTCTGTGCTTTCTGCCGAGGGCGATGATGTGCTCGGTTCTTACAAAGTATCTTACACCTACGAAGACAATAACGGCAATACCGTCGAGGTCTCGTACTTCTTGGACGAAAAAGGCAAGATTGCGAAGAACAGCGAAGGAAACGTCGGTTACAACGTCGGTTATACGTATGTGAACAAATTCGGCAACTCTTCGAAGAAGACCGTGCTAATCGTACTCGACCAGAAGGGACCGTCCGTAAAGATCAAGTCTCCGTCCGAAGACGACGTGCTTACGGCAAACTTTGCTGAAGTTATATGGACCGTCAACGGTGTCGAACAAGATACTCTTAGAGTGCAGGGCTTGGACAACGGCGTGAACACGATTGTCCGTGAGTTCCGCGACAAGGCCGGCAACAGGTCTCGCGACTCTGTACATGTGATGGTCAAGAACGTCAAGAACATCGACATCAACGTCGAAAAGCCGGTGACGCTCGTCGATCGCGATTCTGTCGAGAAATTCTACAAGTCCAAACCGCCCAAGAAAGATCAGACCTACGGCGTGACGTTCTACAATCACAAGAAAAAAACAGAGACCGAGACCGTTATTGGAATCAAGGACAAAGCGGAAGATGGCTCTGGCAAGGAACCATATCCGGGACTTGAAGGCCACCTCGGACCGACACTCACGGTTGATGCTCGCGTGCCTGTCGTGAACGCCCTCGGCGGACTGGCTACGCTGGATGACATCATCAGCGCAGGCGGCTTGGTTGCGCTGGACGGCGTGGATGCCGACAACAGCCGCAAGGTCACAGTTAGCGAATACGTCGAAAATTACTGCACTGACGAATTCATTGAAAAATTCAGCAAGTCCAAGGACTACAGCAAGATGAACCTCTACTGGACGACCATCAGGGTGAATGTCTGGGTGTATTCGAACACGGGCGTGTTTGCTGATTACTACACCTTTACGTACGAACTTGACGACCCGGACTACGTCAACGAAGCTGGCCTCCTCAAGTTCTTCTTCGAGATGAAACCCGATGAGAACGGCGACGTGAGGACGAAGGATGGCCGCCTCTATGGCACCGGCGCCTACCTCTTCAAGACCGAAGTCAAGATGAGTTCCAAGCTCCGCTGCGACCTCCCGACAAGGCCTGACGAAGAGAACAAGGCGAATAAGAAGAGAAACGTCGTCATCAAGTCCGGCGACGAACTCCTCAAGTCGTTCGGCTACCGCCGCCCTGTGGATAAATAAAGCATTAAGTGTTGATAACTTTTTAGTAAAACCTGTCATGCCCGCCTCCGAGCGGGCATCTCCTTTTTTATGTCTTCCTCCACCTGTCACCCCGGCCTCAGCACCCAGCTACATCCATAACGAAATTAAAATTTCTATGGATGTGCAAGTTACATCGGTGGCTGATTCATCATAGAAGAACTGTAAACGGAACTAAAGTTCCGAGCCACACAGAGTGCCGGGGTCTGTTTTTTTTTCCCGTCACCAGCTTTAATGTGATATATAACACGCATGATACACCTACAAAAAACGCTAACTTAAAAAAACGATAAAATACTACTCTTTTCTTACTTTTTTGCAAAAAAAGCATTTTGAAATTTTTCCGTTCATTATTATATTTATAGAAAGAGTACCTGGATGTTTGGGGAAAAATATGGCAGATTGGATGCATACGATTTGCCAGAGAAAAGGAGCATGTAAAATATGTGGTTAGGCAAGTTAAGTCTTAAAGCTGCAGCCGTAGTTTTGGTCGGCATGGTTTCGTCTGCATTTTCACAGGCACCATTAAATATAAGTGCCGATGATTGGAATTATCTCTCCAACTTTAAGCTTTGGGGAACTACGGGGATTGATACCAAAAACAGACCTGAATTTTATGATTCCAGATTTTACGATCGTAAAAACGAAAACAATTTTAGCGGTTACACGAATGTGTTGCCAGATACGCTTGGTTGGGTGGGTACCGCTAAGGGTAATTTGACAACAGACGAAGTCGGGTGGTTTGACGGCCCGATTATTGTTGGCGGTTCTGTAACTGTTCCGAGTGGCTACGCTGAAAGCCGTAGGGCGTATCTTTTGACAGGCCCCATCCGTACTACAGGTGGCATTGGTAGTGCTAGGAGTAGAGGAACCGTGTGCCAGGGAACCAATAAATCGGGTGCTTGTGCTAACGTTCCTGAGATTCGTCCAAACTTGAGTGTTCCTGGATTGACTGGTGCAACTTTATCTGGAACATTAAATGTTAGTGGACGAACTGTCCTTAATGTGAGTAACTATTGCGCTGAAAATCAAATTTGTGACCTTTTCTATAGTTCTATTAATTTTAGTAATGATAGCCGATTGATTGTCCAAATGCCTGGTCCTAAGGGGCAGCCTACACGTATTTTTACCAATAGTATTAGTTTTGGAACCCACCCTGAAATTGTTGTGGCCTATCAGGGAAAAGGCGAACTAGAACTGAAAGAATATGACGGCAACTTGCTGATTTATTCTAATGGGGATATCAACTTTGATAATACAGATAATGTACCTATTATGGGTACGATTGTCAGTAGGGGTACAATAACGCTGGGACGCAATATGATTTTTGCGGGACAGTTTATTGCTGAAAAAATTAAAGTGGGTAATGAAATTAAGGCAGAAACCTTTGTCTTTAAAAAGTTTGACCCCAAGATTGAAATCTCTGTGGGAAATAAGTCTAAGAAGATAAAGGAAAGTGATATTTGGGAACCTATTGAAATCGTTTTGAGCGAAGCTTCCAAAAAAGAAGTGTCTTTTAATTATTGCTTTGCATTCAATAGACCAGAAGGTGTTCATGGACAATATGCTGGACATGATGATGTCGGAGCTAAGGATGCCTCTCATGCGTTCCCGATTTGCGGTGTTAGCAAAACGAAGGTGACTATTCCTGTTGGTAAGACAAAAGCCGAAGGTATTGCTATAAAGCCTTTGATCGATGGCTTGGTTGAAGCTGACGAAGCACTTTGGTTCCAACTTTCTGATTTGGAAGGTGCTGAAACTACATCTGAATATGAAGCTGGTTTGGGCTATAAGATTTTCATTGTAAGTAACGATGAATTCCCAACGGTTAAGACAGCTCTTAAATTTGATGTTAATGAAGATGAAAAGCATACATTCACTAAAGCTGAATTCCAGTTCCAGCATGCTACACAAAATTTTGCTTCTGTTATTATAACCAGCCTTCCGAATAAGGGTTCCTTGTTTTTAAATGGCTCAAAAATTACTTCTGCTGGTTCGGGTATAGAAGTTGCTGTTGCCGATCTTGGCAAACTTACGTACCAGGCTGCAGCCAATGAATTTGGTAATAATTACACTACCTTCAAGTATAAAGTAGTTGGTGATGGTGTTGCTGGTGGTAACACTTCTACGGAATACACGGCAACCGTCAATGTTATCCCGGTCAACGACAAGCCTTCTGCAGCAGATGTGAACTTCTCGGTGAACGAACTGGATCATTCTGTGGCTGGTGGTCCCATCGAAGTGACCGATGTTTCCAATGAAAGAAACAAGGATGCTTATACTTATACTTTGGTGAATGTTACGGGTAGTGACTACACGGCTTTCAATAGCGCGTTTGAAATCGTTAAACTGAGCGACCAAAATGCTACGATCAAAGTAAAGACAGGTGCG
>JAFWRL010000081.1 GCA_017520105.1 Fibrobacter sp.
TCCCCTGACCTCCAACTTCAGTAAACAAGACACTCCATTCATCTGAAGTTGGCAAATGCCATCCGTCCGGACAAACGCCCTGAACAACCTCCGGGAGTTTGCAGGTTTTACCATAACCGCAATCTTGAGGATTCGCTTTATCATTTGCAAGCTTCGCCGAATCAATAGCCGAAGCCCACGAATAAAGGCGACCATACACATTGCAATATTTCAAAGAATCGTCATAACAATGACTATCTTTAGCCTCGTAATTCAAATTCTGCGCCATCCAGTTTAGATTCCCGATTTTTATGGTTTTATAAACTTGTCCGTCACGTGAATCAACGATGGAATCGTATTTAATGCTAGGACGAGGCGTTGGAACATAAGATTCGTCATTCACACAACGAATATTAAAGAAATACTCTTTGGCGTAACCCGTAAGAAATGATGACAAATAATCAAGATTATCCAAATTCATAAGTTTTGCAGTAGTAAAACCATTTTCTGAAGCACTCCAGAAGAACGCTTCATGACCTTCACGGTCGAAATTGGCATCGTTTCTGCCACCACCAGGGGCCGCTGAAAATCCATAATCGTCCGAGCCAGCGACATAATCTTTATCATCACTACTTTTGTACCAACCTTCTTTAGACTTAAGTTTCGTACTTGCTACAGATTTTCCGCCTGCCTCAGCAATCAAAATATTCCATTCCGTCGAGTCGGGCAAATGAAAACCTTCAGGACAAATGCCTCGCACGGGATAAGTCGGCAAACACCTCTTGTTATCGCCACAATCCTTGCCGTTCGGGCTATACACTCCGGCAACATCCATCGCCGTCATCCAATCATAATAGCGTCCTAATTCATCACAAGTCGTTGTCGTATCCCTTAAACAATGGCTATTTTTCGTTTCAAAATTCAAGTTTTCAGCCATCCAAACTTGATTACCTATTTTAACAGTCCTGTAAACATGCCCGTCGCGGGAATCAACGATGGAATCATATTTGATATTTGGATTCAAATATTCCCCTGTACCATAAGTTAATTTACCAGTCCAAGAAGACGAAGATACTTTCTTACTGTCACTGGATTCTTCGCGGCTACCGCTGCTCAGAACGTTTTTGGAGGAAGACGAGCTCAAGGTCACTGAGCCTGCCGAAGTGACCGAACTACTAGACGTTCCCGGAACAGTGTCCGAGGCGACATTCTCAGCAAACTTTTCGACAACAGTTTCAAACGCAGAAACTTCGCCTGAACCGCCCCACTTTTCAATGTTCTTGCTAACGTTTTCAAATTCGCCATTTTTGTCAGCAGTTGCTGCCCATTCCGCAATTTCCGTTTTCGTTTTATCGTCATCCCACGAACCGTCTTTCGCAATGTCCGCGGCAACATCGTTCACGCGTTCAACAAGCTTTGCGACTTTCAAATCCGATTGCACCATCACGCTTACCGCCAAGAGTGCCGCATTGTCATCGCCTTTTTCCAAGATGCTCAGGTCTTCAAATTGCGCAAATTCACCGTCTTTCGATTTCACGCTAAACGCGGCGAGCACTTCTTTTTCAGCCTTCTTCTTGGCCTCCGCGAATTCCATTTTCTCTTCAGTGACGAGATTCATTACGCGTTCGTATTCCAATTGCGTGAGCAAGTTGATGTTCACGTTCTTGCGGTCTTTCAGGTCGGTCAATGCATGGAGCGCCATCATCTCCGAAGACTTCTTGCCCGTAACTTCATTGAAGTAATAACCCTTCACTTCGAACGCGGCACACGTCGCCGAGAGATTCACGTTTTCAACGCCAAAGTCACCCTTGTCGCTCTTGACGCTACCCGTAAATTTTTCGCCTGTCAGCTCCATCGTTTGGCAATCGATGCCCTGCACCGTCACGGCGGAACCCTTTGCAAACGGGCCTTTCTGCGTAAGCCCAGCCACGTTCAAATCCGCGATGATTCCCGCATCTTCTGTGGTACCGCCAGCAGTCTTGTCGCTGTCGGAGCACGCCACCACAAAAGCCGATGCCAAGGCAAAAGCAGCAGCCTGAACAAACACACCCTTGATGAACCCAAACATTCTCTTCCTCACTTTTCCAACTCCTCTTCATCTTCAAGTTTTTCTTTGCGATCCAGCCGTTCGCTCAGCGGAAAGAACTGCAAATTCAAGCGATAGACTTGCTCCGTCTCGTCATCTTCGCTGGCAATCGCCACAACGCGGCGGCGGAAATCCGCAATTTCCTTGCGGATCCGTTCGTAAGCCTGACGCGTAATTCCCATGGTCACGCCCGACATGTCGCGTTCCGAAAGCGGCAAGTCCAAAGCCTTCACCGCAAACTCCCCCATCTGGCGTTGCATATTGCGAGCTGCCACGGGCACCGCATCCACAGGCCCCATCGAAAGCGACTTGTCCGTCTGGCTGTAGTTTCCACTCTTGTCCTTCTTCAAGAGGCCAGACTTCACCAAAAAATCGAGCGTTTCGGAAACTTCCGCTGCCGAAATCTTTTGTTTGCAAACATGCGCCATTTCGAGCGGTTTTGCCCCCGGCATGTGCGGAGCAAGTTCACGCAGCACGGGATTCTTCCACGACTTGAAATAATCAAACTCTTCGTTCCCGAGTACACGCACCTTGTGCGCCCTCGCCAAAGCACAGCGATCTTCGA
>JAFWRL010000082.1 GCA_017520105.1 Fibrobacter sp.
GATCCTTCCACCTACGGTGTCAGGATGACAAATCCAGAGAAAAAGTATATTTAAAGGAGATGCCCTCCCCATTCGCGGATCATGCTCACGTAAGTGCTAGTTGCATTCAAGGCGAGTGTCGCGACAGGCTGCTTGCAGACTGTCATGATTGAGCCGAAGATGCTGACGCAAAGCGTCAAAGCACTAAGTGATCAAAGAGCTCGGAGGCGGGCATGACATTAATGAACCGCGATTGTTCGCGGGAAACTTGAACGGAAAGGCAAATTATGGAACTTGGAAGAATCAACCGCGCTCGCGTCGAATCCATCACCCCGCAAGGCTACTACCTCGAACTTGAAACCGGCGGTAGCGTACTCCTCCCCGGTAACCGCAACAAATTCACGCTCGTCGAAGGCGAAATCATCGATGTATTCGTTTATACGGACTCCGAAGACCGCCCGATTGCAACACTTGACAAGCCGCTCGCGCAGGTGGGCGAATTTGCGGTACTCACGGTCAAGGAAGTCAACCGCGTCGGCGCATTTTTGGACTGGGGCCTCATCAAGGACTTGTTCCTCCCCTTCAAGCAGCAACTCGGCGAATTGCAGAAAGGCGACCGTTGCGTCGTATTCATACTCGAAGATGAAAAAAGCGGACGCATCATCGCTACCGAAAAAATCAAGAGTTTCATCGATCCGGACACGAACGACTTGCACATCGGCCAACGCGTGGATCTCGCCGCTTACGAAGTCACGCCCGATTACGTCGATTGCCTCGTCGATTACCGCTACACGGGCCGCCTCATGGTGACGCCTGGCATGGAACGCATCTACATCGGCGACACGATGCCGGGATTTATCCAACGTTTCACCAGCGATGGGAAAATCACGCTCAACTTGACGCCGGTCGGATACAAAGGCATGATGAAGAGCGAAAGCCCCAATGCCATTTTGCAAAAGCTCGAAGAAGCAGGCGGATTCCTCCCCTACGGCGACCACACCGACCCGGAAACAATCCGTCGCGAATTCGGCATGTCCAAGAAAGCATTCAAGAAAATCATCGGAGCACTCTTCCGCGAAGAAAAAATTGTCATCGAAGAAGACGGAATCCGCGCTGTTTAAACACAATTTATTCAATAATGGATCCCCTCCCTTCGGTCGAGGATGACAGCACCAAGATGACTCTATAAAGAAAGCCGCGATTTGCGGCTTTCTTCATTTTTTTAGAAGTTCACTTCGTCGGCGTTCAGAACGCGGATTTCGATGCGGCGGTTAGCACGGCGACCCATTACCGTCGAATTGTCGCCTTTCGGGCGGCTCGGGCCATAGCCCACAGCAGTCACGCGTTCCGCCTCGATTCCGTTCTCGATCATGTAATCGCGGACACTGTTCGCACGATCTTCTGAAAGCTGCTGATTCAGCTCAGCACCACCTTCACTGCTCGTGTGGCCTTCCACTTCGACCTTCGCCTTCGGATTGCGTTTGAGCCCCGCTATAGCGGCGTTCAATGTTTTCAAAGAGTTTGGAACAAGTTCAGCACTCCCCGCCTTGAACGTAACACCCGTGAGCTCAGAACGCGTATCGTCAAAAACGACCGTAATTCCACCCGTGCTCGCCGTACGCGATACATACGGAGTTTCGCCGCATTCAAACGGTCCAGTCAAGCTTTCGCAGAGAATCGTATAAGTATCTTCACGCGGAATATGGAAGCTCGCTTCGCCGTACATATCCGTCGTGATGACAACCTTTTTACCCTTGTTCTGCCCCACAAACGTGAGTTTCTTTTTCACATGCGGGACGTCGTCGTTGTTTGTGTAAGTCACATTCAGCACGGCGTGTGTTTTATTCGGTGCCAAACTGCCGGCCATGGCAAAAGACGATGCGACCAATGCCGACAGTGCAATACGGGAAACCAATCTCATTCTTCACTCCAATCGTGATATTATTTATTGTATCCCAAAAATAAAAAATGAACCGACGTCTTTCAAATTATCTTTAAATATTTCGTGAAATTTCTAAATTTGCGCGCAAACGATCTCAACGGAGTGTCTTATGAACTTCAAAAAAATTACAAGCGCATTACTAGTTGCCGGCTTGGCAACTGCCGCCTTCGCAGCAGACGGAGAATTCAGCCTCAAAGGCAACGTGCAGACGCAGGCCACCAAGATGGTTGCCGATGACAGCAGCAACTTCAGCTCGCTCTGGGTCCGAGCCAACGTGGGCGGCCAGTACAAAAGCGAAAACCTCGACGGACTTATCATGTTGCGCATTTTTGCCCCGCAGGTCGGCAACAAGATTCTCGCAGACCTCTACTGGGCAAACTACAAATGGAATTTCGAGAACTACAAACTGAATCTCAAAATCGGTCACTGGAAAACGGACTGGTCCCAGTCCACCCACTTCGGTACATACATCGACAAGGCGCTTACAGCACGCGGCCTTTGGATGCGCGACTACTCCCATGACGCTATCGAATTTGGCTGGCAAACAGGCATTTCCCAGTTCAACGCAATGCTTGCCACCAGGGACACCAAGGCAAATACCGGCTACATCCGCATCGAAGAAGACCTCAAATTTAACAGCCTTGACATTCCGCTCGAATTGAAGCTTGCCTACCGAGTCAATGCCATCGACCGCATACAAAATACAGCAGCCCTCACCCACCACATTGCGACTTATATCAGCTACAGCTTTTCACCGGCTCTTCGCGTTTACGGTGAATTCGCCAACATCCACACACAAAACGATGGCATAAAAATGGATGAGAAGCCAAGAAACTACGTAGCACCCGAAAGCAGCTACTTGATTCAAAATAAAACATATAATCCGTTCTACTTCGGCCTTGAATTCACACCGAAAGAAGGCCTCTTGAACACGCTTATGAGCAGCCTTTATATTGAATGGGAACGCATCGGTGACCGTCAAAAAATCCACTTGAACAAGGAAAAAATGGATGACTGGGCATGGGTTTTCGCATGGGCAAAGAAAGTCGGCAAGTCAAAACTCCAGTTCAGCCTCTACAGCGGAAACGAAATCAGCGACCTCGGGCTTGCATTCCGCCTGACGACAACGTTCAAGTAATAATAAGCACTAAAACGCGCGAGACATTAACAACAATTTAAACTGCGCGAAGTTCACATAAAGTATTTGAAGCCAGGGTAATAAACGCCCTGGCTTTTATATAATGTCACTGGATCCTTCGCATACGCTCAGGATGACGAAAAAAAATAAACACGACCAACTTTTCGTTGGTCGTTTTTAGTACCCCCAAGCGGACTCGAACCGCTGTTGCGGGAATGAGAATCCCGAGTCCTAGGCCACTAGACGATGGGGGCCAAGCGCGGCACATTATAGCAATTTTATACGCTTCCGTCAACTGTTTTTTAGTTACTAGATATTAGTTACTAGTTAATAGTTAGAAGTTACTAGAGATTGCAACAAGAACGTTTCTAGTAACTAGCAACTTCGAACTTAGAACTGTGCCGTAGGCACCTCAGTAACTAGGAACTCAGAACTAGGAACTACCGCAAAGCGGCTAGTCTCTATAGTAGAGGTCGAGGTTGCTCTTGACCGGCGTAGAGGCTTCGAGATTCGTGACGAAATCGTTGAATGCCGTCATCATGCCAAAGCGGTAAGCGTTATCGATATCCTGCTTGATGGCGTCTTCGACTTCTTCGACCTTCGGCGTCTTCTTGGAAACGACCTTGACCATCACGGCGCCATTTTCGGCGACAACCGGAGCGGTCCATTCACCGACCTTAGCCTTGCCAATCACCTTTCCAAGCTGAGCGTTGCCGTAACCGAAGCCCGGAACAAAGCCATCCACGGAGGCGTTCTTGGTTTCAAGTTCAACCTTTTCAATCTTGCTTGCAGAATCAGCCTTTGCGGTGTCAGCCGGATTCCAGGCCTTGACCTGAGCGGCAACAGAATTCAAGTAGATTTCAGCAGCCTTGCCGGACTTCTGCTTGAGAATCGATTCCTTGATATCGCTGTAGTACAGCGGCAGGCTACGTTCACCGGCCTTGAAGGAGCCGACCTTCTTGGCAATAGCGACCCACTTGTTGTTCTTGAGCACGCTAGAAATTTCGCTTTCTTCGTCCGGGAGGTTTTCGTTCGGCCATGCAAAGGCAGCCAAGCCTCTGATGTAACCAAGAGCAGCGATATTGCCATCACGCGGAACCCATTCAGAAACCTTGACTTCAAGACCCTTAGCCTTGGCCTCTGCAGCAAAGTCAGCGCCAGCATCGACATTCTTCTTGATTCCAGAAAGAATCTTTTCAAGGCTATCAATAGTATTAGAAGAAGCAGTCACCGTAAGGAGAATGTGACCGACCTTGACCTTTTCGACTTCGCCCTTGTCGTTCTTCACGTTACCATAGGACTTGATTATGTGGTAACCGAACTGGGAACGGACCGGTTCAGAAATCTTGCCGGAATCGAGAGCGAAAGCGGCATCTTCGAACGGCTTGACGTATGTGCCACGACCGACAAAGTCATCACTCAGGATACCGCCCTTTTCGGCGCTGCCCTGATCTTCAGAAGAAACGCGAGCCATGTCTTCGAAAGTCGTCGTAGAAGAAGAATCGGTCAACTGGTAATAAAGTGTCATGGCGTATTCGCGGATACTAGCGTCGTCGCCAGCGGTAGCTTCAACCGGGATAGAAACATACTGGAACTGGGCAACATCCTTCTGAACAAAGAAGCTATCAAGAGCGTGAGCCTTGAAATAGCCGGACACCACCACGCTATCCACGGAGTTGCTATCTACAACAAAGGATGAATTCGGGGCGACCGCGACTTGCAGTTCGTAGTCCGTCATACGGCGTTCGACAGCCCACTTCGCTTCGAGAGAAGTCGGATGCACGGAAGCAGTGACCAGAGCCTGAAGTTGACGAGCCGGAATGGTGTTGTTCTTCATTTCGTCTTCGAGCATAAGCATGGCGTTCCAGCGGAAAGCAGCCGGAGTCTCAATCCATGCATCATAATCGGCCTTGTTAAACGTCGTATCAGTCAAGAATTTCGGAAGAGAAGCGATATAAGCCTGAGAACGCTGCATCAAGTCTTCTTGAGAAGAAGCCTGCTGCTGGATGGCGTAGAGGCGAGCCTGAGCTTCTTGAACCAAGCGAGCGCGGACAGCGTCGGAGTTGCGTCTGAACTCGTTCTTGAGTTCTGCAACAGAAGCACTCAGTTCAGCCTTTTCAAACTGTTCGGCGAAAAGAGCCTGACGCACGAAACTCGAAAACACCTGGCTGCGCAACTGGGAATACTGTTCATCATCCAGATGCTGGTTCTGGTACTGGTTCTGCACGATCATCTTCACGCGAGAATCGAAATCCGTATATGAAATCTTGGTGTCATTGACGACGCCAATCGGATAGCTATGCCCCTGATTTGGAACACGGTCCATCGCCAAAAGACCGATGGCGATACCCGCTGCAAAGATCACAATTACCCACTTGGCTTTTTCATTAATCCACGTTAACATAGAGACAACTCCATTAAAATTTTTGACGCACGAAAAATAGCAAAAAAAAATGTTTCCATTTTATTTTATCGAAATCAAAGCCAAATATAATGCCGAAAATCCCTATTTTTTCTATTTATGGGATAAAAAAATACATCTATTCCTTTGGAGTATCACATGTACGATATTTTGGTTCTAGGCGCCGGCATTTCAGGATTGAGCGCGGCCCTCCACGCAGCAGAAAAAGGGTTTCACGTTGTCATATTAACCAAGGGAGCAAAGCCGGATGGTTCTTCGAACTATGCGCAGGGCGGCATCGCCACAGTAACCGAGAAGACAGACAAATTTGAGTTCCATATCGCCGACACCCTCGAAGCGGGCGCCGGGCTCTGCAAAAAAGAACCCGTCAACATCTTGACCAAGAGCGGGCCAGCCACCATAAAGCAGCTCGTCAAGTGGGGCGTCCAGTTCACACCGTCGCCCGAAGACAAGTCGCAGTTCGACCTCCACCTCGAAGGCGGACACAGCCACCACCGCATTCTGCACGCCGCGGACCTCACCGGCAAAGAGATTATGCGCGCCCTCCTCTGCGAACTTCACAAGCAGAAGAAAATAGACTACCTCGAAAACTGCTACATCAAGGACTTGATTTGCGAAGGCGAAGGCAAGAACAAGCGCTGCGTCGGCGCCAAGGTCATCCACCAGAAGACCGGCGAAGTCGAAAGCATCTACGCGAAAGCGACCATCCTCTCGACCGGCGGCGCAGGCCGCATCTGGCAATACACAGTCTGCCCGCCCGACAGTTGCGGAGACGGCATGGCCATTGCAGCACGTGCAGGGGCCGCCCTTCAGGACATCGAATTCATGCAGTTCCACCCCACAAGTTTGTACGCACCGAGCTTCAAGAAACCCTTCCTCATCTCCGAAGCGGTACGCGGTTTCGGCGGCATCCTTAAGAACGACAAGGGCGAAGAATTCATGAACCAGGTGCACCCGCTGCACTCGCTTGCCCCCCGCGACATCGTGGCACGCGCCATCCACAGCGAAATGCAGCGCCTCGGCAAGGACCACATGTTCATCGACCTTTCCGGACGTACCCCCAAGGACATCAAGAGCCACTTCCCGCACATTTATTCCAAGTGCATGGACGCAGGCATCGACATCACCAAGGAATGGATTCCGGTCGTTCCGGCAGCCCACTACATGTGCGGTGGCGTACTCGTCGATACCTGGTCCCGCACCGAAATCAAGGGCCTTTACGCCTGCGGCGAAGTCGCGGCCACTGGAGTGCACGGAGCCAACCGCCTCGCCTCCAACTCACTCCTGGAAAGCGTCGTGTTTGCCATCCGCGCCGTCGATGACATCGACAAGAACTGTCTTACCAAAGACAAACTAAGCGTTCCCAAACCCAAGAAAGAAAGCGTCAGCTTCGCGAAAGCCGCCTACTGGCGCAAGCGCAAGAAACAGCTCCAGGATATGATGTGGACGCACTGCGGCATCGTGCGCACCGTCGCAGGTCTCAACCAAGGCCTCAAGGTCATCGACGAACTCCAGAAGGACGTTGATGCGGCCATTAAGAACAAAGAAACGGAGAATTTGCATTTCCTCGAATTCCTGAACGCACTCCAAGTTTCCAAGATGATCCTCATCGCGGCGCTACGTCGTAAGGAATCCCGCGGACTCCACTACATTTTGGACTTTCCCAATCAAGACCCGAAAACAAAGCACCAAAGCATTTATTTGAGCGACAAGAAATAAATCATTTTCTATATAGGAACGCATGGAAGAGCTCAAGGCAACACAGTCAAGAAGGAAAGTCAAGGATCAACTACCGTCAAAGATTGGCGGGTACAAACCGATACAAGCGTTGAACAGCGGAGCCATGGGCAGCCTGTGGCTTTGCAGGGACCCGTCGCTGGACCGTCTCGTCGTTGCCAAGAGGCTGAACGCAAATTTGAACCAGCAGGACATCTACATCAAACGATTCCTGCAAGAAGGGAGCATTCTCGCCCACCTGAACCACCCGAACATACTCCAGCCCTACGCCCTCTGGAAAGACAGCGACGGCAACTACACAATGTCGATGGAGTACATACAAGGTTCAAGCCTCAAGGATTTGCTCCTGAGAAACAAGCGACCACCTATCTGGGTCGTCGAGACAATCCTCTACGAACTTTTAAGTGCGCTTAGCCACGCCCACCGCAACGGAGTCACCCACCGCGACCTCAAGCCCGCGAACATGATGATAGACAAGGACGGACGTCTGAGGCTCCTCGACTTCGGTATCGCCCACACCGAAACGCCACTCGAAATCGGCAAGGAACTCACGCAGACCGGTTGCATCATCGGCACCGCCGCCTACATGAGCCCGGAACAAATCATGGGCGAAAAAGTCAATTACGCCAGCGACCTCTTTAGCGTAGGCATCATCGCAAGCGAAATGCTCATCGGCGAAAACCTTTTCCGCGGCAAGGACTTCGAAGAAACCCGCGAAAACATCCTCAAGATGAAATTCAAGCTGGAAGTATTCCCCGACGATGTTCCCAAACCGCTCCGCAAATTCGTGCTGAAACTCCTGAACAAACGGGCAAGCAAGCGACCGTCTTCGGCCTGCGACGCTGCAAACGAGCTCGCCGACCTCATGCACGAATTTCCACGAGACATGACCCCCTACATCGCCGAATGGGCCGATGCAGTGAACGAGGACCAACCGACAGATTCTATCATATCCCCTAGGCCACAAAAAACTACATTTAAGTATGGAATAGGATTCATACTTGGTGTTTTAGTTGCAACAGTGGTTTTTGCAGCCATCAAGTTCGTGGTCTAGAAGGATTAGTCCAATGAATTGGATAGACATTTCATGCCTTGCCTGCCTCATCATCTTTGGGGTCATCGGATATTGGCGAGGATTACTGAACAGCGTATTCAGGTTATGCGCCTGGGTTGCTGCAATTCTTGGAGCTTACTTTGCACAGAGCCTTTTTAGCGGATACGTTGTGCAAAACTTTGCATTTAGCGATTTTACCGCTCGGCTCATCTGCACATGCGTAGGCTTCCTGATTCCGTTCTTGCTGTTCTCGTTTATTGGCCATCTAGTCGGCGATTCCATCAAGGACACCATCGTCGGAAAGACAAACCACGTTTTAGGGTTGCTCTTTGGGCTCCTCAAGGCCTCCCTGATTTGTTTTGCTTTTCTCTTCGTCTTGCATCTTCTCCCTGTAGAAGGCAACCTCAAGGAAACAAGAAACAGCGCCGTCGCTTACAGCATCTGCAAGTCGGCCATCGTAACGATGGGATATTCTTCCGACGAAGTGGATCTCCGCCAAATGGCAAAAGAAAAAGCAACCGAACTCACCAAGACGATTACAGACAAAGCAAAAGGCTCTACAGAAGAAGTCGCAGACAGCGCAAAAGCAGCCGTCAAGAATGCCGCAGACAGTGTTGCGACCAAAGTCACCGAAACTGCCGAGAAGGCTAAAGACGCCGCCATCGCCGCCAAGGACGCAGCCGTAAAGAAATTCAACGAAGGCAAGTCCAGCGCATCCCAGGACACAAGCAAAATCAAGAAATAAAAATAGGCGAAAGCCTGCATCTTCGTCTATTTTATCTCACGTTTTTTATTTGGATAACGTTTCTTCCTGCTCGCGGAGCTTCTTGTAGCTGGGACTTTCGAGTGGAAGGATGGAGGGGTCGAGTTTTAGAGGCTTGTAGCCTTCAATGTCCTTGGGGTCGGTGCGGACAGTCAAGGAGATTACTTGCTCATTCAAAGGAATATCGAATTCATAAATGAGGCCTTGCATAGTTTCACGGATCCGTCCTTGTTCATCTTTCACAGCAATATAATTTTGCTTTAATCTTTTGTGGTTTTGAACTAGCCCCGGTTCAATGAGAAGACTATCACCCGCATAAAAAACACGAACATACACGTCCGTTGTATCCAACACCATATTTCGTCCAAACGCAGCACTCATAACATTTTCTAAAGTCGAAGGAGTCATCTCATATACGCACTCCGCATCTAGACCTTCATGATTTTGATTAGAATCAAACAATTTTTCACCCCAAAGAACGGATCTTTGTAAGCAAAATGTGGGATTAGAAAATCCATCTTTATTTTTAGACGGTTGGCCAAACGAATAAACAAGAGCATCCTTGTCTATAGTTTCGACCATTCGCAGCGATGAACTGACCAATCGCAACATATTCCATTCTGCATAAACGTCAATCGTCTGTTTTTCAGGAATCAAGAACAAATCTTCGGAAGAAAGCCGAGAATGAAGCCATTCGTCAACAACTGGCTTTTTTGCACATCCACAAAAAAGCAAAAATAACATTAAAACAACAAGTTTTCTCATTCACAGCCATCCATATAAATATCAAACGGATATTTTTTTAACATATCATACAAAGGAATCAATACATCCAAGGGTTTCTTTAATATGATATCATCATTCCGAAAATCATTGAAATAGAAATTTTTGAGAACAGCGCCTTCTTTTACAAATCCTAAATACTGAATATTCCCTATTTGTGGTAATTCAGGCCAATCTTTCGTAACAGAAATTTGAGGATACCGTTCAAGAGAACATTTTTTCAAAAAAGAAAAAACGTTTCCATCATCGGTAATTCGTCCAATGCACTTATCCATATTAAATTCACGAAATTTATTTTTACGTTCATCTAAATACGCATCGGGATTTGTCCAACGAGATTCTTTCATTCTCGGATGTTGAAACAATTCTACACCAGATTCACTTATAAAGAAAAGTTTCAAAGTTTCCTTTTTAGATACAAAAAGATAAATTCCATCACGATTCCAATTATACAAGGAATCCTTGAAAAACGTCTCCATCGCACCTTTTTTAAGAGCTATTTCACGATTCATCATTTTCTTTGGAACTTCATCAAAAGACCATTGATTCCCCATTGCAGTGTTCACTAAAAAGAAAAAAAGAAACGCAATAAATTTCTGTATTTTCATAGATCCGAGCACCTTATTTCCTTAATTTTAGCATCATTCGAACGAATGGCGAAATGCTCAGGATTATCCACAAGTTTATCCCACCAGCATTGCGGAAATTCATAATTTGCAAACTCACTAAACAACAGATAAACTTCTTTATAATAATCTAAAATCACAGATTGAAATTCTCTTTTTATTTTCGAAAAATCGGGAATTGTAAACACCTTTTCATTTCCACTATGTTCAAACACCAACACATAAACATCGTCACCTCGACCAGCAGACATTATATCAGAATAATTTTTTTTCAACAATTCAATCCATTCCCTGAGTTTGGGCTTTAAGGGAAAAGCCTTCGCACAAGCACTCCGATATCTTTCGAAATTCTGCAGAAAATGCTGTTTCATGCAATTACCGATACGAGTAGATGAAGAAGGTTCAGCAGAATGCTCCGATGGATCTATAGCAAAATAGAGAGAATCGTCTTCAAATGAAAAATACGCATATTTGTAAACAAAGAAACCATTTTTTCGATACGACGTATAAAAGAAAGTTCCTTTTTCACCAATATTCTTTTCTGGAAAAAGAGAACCGACTACATTAACAACGCTTTTTGAAATATCAAAATATCTGTATAGTTCGCTAGCGTCATCTCTATATGAAATATTATGCGAAAACGATTTCTGAACAAACAGAGTATCATTCGCACGTAAGCAAGTCACTAGCGCTAGAATCGTCAACAAAGTTATAATTTTTGCCATTTATAGCCTGCTAAATCTATTATAAGATGAGTCCACCAATGGTTTCCATAATTAAAACTTGAATATATTTTTCCACCCTCATAAATCAATTCAACATTCCCATAATTTCCCCAAATTCCAGGTTTACGGTATGTATGCTTATATCCATTATGAGTATTGACCGATGACTTAGGTTCATCTATATCAACATTATATCTAGTTCTCATCGCCATATCAATTTTTTTCGCTCTTTCCTTTGAATAAATAGGAACACCATCGTCATCAACTAAATCCGCATTATAACCATCTCCAAATTCAGCCTTCAAATAGGCATCTTGGGCAGCAACATTACCAGCATTGCTAACATCATACTTATCTCCAAAAGTCAAGTGTTTCCCTAGATCTGGCAACCACAATTCCATACTTACAATACTACCTTTTTTTTGTCCCTTATCATCCACAGTATTGTTTCCATATCCAATATAAGCTCGTTCCTCAAAGCCCCAGCTTCCTTGCATACCGTCAAAGCCTTTGTCCAAATGCGAAACTTGAGCATGCAAGCCATAGCCGCCAATCCCTGCATACAAGCCGCGACCTTCGGCACCGAAGAATCCAGCCTCGGCTCCGACAGATGCACGTACACCGGCATACGTAACGTAAGCTTCCGCATGGACAGTCATGCCAAATGTTCCATTACGATCCAGGGTAAAACCATCACCGACTTCAAAACCTGCACATGCGGCAGAAGAGGCTCCCCAGCAAACACCAGCACTACGGCTTAACGAAAAACCTGTATATGTGTTAAAACTAAAGCTTTCCCCTACATTCAACCATGCCCCCGATGTTAGCAAAGGTATGCTAGCATTCGCACTTAAATTGAACGATTTCGAGCCATCCTGATTGAAGCTAAACGAGGCATTGGCTCCGAAATCGCCGATTTCCGCGGCTGCTCCAAA
>JAFWRL010000083.1 GCA_017520105.1 Fibrobacter sp.
AACGAATCCGTTGCCATACAACACCTAAAAACGGGCGTAAATTTAGATTTTCGTAAGCTTCACTCCAAGGGCATTTTTCTACCTTTACGCCGAAAAAACAAGCGGAAAGTACAGCCGCTAAAAATTGGAGATTATCATGGGTTTTAAATGTGGCATCGTAGGCCTCCCCAATGTGGGCAAGAGCACCATCTTTAACGCAATCACCAACGCAGGCGCAGAATCCGCAAACTATCCGTTCTGCACCATCGACCCGAACGTCGGCATGGTCAGCGTCCCGGATGCACGCCTCGATGAACTTGTGAAGGTCTATAACCCGAAATCCATCGTCCCCGCCGTTACAGAATTTGTCGATATCGCAGGCCTTGTAAAGGGAGCCTCCAAGGGCGAAGGTCTCGGTAACCAGTTCCTCACCCACATCCGCGAATGCGAAGCCATCATGGAAGTGGTGCGTTGCTTTGACGACGAAAACATCATCCACGTGAACGGTTCCGTGGATCCGATCCGCGACGTGGAAGTCATCGAAACGGAACTCATCCTCAAGGATTTGGACACTGTCGAAAAGCGCCTTGCGACAGAAGCGAAGGCTGCACGCACCGGCAACGCCGAAGCGAAGGCCCGTCTCGCGGCCTGTGAGCTGTTGAAGAAGAGCATGGAAGAAGGCCACGCGGCCCGCACCGTGATGCACGACAGCGACGAAATGGAACTCATTGTAAAAGACCTAGGCCTCCTTACCGCAAAGCCGCTCTTTTACTGCGCAAACGTCAAGGAAGACGACATCCTCACAGGCAACGCTTACGTCGATCAGCTGAAAGAATACGCCGCGAAGCACGGCCATGACGTGATTGTCATCAGCGGCAAGATTGAAGAAGAACTCTCCGCGATGGAACCGGCCGACAAGGCCGACTTTTTGAAGGAACTCGGCATGAACGAGTCCGGACTTGATTCTGTTGTTCGTAAAGGCTACGAGATTCTCGGGTTGCGCACCTTCTTTACCGCCGGCGAAAAGGAATGCCGCGCCTGGACGTTCCACGCAGGCTTCAAGGCCCCGCAATGCGCAGGCGTTATCCACACGGACTTCGAACGCGGTTTTATTCGCGCAGAAACGCTGAGCTACGCCGACTTCCTCAAGCACGGCAGCTGGAACGCGGCGAAGGAAGCAGGGCTTGTCCGTACAGAAGGCAAGGAATACCTCGTGCAGGATGGCGACATCATGTACTTCTTGTTTAACGTGTAATTAGACGAAAGAACGCCCGCCAAAGCGGGCTATAGACGAAAGACGAGAGAACGCGACAAAGCCGTTGTTATCAGAATTGTCACCCCGGATTAAGGTCGCTGAGCTTGCCGAAGCGCTGGGGTCTTTTTTATATACAAAAAATCCCGGCACTGAGGCCGGGATAAAAACTATTGATTTATCAACAAACTAGTTGAGTTCATAATAGTAATCATCTGCGTCCATTTCTTTCAGATCGACGCCATCGTCGGAGGAACCACTCAACAGTTTGGCTTCGCTTTCCATGTTCATAATTTCCATGGCAGGAGCAACATAAACCTTCTTTTCAATTTTGTTTTCAAGTTCGATATTCATTTTTCCCCCTCTTACTTGATAATAACCTTTTTCTTGTTGTTGTAGTAGGTGCCCTTGGCAGTCGGCTTGTGGTCAAGCACGCGACCCTTCATATCGAACCAACGGTTGTCTTCCTTGACAATTTCACCCGTACTCGTATTCAGTTGTCCAATATAAGTCGTTCCTTTATTATCGTCAACGAGATATACCTCGATAGTTTCAGGCATTTCAACATCGTCATCAGAAGCAGACTTGTTCAAGCTGGCCAAAGTAACCTTAAGGTATGCTCTGAACGGTCTGATTGAGGCGCATTTGCCATCCTTGCATGCAACATGCACAAAATCACCGACTTTTTTACCATCCGCATTCGTACCGGCAAAGCCGTAGATTCCCTTAGGATTCTTGAATTCGATGCTTTCGTAAGTGCCTGTGAAGCTAAACTTATACGGTTGATCAACGTTCTTTTCAACGACATAACTATAAACTTTATCGTGGGTTGTCGTATTCAGAACAATCTTATGAGCATTATCGGCGTGGTAAGAAATCTGAGCATTATCTTTTTGTTCGGAAAGAACAACATAGGGCGTATTCGCTTCATATGTTCCCCCAGATACCGTTCGGCAATTAACTCTAAATTTACAGTAGTCTATGCAGTCCTTTGTCACTTCTATAAAGCGATAGACTTGTAAACCCGTTAACGAAAATGCAGAAACATCTGCTTCTATCGGGAGCATCAATGTTGAAAAGGCGCCTTTTTTGAACTTACGGTTGAAAAAGACAGAGTCCACTTCGATGTTTTTCGTAATCACCGGAGTTTCCTTGGAATCGTCGTCAATATCAGCGACAGTAACTTCACCAGCGTCGGTTTTCACTTTCTTGATGGTGATAGCACCGTATTTAGCGATGATTTCTTCATCAGCGGCAAAGGAAGAAGCCGCAAACAGAGAAGCCATCGCTACGACAGCCAGAATTTTTGAACTTTTCATGAATTACCCTCCAATTTGAATTCATTTGTTTTTGTTAAAAAAATCAATAAGCCAACCCAACTACATCCACAGGCATTAACAACAGCCTGAAGAACAGAATCAGCAAGTTCTGAGATGCTGTGACATAAGCGTTCAGCCACTCTCAAAAAACTTAGTTTATAATAGAAACGGAGTTTCACGTGTCTATAATTCCTTTATTACAAACAGCATCACCAAACTCCAACAACGTTTTTCAAGTAAACTAACTTACAGCAATACTTGAAAAGCGCGGTGCAAAGATATATTATTTTTGCGGAAAAAACGAGGGCTTTAAACTTATTTTTGCACTGACAAACTTCTTACATAAAACTTATTTTGGCTTTTTTAGGCTTGTTTTCCAGTTTTTGTTGCGAAAAGGTTACAAAAACAAATTAGCCCATGGAATTATATCCATAGGCGTTTTCATCGAGAAAAGTGATGCCCGCATCCTTCGGCTACGCTCAGGACAGGCTCTGGCGAGCATGGCAATGCAGACGCAAGCCTGTCACCCCGCACTTGTTGCGGGGCCGGCATTTAGAGATTACTTCGAGGCTTTAGCGAATGCGGCCTCAAGCTTCGTCAAAGCTTCGTCGCATTCGGCGGCGCTCACATTCAGCGGCGGGAGCAAACGGAGCACGTTGCCCTTAGCGCTAAGGACCATCATGCCTTCGTCGCGGGCGGCAGCAATCACGTTACCGACCGGGAGCGATTCGTCGAGAGCGAGGCCGAGAATAAGGCCTTCACCACGTACGCCCTTCACAGCCGGGAACTTTGCGGCAATCGCTTCGAGGCCAGCCTTGAGCTGAGCGGAGCGAGCTTCCACATTGGCGAGGAATTCCGGCTTTGCAATCTGGTTCACGACAGCGAGACCGACCGCGCAAGCGACCGGGTTGCCGCCAAACGTCGTGCCATGATCGCCCGCCTTGAGCTGGTCAGCAACCTTCTGGCGGAGGAGCACTGCACCAAGCGGGAGACCTCCGCCAAGCGCCTTCGCAAGCGATACGAGATCCGCATCAATGCCATGTTTCTGGAGGCCGAGGAATGTTCCGAGACGGCCCATGCCCGCCTGAACTTCATCGACAATCACGAGGCAGCCGAATTCTTTCTTGAGGCTGTTGATGGCAGCGACCATTTCATCGGAAACGGTCATCACGCCACCTTCGGCAGCGAGCGATTCGAGCATGATGGCGCAAGTGTCGTTGTTGACTTCAGCCTTGAGGGCAGCCACATCGTTCCAAGGAACATGAACAAAGTCACCCGGCATGGAGCCAAAGCCTTCGCGGATAGCCGGCTGACCCGTTGCAGAAAGAGCTGCAAACGTACGACCGTGGAAGCTGTTCACGAACGTGATAATCTTCTGGCGGTTCTTTTCACCCTTGCGATCGAAATACTTACGTGCAAACTTGATGCAGCCTTCGTTCGCTTCGGTACCGGAGTTGCAGAAGAAAGCCTTGTCGAAACCAGTCGCAGCAAGGAGAGCCTTGGCGAGGTTCACCTGCGGGAAGTTCGGATAAAGGTTCGAAATGTGGAAGAAGCTGTCCATCTGTTCTTCGACAGCCTTCTTGATAGCCGCATTCTGGTGGCCGAGAGCGTTCACGGCGATGCCAGCGACAAAGTCAAGATACTTCTTGCCGTTCTTATCGAACAAGTAAGAACCTTCGCCACGGACAAATTCAATATTGGCCTTGCCATAAAGCGGGGCGATAAACTGCTTGTCTTCTTCAAAAATCGAATTAGCCAAGGATTGTGCCATAGTTCAGTTCTCCATTAATTTGTTTTACAAAGTGTTCGGCGTCCTTCCAGCCGACAATGTGAATGCTCTTGAGACCGCGTTCAATACTCTTGAAGCTTTCGCGGACCTTCGGAATCATGCCGCCACTGATGACGCCAGACTCGATGAGTTTTTCGGCAGCCGCTTCGCTCAATTCAGGAATGACGGTCTTCGTATCGTCCATCACGCCCGGGACATCGCTCACCAGCACGAACTGGTCAGCATGGAGTGCCACAGCCAGTTCGCTTGCTGCCGTATCGGCATTCACGTTCCAGCTCACAGCCTTACCGTTTTCGTCAGGACCGATAGAAATCGGGCTTACAACAGGCACAAAGCCAGCAGACCAGAGGGCTTCCACAATCTGCGGATTGACTTTCTTGACTTCGCCCACGAGGCCAAGATCCACCTTGCCCTGCTTTTTCACAACTTCGAACAACTTGGCATCTACGCCACTCAGACCGACAGCGTTGCAATTGTTTTCGAGGAGCATTCGCACGAGCTTCTTGTTGACGTGACCCGAGAGCGTCATTTCGACCATTTTCATGATAGAAGGCGTCGTGACTCGGAGACCGTCGATAAAGGTTGGTTGTTCTCGGAGCAAGGATATATTCTCGTTGATGTCCTTGCCACCGCCGTGCACCACGGCCACTTGGCAGCCCATAGCCGGAAGCTTGCTGACTGCCGCCACAAAATCGGCCAACTTGGCTTCGTCGATTGCCAAGCTGCCACCAATTTTTACAACCACTTTTTTCATCGTTTACGATGTCCTCTTCATTTTCAGGCGAAAGGCGAGCACCATTGCCCG
>JAFWRL010000084.1 GCA_017520105.1 Fibrobacter sp.
CACAGAAGCCGAGTGGGTCCATGCCGCATCCAAAGGCTGGGATCCCCAAAACAATAGCTGGAATGCCGACAACTCCGACTTCAAATCGCATGTCGTCTGCAGTGCCGGAAAAGATTCACGAGATTTCTGCGACCTTGCCGGCAACGTGAAGGAATGGGTCAACGACTGGGCTGGCCAATTCCGCGACACGACCATCACAAATTACGTAGGTTCCCTCGACGGAGGCGATCTCGGAGAACGAGTTCTAAAAGGAGGCTATTTCTCTGACAGGCCATCTGAAATGAACGTCATCGCACGAGGCGACGAATACACCGTAGAGGGTTCAACGCACGCCGACCGCATTGGTTTTCGACTTGCATTCGGCAACATCCCGAACCCCATTTGGCTAGATGCCAGCGGAAAAGTACAGACAAGCGCCGTATCAGCCCTTGCCAATGCCAGCTCCATAAAAAATTTGACCGGCACCCATAATGCCATTCTCGCGTTCCGCAACGACATCAGCGGAAACCTCGCATTTATCGACTACAGTGAAGGAACCTTATCCGTAAAAGAGATTCACGATTCCATCGAAGTCTATCACCCTGATATTTCGCCCGATGGAAAACGCGTTGCATTCTGTACCAAGCCCGAAGGCATCAGCGGCACATCCAAACTTTACGTCCGCGACTTGAACGCAGAAGGGACAAACCGCGTAAAACTGGATGTCAAGAGTGCCGCCATCCCCCGCTGGAGAGTCCTCGACAATGGCGATACGGCAATCGTCTATGTAACCGACGCCGGCAACAACAAGGATGAATCCGCTTTCAAGGGGAGCGCCACCTGGCAGGTAAAATTCTCCAAAGGCAAATTCGGAACTCCGCAAAAACTCTTCGATGGAGCCTACCATGGCGGCATCAGCGAAGACAACACGTTGGCCGTTTCGGGAGCAAGGCTTCTCCGTGCACGCATTGCAAAATCCGGCTCTACAATTACAGAAAAAGCACGCGACACCATTTGGTACGACAAAGAACAAGCGTGCAATGTTTCGCTTGCTCAAGACAAAAGCAAACGCACTTTGTTCCTCGACTTCGGCGGCAAAAAAGGCCAGAAATTCGTCGGCAAATCGTACGCCACGCACGAACTCATTTTCATCGCCGACAGCAACGGGAAGTTAATACAAAGTATTTCATCACCATCAGGCTACACGTTCGACCATACCGAATGGGCGACCGATGGTAACACATCCAACATCGTGGCAACGCTCACGAACGCAAACGGGGCCCATACAAAAATCGTCCTTGCTAGTCCCAAAGACAGCTCCATTGTCGAACTTGTCGAAGGCGAAGAACTTTGGCACCCGTGCCTGTGGGTAGAACGCAAAGCAAGAAATACACAAACAGACGAAACGGGAATAGACTTTGAACTCGACCCGGATAGCGCAGGTATGTATTACAACAATTCGGGAGCCAACGATCATGCGCACCAATGGCGATACAAGATGGAATTCCTTTGGCAATACAAAGACACAGCCGATATCGCGATAATAGGCTCGTCCCATACTTATTACGGGGTGGACGCACGACTATTCAGCAGTCCACATTTCGCAGTCAATTTTGCAGTAGCAACAAATTCCAATAGCGGCGCGTATTACCACTTCACCAACTACATCCTTCCGCATTTAAAAAAACTAAAGATTGTCATTCACTCTATAGATATCGGATTATGGTCTTCAACACATAAAAACATTTTTGAGAGAGCTTACAAATCATACCCAGGATACGTTTACGACATCAATCATAATTTCTGGAAAAATTCCGTCCCCAAAAACCTGTTCAATCTAACATACGATTCTCCAGGAAATTCTTCCGCAGCAAAAAGTCTTCGTCCAACAAGAGGATCCTATGCAGCAAGAAGCGATTCATGGGGAAGCGAGAATCCCAGTGTAAATGACAGCGGTTGGATAGATTCAAAAGCAACAAATTACCGTACCAATTTCAATCAAGTTGAAGAAATGATTTCTCTATGCCAAGAAAGGGACATCATCTTTATCGGGGTCATCACTCCGCAAACACCCCATCTAAAAAATACAGGCGCATTCAGTGTACACGGCATCCGTCGCAGTGAAGCCCCTTCGCTTATCCAAGAAATAGCCAATTTACATGACAAATATCCCAACTTTTTCTTATTGGACGAAAACAAAATGGGAGAACACGATTATACAGACGAAATGGCCTACGATAAAGACCACCTATCCCAAGCAGGCGCCGAAAAGCTCACCCACCGTCTCGATTCGCTTATCAAGACATTAGATATAAAGTTCGAAAACAAAAAAGAGAAGTGATTTGCACTTCCCTTTTTCACATAAAAAACGAAATAGGAATTACATTCCTAAAATTTTCTTGTAGGCGCTAATCAGCTTCGGCTTTTCGAAATCCCAGCTGAGTTCGTTCTGCACGCGCTTGCGACCAAAAACTCCCATTTCAGCAGCCTTTTCGGGATTGTCCAGGAGCCACAGGATTTTTTCCGCAAAGTCATCCGTATCCGTATTCTTTGCGTAAAGGGACGCTTCCTGTGCAGAGAACATCCCTTCCTTGAGCGTGAATTGCACTATCGGTTTCCCGAACGCCATGTACTCCATGATTTTGTTCATCGTCGATTTGTCGTTCATTTCAGAAGGCAAATCCGGATTCACGCACACGTCCGCCGTATTCAGCACATCGGCCAAATATTCATCCGAAACACGACCAGGGAAATCAACGTAATCCGTAAGATTCATCGTCTCGTTCAATACCCGCAATTCATCTAAAGACGGTCCGCCGCCCATGATGCAGAAACGGATATCCTTTCGTTTTTTTTCGTTCACGATGTAGTCAACGGACTTAAGCAAAAGATCGATGCCTTCCTGCTTGCCCATCACGCCGATGTAGCCCACCAAGTACTTGAAGCCCTTCTTGATTTCGGGCTTTGCCGGCCCCACCTTCAATTTCGAAAGATTCGGGCCACTGCGGACAATCGTCACATCCTCTTCGCGCTTTTTGCCGCGACGCATGGCAATTTCCTTGTACGATTCGTTTGTCACAATTGCATGCTTTGCAAAGAAATACGTGAAGCGTTCTGCCAAAATCATGGCACGGTAGCCCAAGCCCTTCTTGCCGAACTTTGCAATCCAAAGTTCCGGATTGATGTCGTGATGGTCAAAAAGGAACTTGCAACGCGTAAAAAAGAAAAACGGGGCCGCAGCGATAAAAATCAAGTCCGGCGGGTTGCACGCATGGATGACATCCTGCACGCCCTGCTTGCGGAACACCTTGAACAAAAGGCGAAATTCATGATAAAGCGCACACAGATATTCCTTGAAGTAGTCCAAAGTTCCTTTCGCTTCCGGCAATGGATGGCGATAAATCTTGATTCCTTCCAATTCCTCGTATTCCAAAGGGTACTTTTTGGTCTTTGGACAAATTACGGTCACTTCGGCACCCGCTTCATGGAGCGACGTCGCCTCTTGCCAAACTCGGCGGTCAAAAGGAACCGGGAGGTTTTCAACAACGATACAGACTTTTTTGCCTGATAATTCCTTCGATGACAGATCCATACTCGTTTACCAGCAAAAGCCTTCGTAGTTCGGCAATGTTTCTACAGACGGATCTTTCATTCGCACCAAGTCCAAGAAATGAATTTCGGGATATTTACGGACTAGCTCAGGAATCTCGGGATTACGAACAGTGATGATGACAAGCGAAGTCGATTCCACGACATCTTCGACATCCTTCACGAGAAGCGGCAGCAAGTGCGGAATACGCTTGTTGAGTTCACGCAAATTCGTTTCCGTTTCACGGGCGATATTCAGGTAGCGGTCATAAATGCTCAAGGAGCAGCCCTTCCCGAGCACGCCTTCTGCAAGACGGATTGCCGCTGAATTGCGCAAGTCATCCGTCCCGGCCTTGAACGTCAAGCCGATAATGCCCACAGAGCGCACGCCAATTTCTTGCACGCGGTTCAGCACGCGTTTGATGTGTTCGTTGTTACTATTTTCAATCGACGAAAGCACCGGAACATCCACCTGATTGGATTCCGCCAAGAAATTGAGCCCGCGCAAATCCTTCGGCAGGCAGGAACCGCCATACGCAAATCCCGGCTTGAAATAGTACGGCGAAATATTCAGCTGCGTATCCTTGCAGAACAAGTTCATTACGCTGTGGCTATCGATATCCAGTTTCTTGCAAATAGCGCCAATTTCGTTTCCGAACGTCACCTTCAACGCGTGGTACGAATTATTGACAAACTTGATAATTTCGGCAACCTTGGGCTCGACTTCGACAATTTCACTGCCAAGCGTCGAATAGAGGTTCCTTAGGGTGTCAAGGGCGCGGCGGCTTTCGCAACCAATAACCGTCAACGGCGGGTTCAGGTAGTCCGCAACAGCCATGCCTTCACGGAGAAATTCCGGATTCGAGGCCACAGCAAAGTTGACGCCTTCGCGCTTGCCCGAGATTTTTTCAATCAACTCAATCGCGGCAGCATTCGTTCCCGGCGGAACAGTACTGCGAATCACCACAATGTGGAAAGTCGATTTGGAGCGAATTGCTTCGGCAATGGACTTGACCGCAGACATCAAATATGTTGTATCTAGACGTCCATCCGGAGCATTCGGCGTTCCCACACACAGAAACGAGATATTGGTCTTGGACACAGCTTCCATCGGAGACGTTGTCGCCGAAATAAGTCCAGCCTTAAAGCCTTCCAGCATGACTTCATCCACATCACGCTCGACAATCGTCGGGAGGCCCTTTGCAATTCGTCTTACTTTGCTTTCATCGACGTCACATCCAACAACCTTGTGACCGAGTTTAGCCAAACAAGCAATACCAACACAACCCACATATCCCAGACCGAAAACGCTAATAGACGCCATAACCCAAACTCTCTTAAAACTACTCCGCCTTACCTTTACCGATACTCGTCACTTCAAACCCAATCTTGCGAAGAGCATCGGCATCCAAAATATTACGACCGTCAAAGACAAACGCTGGCTTGGCCATCGATTTGTATATGCGGTTCCAATCCAATTCTGCAAAGCACTTCCATTCTGTGCATACGACTACCGCATGAGCACCTTCGGCGGCCTTGTACGGATCTTCTTCGAACTCAACCTGATCGATGACATCCTTCAAGTCGCGCTTGGCGTCAGGAATAGCCTTCGGATCCGTCACGACAGGCTGTGCATGTTCGGCAAGCAAGTCACGCACGACAAGGTTTGCCGGGCTCTCACGGGTATCGCCCGTATTCGCCTTGAACGCAAAACCGAACACAGCAATCTTTTTACCGGCAATGGTATTGAACATCGTCTCGAGCATGCGATCGACAACACGGTGCGTCTGCCACTCGTTAATCTTCACGACGCTTTCCCAATAGGCAGCCACTTCCGGCAGCCCATAGTAACCGCACAGATAAACAAGATTCAAGATATCCTTCTTGAAGCAGCTGCCACCGAAACCGATGGACGCCTTGAGGAACTTCGAACCGATTCGCTTGTCCTTCCCCATCACGAAAGCCACTTCATCGACATCGGCGCCAGTACGTTCGCAAAGGGCGCTGATGGAGTTGATGGAACTGATACGCTGGGCAAGGAACGCATTCGCAGTAAGCTTCGTGAGTTCGGAACTCCAGAGGTTCGTCGTCAAGATGCGGTCGCGCGGCACCCAGTGGGCATACACATCCACAAGTTTCTGGCAAGCGGCAAGGCCGGACTCCGTCTGGTGACTGCCTATAAGCACGCGGTCCGGTTCGAACAAGTCATTGATAGCCGTACCTTCCGCCAAGAATTCCGGGTTCGAAAGCACTTCAAAATGCAAACCCTTGTCATTCGAATTCAAGATGCGTTCCATGGCGGCCGCAGTACGAACCGGGAGCGTCGATTTTTCAACGATAATTTTCCCTTCGTCAGCAATTTCCAAAATGTTGCGGGCCGTCTTTTCCCAATACTGAAGGTCAGACGCCTTCCCTGCGCCATGCCCAAAAGTTTTCGTCGGCGTATTTACAGAAACAAAAATAATATCGGCTTCTTTAATTGCAGACGCAATGTCCGTGCTAAAGAACAAGTTACGCCCACGGGCACGTTTTACGACGTCGTCCAAGCCGGGCTCAAAAATCGGAAGGTTTTCGCTATTCCAGGCATCGATGCGGGACTGGTTAATATCTACAACAGTCACCTTGACATCGGGGCACTTGTCGGCGATAACGGTCATAGTGGGGCCACCGACGTAACCCGCGCCAATACAAACAATTTTGGTATCAAAACTCATGATTTATAAGATAGCAATTACAGGATTTGTAAGCACATAGAATGGTCAAAAAAATCCTTTTTAAAAGCTTTCTTTTCTTTGAGTAGCCGCGGAGCGGCACAGTCCTAAACTTTAGGCTTTCTTCTCGGACGACGGACAATGAACAGGCATGCGCCAATCAGCACAAGCGATACGGATATAGCCTTGCCCACCGGGAACGCCTCCGAAAACACAAGCGCCCCAGCCAAGGTCGGTACAGCCGCGCCGACAGCCGCACTGAACGGAATAATGAACAAAGCGCGCCCACGAGAGAACGATATCTGCGAATACAAAAACGCAATACCGTAAGTCGCCACGTAACCGAGAGCCCTCAAATCCAAAAGCAAGTTCGCCACCGACGAGGCTTCAATATGGTCGAGGTCAAAATCCATCGCCAGACTCTTGTAGAATGCCGCCGAAAGTCCAAAACCCACACCCATGATAAGCGAATCCACCATTTCGCGATCCTTCACCAAAAAGTGCGCAATCAAAGTCACAAAGCAGAGTCCGCCCGCATACGCCCAAAGCATCCCGGTATTCTGCATGGCAGTCGATTCTCCCAGATTTTCTACGGAATACAAAAGCCCCGCCACAACAAAACAAATTGCGACAACAATGCGCTTGGTCAGCGCCTCCTTCAAAATACAGAAGCCCATCAGCGCCGTCAGTACCGGATTCAGCACCATCATCGGCTGCACTTGAGAGAGGTCGTACTGCGCCATCGCTATGTAATAGCCAATTGTCGCAAGCCCAGAACAGCCGATTCCCAACCACCAAAATTTATTTGTAACAATACCTTTAAAAAACGCCCAAGGTCGCGAAGTCCCGCCCGTGCGCTTGCCGACAGTCGAAACCCCGGACTTTTCCAAGATATTTCCACAAGCAAACAAAAATGCAGGAGTGATAGTTAGCAGTAAGAATAACATACGAGTTACGAGAAACTAAATCCCGTCATATATTTCCTTATAAATCCAATAGTTCCCCATGACGCGCTTCACGTATTCGCGGGTTTCCCAGTAGCTGATTTCCTCGACACGCAAATCCCACGGAAGGCCTTCGCTTTGGGATTGCCAGCGTTTCGTCGGCTTCGGCCCAGCATTGTAATTGCAAAGCACATACATGTAGTCATTCTTGTAATCGTCCTTGAGGTCCACCAAATAGCGGATACCCAGGCGGATATTCAGGTAGGCATTGTACAAGCGCTTCGGATTAAAGTCCGGAACATCCTCCTTTTCGGCAAGCATCTTGCCCGTCGCGGGCATAATCTGCAAAAGTCCGCAGGCACCCGCAGGAGACGTTATCTGGAAATCGAATATGGATTCCTGACGCATGACACTATAGACAAAGAACGGGTCGATATTGTTGCCGGAATAATAGACCACCGGATCCGCATACGGCACAGGATACAAATAATGCAGCACATCAATCGGCGGAGCCATGAACAGGCGCCTGTCCATCTTGGCCTGGAACTGTCTTGCAAGCCTGTAACCGGCAGCCGTTTCGCCCATGTCATAGAACAGTTTGCCATATTCGTAAAGGAAATCCAGACGTTTGTAGTTTTTCTTTTTCACTTCGTCATAAAGCCTGAAGGCATCATCTTCGAAGCCATAAATAAACAGCTTCTTGATGCGTTCATAACGGTCCTTGCTATACGAGGGGTCCGGTTTGCCCAGCTTGTTCACAGAGCGAATCCAGTCCAGCGTCGTAGCCGGGGACATTTGCACCCCATGCGCATACGGAATCTGGTCCGCCGGCATCAAGTTGTTTTCCGAAAGCTTCATACGGCTGCGGTGAGCGTAATACGAAAGCGGGAAATCCTTGATGCAGTCCAGATACGCTTCTCGTGCAAGCGAATCCTCGTGCATTTTCATGTACGTATCGCCAAGGAACATCCTCGAAGCGCTTCCGCTCCACGTAAACGGTTCCTTTGTCGCTTCGCGGAAATTGGCCGCAGCCTCCACCCACATGCCGCGTTTGAAATAGACGTAACCGATACGGAACCTCGCCCATTGACGCTTTATGTTGTTCTTAAAACGTTTGTGGACCAGTTTCATGTAGCAATCGACAGCCTTGTCGTACATCAGTTTCTGTTCGAACTCAAAACCGCGCAGCCAAAGGTTGTTCGCATTTTCGGTGCTGTACTGGCTAACATCCTGCAAAAGCGAATCGTAGGTATGGATTTCCTCGCCAAAGAGTTCCGCAGATTCCTTGCGGTAAAGTTTCAAGATGTTCTGAATCCACGACGGACGCGGTTCCACATTTTCTATCAAATAACGGTACTGTTCAATGGCTTCTTCATTGCGGTTGAGCGAGCGCAAGGCACCAGCGCGTTTTTCCCACAAATTGATGCGGGTATTCAAATCCAGCGTGCTCTTTTTCAAGCGTGCATAAGCGGGGTCTTCAAGCGGCAACACCAAAGACGGATTCTTCTGCGCCTGCTGCGCATCCAAAATCTGGATGGAATCCAACAAGTTGATGCAGTTCTTCATTTCGTCCTTCGTGCATGCCATCTTCGCATAGGCGACCTTTTCGGCAAGCGATTCGGGAGTACCGAGCACTTCTCTCAGACGACGGATAGACGCAAAAGCAGAATCCTTGTACGATGATTTGCTTGTCAAGAGTTTCATGTAAAGGCGTTTTGCCTGTTTCAACTGGTAAGAATCTTCCAGATAACGCGCATAGCGATACTTCAGCGGAACAATGTCCTCGCCTTCCGGGTTGTTTTCAAGGAAAATCATCAACGAATCCGCACGGGCGGCATCGTTAATCGTAAAGTCCGCCATCGTCGCCTCGATTCTCAAGCGGTCGGCCACCTCGCGAAAGCCCTTGTCGTTTTCCAAGTTCTTTTCCAAGCGCAACGTCTCGCGCATCTTGGCATACTTTTCCTGCTTAAAATCAGCCTGGGCCATGCGCAAAATGACACTTCCCGTCAAACCGGGTTCGCGGTCGCGCAGGGAATTATAGGCAGCATAGGCGCTATCCCACTGTCCACTGTAATAGTAATAAGCGGCACGTGCAAAATCGCGGTGGTTCTGCGTAACAGAGATATCGTTCATCATCTTCTTCGCGCGGGCAGCCCGGATGACCGCATCCTGGAACTGGTCTGGCGCGACAGCTTCCTGATCCGTAAACGGAGACTTATAAAGAGAATACACCGAACCGTCCATCTGTGCATACAAGACGGTCGTACAAGCAATCAATAAAAAACGCAATAACTTCATCTATATTCCAGTAGATTTATTTTTCAACTTGCCCCACAAAACTAGATATACCTAATTCCGTAATCGTTTGCGCATATTTTTTATATAAAAATGCATTTACAGTTTCTGCATCGTCCATTTGCAAAACCGTCAAAGCCGTATCACGGACATCTTCAAAGTTGATAGAACGTATAATTTTCTTCGTGGTCATGACGCTCCACGGCGTCATGGACAGTTCATCGACACCGAGCCCCACCAGCAAAAGCACGCTCATCGGGTCTGCGCTCATTTCACCGCAAACCGCCACAGGGATTCCTTCGCGGTGCGCAGCAACCACGGTCTGGTAAATCATGCTGAGCACAGACGGGTGGTGCGGCTGGAACATATCCGTAATCAGTTCGTTCGTGCGATCGACAGCCAACGTAAACTGAATCAAGTCGTTCGTCCCAAGGCTAAAGAAGTCCACTTCCTTAGCAAGTTTATCTACAATCATCACGGCCGCAGGCACTTCAATCATCGCGCCCACCTTCACCACGGCAGGCTTGTGCCCCTCGTCTTCGAGCTGTTTGCGCGCCTTGGCAATACACGCCTTCGCGCGGCGCAATTCGCTCATGCTCGAAATCATCGGAAGCAAGATACGCAAGTTTCCCTGCGTATTGGCAAGCAAAAGTGCACGGAGTTGCGTAATGAAAACATCTTCGCGGTCCAGGCACACGCGGATGGAGCGCCATCCCATGAACGGGTTGGATTCGTTCACCGCCGATATACCGCTGACGAGCTTGTCCCCGCCCGCATCGAGCGTACGGATGACCACCGGGTAAGGAGCCATCGTTTCAAGGATATGCCTATAGGCACTTTCCTGTTCCGACTGCGTCGGAGCGTCTTTCTTGAGGAACAAAAATTCCGAACGGTAAAGGCCGATACCCGTCGCGCCAAAATCCTTCACCTTGTCCGCCTCGTTCGGAAGTTCGATGTTCGCGTGCAGCACAATGTACTTGCCATCGCGCGTCATCGGCTCCAGCTGGCGCATCGTAAAAAGTTCACGGCGTTGGCGCTCGAAAACTTCCTGACGTTCACGGAACTTGCGGACATCGTCGTCATTCGGATTGATGATGACCTTGCCGTGCGAACCATCAACAATAATCGTATCGCCGTTTTTCACAAGGGCGGCGACATTGCGAAGACCAGCCACCGCAGGAATCTGCAGCGCCTTCGCCAAAATGGCGACATGGCTTGTACGGCCACCCGTATCCATCACGATGGCGTTCACCTGTCCAGGCTTGAGCGTCATCAAAAAACTAGGAACAAACTCATGCGCAACAAGGACAATGCCTTTTTCGTCAGCCACGTCCTCCAATACCGGTCCGGAGTCATCCATGGCCGACATCAGGCGGTTGTACAAGTCCCTCAAGTCCGCCGCCTTGTCACGCATGGCAAGGGAATTGATTTTCTCGAACTTTTCGATGTAGGCGCCAAAAACTACATGGACTGCCCACTTCGCATTCTTACGTTTTTTCTTGATCTTGTCGAGAACTCCATTGACGAGTCCCGGATCCTGCAAGATCATCAGGTGGGTCGCAAAAATCAGGCTGTCCTTGACGCCAGCCCTGCTCTCCGAAATTTCCTTTATCTGGGCGATTTCTTTCGCCGTCTTGGTGACGGCCTTCAAGAACATCTGCTCTTCAGCAGCAAGCCTGCTCTCCGGGAGAGTCTCCTCGACTACAGAAAACTCGCGGTTTGCAATAGGGAACACCGTTCCCATGGCAAAACCAGGAGACGAAGGAACACCGACAAGTACCGTCCTCGGAGATTTCCGAGACGCCCCGTCAGCAGACTTCTTCGCATATTCAGCAGGGTTCTTCGTTGAAGTGGTCATCAAAAAGTTTTTCCAACTGCTGGACGACGATTTCCTCATCTTCGCCGTCGATTTCGAACTTGACTTCGGAACCCGCCGGGATAGCAAGCATCATCACGTTAAGGATGCTCTTCGCATTGGCCCTCGAACCATCAAACACAATGGATACATCACTTCTTGCCTGACCCGTGATATCAACAATCATACCGGCCGGACGAGCGTGAATGCCCAGTTTGTTGGAAACAGTAAATATCTTAGTAATCATCAATCCATCCCTTAGAAGAAATCTACGTTAATATCAAGGCCATCCTGTAGGATGATTCTGAACAGGCTGTCAGCCGAATGCACCGTTTTGACAAGATCGTCATGCAACGTTCTGTCGTTCAGCAAGATGCCCACGGTATTGTCCTTGGAGTCCATCTTGGCTTGCACCTTCGCAATCAGCCCATCCAAATGCTTGGTCACGCCCTCCAGTTCCGAAATCAGCTGGTTCGCGTTCCCCATAACTTTGTCGGTCCCCGCAAAGAGGCCGTCGATCGGTCCCTTGACGCCATCGACAAGCTCGTTCACCTTGACCGTCACCTTGTTCAGGTTCGCAAGGCTCTTCTTGAGTTGAGGATCGGTCGTTACCACAAGATTCGTCAAACGGTCTTCAAGACCTTCCGCCTTCACGAGGAGCGTCCTGAAGCGGTCCTGGAATTCCGGATTGGCGATAGTCCCGTTCAAAGCCGTCTTGACCGCTTCGAGCAAGACCTTCGTCGAGTCGCAAACTTCGCCCGCTAGCCCGAGCGCCTCGGCAATGCCGGCATCGAACTGGCCCGTAATCGTATCGCCAGGCACAAAATACTCGTTCGCATCACCAAGAATCATGCCGATTTGGCGTTCGCCCATGATACCGATGTTCTGCACGCGGATTTCGGAATCCTTCGGGATTTTCACATCCGACTTGAGCCTAATCGTCACCACGACACGATGGCCCGAAAGTTCGATGGATTCCACGCGGCCAAGCTTTACGCCATTGATCTTGACCGGGTCATCCAGAACTAGTGTACTCACCTGCGTAAATCGCAAATGATAAACGTCAAAGGTTTCGCGCAGATCCTTTTCGTTCAGAAAGAACATGCCAAATATCAAGATGAAAATGGCTAAAAGAACGACAAGACCTACAGAAAAGTATAGAGCAGTATTCTTTTTCATTGCACTAGCTAATCTAGCATATTTTATCTTCGTTCAAAGTTCGATTTTACTAGTTACTAGGCTTTTTAGCGGCTGTTTTGAAACCCATTTCGCCTCTCGTCTAAACTACTCCCCGATGCGGGTAATGGGGCTGTTCGTCTCGATGCCGTTTACATGGCGGTCGAGCCAGTCGAGCAAGAGGGCATCCCTTTCGGCCTGCGGGAGCGCAAACTTCTCACGCCCCTCTTTCTGCATGAACACGTCAAGATAGGTCATCAGGACGCCCCCGGCGACAGACACGTTCATGGATTCGGTAATGCCGTACTGCGGCAGCTTGAATTCGTAATCGGCATGCGCGAGCGTATCCGGGTGATTCCCGTGGAACTCACTGCCCAGATAAAACGCCATTGGCTGGCTCAAATCAAGGTCCAGAACGGAGTTGGTGGTGTTCGTGCTCGCCACAGCAATCTTGTACCCCTTTTCGCGGAGCTTTTCCATACAAAGCATGCGCTTCTTGTACAGATAAATGCTCATCCACTTGTACGAACCCTTTAGAATGGACTTGTTCACACTGTAGGCGTTGTCCTCTTCAATCACATGTACATCCTGAAGCCCGAAAACTTCCGCCGTGCGGATGACCGCAGAAATGTTGTGCGGGTCAAACAGGTCTTCAAGCACCATGCAAAAATGACGCGTGCGGCGGTTAACTACAGAAGTAAGCAACTCGCGGCGTCTTTCCGTAACGCGCGCAAGCAGTGATTCCAAATCCCTCGGTTCACTCATTATTTGAATCCTTTTTTATAGTAATATTTGCCTTGAAATCGGCAGTATCGACGGGCGGCATAGGCGCTGCAGAGTCTTTAGTTTGTACAGAATCTACAACCGTTTCAACAGCAGTTCTCGCAGAAACCGGTTCAGAGACAGGAACAACCACAGCATCTACAAAACCTGCAGAATCCATTTTCGCCGTAGAATCGACGATGACCACATGCTGCTTGGGTTCAGGAGCGCTCACCCGTCTAGGAGGCTTGTTCAGTTCCAACAGTTTGCGTTCGACACGTATAGCATCCCCGAGGTTCCACGGGCCGCCAGCAACCACACCGTTAAATTCCGCCAAGTGGCGCTCATTTTCCGGAGTATGCAATCTCTTGTCCTTCGTGATAGGCTTCTTGTTTCCGCCAAAGTACATTTTCGACGCTTTCTTGATATCGCCCACGATGCCGTCGATTTTAGAATTGACAACGCTCTTGAACACGCGCAACTGCATAATGGAATTCAGCACGGAATTGGACGGGAACACAATCGCCTTGAGTTTGTACTTAAGCGTCCGCGGAGCAACCAAATCCATGTCCAAGTAGGCAATCGCAGTCCCCTTCAACGACCACTTCAGAATCTGCGCATAGCCATAGCCAAAGAACATGTTGCGCAGCGCAGGCTTTGCCCCCGCACTATCCTGCAGCGCCCAGTAAAAATCGCCCGAAAGGCCATGACCGTTGCCGCCGGAGAAATAGCGGCGGTCGCGGGAGGTGTACTGCAACGTATAGTCCGTTTCCAGGTAGGCGTTGACGAGGTCCGCCGTAAAAGGCATATTGTCGAACAAGTACGTAATCTCGTTCACTTCGAGCGGAATTGTCCCCTCGTTTTCGTAAACCGCCCTGTACTGGCGCCCGAGACGCAAGAATACATCCACCATCATGGGCGCCTTGAAATCCGTCGGGAACCCGCGCTTCACGATTTCCTTGTAAGGCGCACAAAATTCCTCGTTGTAATCGACCTTCGGCCACAGCTTGAGTTCCTCGCCCGTGCAGGCCTCGTACTTGATATCGAGGCACTTGTTCATGCCCGAACAGAACGCACGCATGTCATCGGCCTTGTTTTTGACCTTCATCAAGAGCTGCTTGCGGGTCACCTCCGATGCAGGGACACTCGTAGTGGCATAAGACAGGGAAGAACCCAGTGCGAGCACAACAGCAAGGCACACGCTCAAAAAAGACGAACGTATAATCTCGCATCGCATAAGGCATACCTCCTTTTTGGCTTAGGGTTACCTGAACTCCAGGCTGTCCAAAGGAATCACGGTAAACGGTTTCAAGGAATCGAACATGGAGACAGGGCCGACAATCGAAATCGTCATCTTGTCCTTATCAAAATACTTAGCTATCATCGCCTTGACCTGTTCCGCCGTCACCGCATTGATTTGCGTCACATAATCCAGGTAATGGTTGTCCGACTTGCCCAAAAGTTCGCCCTTCGCAAAGATAGTCGCCGTCGAGGACGGAGAATCGAACAGGCTAGGCAAACTCTCGACCAGGGACTTTTTCGCCTGCGACAGTTCCTCCACCGTAGGCCCGTCTTTCGCAAGCTTTTCCACTTCCTCGAAAATGAGCTTCATGGCAAAACCGACCGTCTCGACTTTGGTCTGGAGGGCAATCGTCGTCATCGCCGTATCGCGGTAGTCGTTGCCGACCGTGCTATACACGCTATACGCAAGACCCTCGTCGCTACGGACACGGTTCATGAGCCTGGAACTGAAGCTACCGCCGCCCAAGATGAAACTGGCAACCGCAGTCGGGTAGTAATCGGGGTGCGGGCGCTTGACGAACGGCTGGTTCATGGTGATGTTCGCCTGCGTGATATCCTTATCGACCACATACACGCCGGGCTTGCGGGCAAACGAGAGCGGAACCGGCGCAGACTTTTCATCCTCCGAAGGCTCGACCTTCCAGCCCGCGAAGAAATTCTTGAGCATCGTCACGGCAGAATCGCGGTTCACGTTCCCCGCTAGCGCAAAAACGATACGTTTCGACGAGAACACGCCCTTCGCGAGGCGCTTTACGTCGGCGGCAGTCACCGCCTTATACTCTGTCGCGTTCGCATTCCAAAGCCTCGGGTTCGGCGCATAATTCACCTTCGACTTGAGCGCCGAAAGCACCTTGGCCGGCGTCTCGTGACGGCGTTCGTAAGACGTCACGAAGTTCGCCTTCACGATTTCGAGCTGAGTCTTGTCAAACGACGGATCCGTAAGCACCTTCCGTGCCAGTTCGAGCATCTCCGGGAAGTACATCGAAAGGCAGTTGATGTCGAAAGCCGAAAGATACGTGCCCACGCTCGTCGAAATTGACGAACTCACGAATTCCAAAGAATCTTCAAGCGCATGAGCCGTAATCCCGCCGCCGCCGCCACGACGAATCATGGAACCGACCATTTCAAAGGCCGCCTCGTCCTTGAGCACCAAAGGCAAGTTGCTCTCTTCGAAATAGACGGAAAAATCCACAAGCGGAAGCGTCGTGTCGCTCACAATGTAGCCGGTAATCCCGTCCGCGATCTGCACACGGAAATCCTTCGGATACGGCGCCACGTACTTGTATTCCGGGAATTCAATCTTGCTGTAATGTTCCGGCAAGGCGGCAGTCTCTACCAGCGAACTGGAACTTTCCGCCTCGGCAGGGAAAAAGTCCGGTGTATGCTTGACATGGGACGACTTTTTCGGCATCATCGAACACGATGTCAAAACCACCAAGGCCGCACAGAAGGCGGCAGAAATCACATATTTCGTTTTCATCCATTAGAAAATAGTAAACTAAAATGAAACATTCCAACCTAGACCAATGATTTTAAGGTTTATCGTTCCACATTCCGGATTTTGACGTATATTAGTAACTGAGCCTTCCTAGTGGTCACAACACGCGAAGTAAGTCACCTCCGGCTTCCGCACGGTTCTCCAGTCGAGACACAGAACCACCAGGAAGGCTTCTTCAATCCCTCCTATGAAAAAGGCCCGGCGCGGATGCACCGGGTCTTTTTTAGTCGCAATAGATGAATCTGTTAAAGATTATAGAAGTTGGCCGTTGTGTGTCGGAAGATTTGGATTGAAGGGATCGCTGTTATTCACAGGCACATCATCGCAATTACTTTCGCACAGCAGGCGATTTTCATAGTCCATTTCGACAACTTCCATTTCGGGAGCCATATATTCTTTTTTCATTGGTGTTTCCTTTTTTTGATTGTTAAATTCTTTTTGACCCATTACTTCATGAGCACTTTCTTGCCGTAGTAAGCGCCACGGGCATTATTCGTGCCATTCACGCGGCGACCCTTGAGGTCGTAAGTGTGTTTCATGCTGTTCATGCGCATTTCGCCGGTACGGGTGTTGAACTTGCCGATAACGGTCGTCTGGTTATTATCGCCTTCGACAGCAATATCCAACTCATCAGGAGTATTAACCGTCGGACGCAAGACGTAAGAAGCGTTTGCCGGAGCAAGCATCGATGCACTTGTATTGACCAGATAGGCACGGAACGGGACAATGGAAGCGCCTTCGCCGACACGGACGAACTTGCCCAGATTTTCCCCTTCGGCGGCATAGCCGTAAGCGCAACCGCCATTGCAGCCCGTCAATTCAAGGTCATTCTCATTCCACGTTTTCTTTTCAAACATACCACGGAATGCCCAATCGCCATTGCTTGCATCAAACTCTGTCTTTGCCGGGGTTTTTACAAGCGTCGTAGCACCAGAAAATTCGAGAGTCGAAGCACCACTATTCAAACGAACGAGGTACGGCTTATAGGCTTCAAGCGAACCGTTGTCTTTACCGTTTTTCGCAGGGCAATAGCCGGCATCGTTATCGGTCGAGCAATAGACCACCTTCATATACAAAGTATTATTGGCCACGCGGCTGAACTCAAGAATTTCGAGAGCGCCTTTAATGTTGTTTGTAGCAATACCGAACGGCAAAGCAATGGTCGAAGCGGCGTCTTTGCCATTGGCGGTGAACTTACGGTCAAAATAGACGGAATCTACAGCAATGCTAGAAGACAGCCCATACAAATCGTATGTGTTTTCCGGTTTCGGATCCCCTTCAATCAATGCCACATTAGCCTTGTCTGCTGCTAAAACGGCTGAGAAACTAGTTAGAAGAGGCAGCACTTCTTGCTTAATCTTCGCACTTTCATCCGACGTGATTTGATTCAAAGCGACGACCAATGGAAGCATATTATTTATGTTCGAAATCAATTCATTGACTTTATCCTTATCCAAGCCCTTGACATTGTAAACCTGCATAGGGCCGAAATCGTACGGTTCCTGGTTCACGGTCAATTCAAAGCTATTGATTTGTTCACCATCTGAAGTAGAACTAAAGACAATAGACAAGGCATTAAACCCTGTTACTTTCTTTGTGTCTTTAGCAAAAGAACTCGCACTGCAATAGTCATCCGTGCAGTTGTACAAGTCTAATTCAGACTGATATTTTTCCAAGATTTGAGTAACGGTGCTATTATCTACGCCCAGCGCCACCGCATTAATTCTGTTTCTTATCGACAGCGAGCCTTTCTCCAATTGGGCCCACGCTCCTGTTACACTTACCGTAGTAGCGAGAGCTTGTGGAGTGCAATGTATATTAATAGTATCCAAAAAAGCAGCACTTCCATCTCGGTAACGCAGTTTGAACGTTTTCAAGTCCGCCGGAATGGGCAACGTCTTCAAGCCACCAGTCTCGGGTATATCATAGTAGCATACACCTAAATCACCTAATTCTTCTCCATCGCCTTCAACGAATCCTAACTCTGTAGGACAGGTCGCCCATGATGAAGTAGCAAATGCAGCCATCAGTGAACACATAGAAATTGCATGAAATTTATTCTTCACTGTCCATATTCCTTATATTGATGTTTTCTGAAACATACGACAAACTTACAATATTTTTCCAAATGTGAGGGATATCACAAATGAACTTTTACACAATTTGATACAAATTTGTGTTTTTTTTAGCCCGAACCGCCCTCCCAAGTCAAAAACGCATTCGCTGTCATGCCGGCCTCAGTGCCGGCATCGGCTGTTCTGCATAAAAAACTGGCCCCGTGACGGAGCACGGGGTGACAGTGTAAAAAACGGGGTGACAGTTGAAAAGGTCGGGGTGGCAAACGCCTTAGCTGAATCGTCCGTTGAGCTGTTTGCGGCGGCGGCCGCGTTCCGAGACAACGGCCTCAATCAAGAACAGCAAGGCCGCCAGTCCAAGAAAAATCTGGTAACGGTCCTGATAGTTTTCCATGCGGTCGCTGCTCTGGTCCTTCTTTTCGAGCGTCGCGATTTCGGTCAGCACCTTCTGCAGCTGGAACTCGCCCGGGCTTGCGTAAAAGTAGAGCGCCCCCGTCACGTTCGCGATTTCCTGCAATGTGCCTTCTTCAAGGCGGGTCGTCACGATGTTGCCTTGCATGTCCTTCTTATAGACGCTCCCGCCGTTCTTGTCCTTGAGCGGTATGGGCACGCCTTCGCGGGAACCTATACCGATAGTATATATCTTGATGCCCATTTCGGCAGCTTCTTTCGCGGCGTTCACGGCGGCAGCCTCAAGCTCTTCGCCATCGCTCATGAGTACCATGATGGAATGCTGGCTTGGCCCACCGGAGTTTTTGAACAAAGTCATTCCCTTGCGGATGGCTTTTTCCAGGTTCGTGCCCGGCATGAGCCATCCCGGATTCAGTTCGCGCAGCACCATCTGCACCGTACCGTAATCAAGTGTCAAGGGGACCATCACCTGCGCCTCGCCACTGAACGCCACCAGACCCACGCGGTCGCCTGTCAGCGATTCGAGGAACGAGGAAATCTCGTGGCGGCTACGGACCAGGCGGTTCGGCTTCACGTCCTCGGCAAGCATCGAAAGCGAGATGTCCTGCAAGAGCACAAGGTCCTGCCCGCGGCGTTCCACGTGCTCCATTTTACGGCCCCACTGCGGGCGCGCAAGCGCAACGAACAAAAACGCAATCGCGAGGAGCAACAGCAAGACCTTCGTGAGGCGCCTCCACGGCGAAACGCTTGTCGAAAGTTTCGTCAGCATGGGCAGCGAAACAAAACGGGCCGCCAACTTTTTACGACGATGATACGCATACACAAACAAGAGCGCAAAGAGAGGCAGGGTAAAAAGCCCCCACAAAAAATTCGATTCAGCAAATCTCATTATAGACTCCAGTAAACTCGCCCTCAATCTCCGGGCAACAAGAATATACAAAATTCGAAGTTACTAGAGTTGAGTTACTAGTTACTAGTTAATAGTTACTAGAGATTGCGATAAGAACATCTTTAGTAACTCAAAACTATATTACCAATTCTTTTCGTACAAAAAGTTTGCAATTATTTTATATTTTCCCATAAGGTTTAGGTTGCGAGAATGTCTTACACAGGTCTTATAGAAATCAACATCATCTGCATAGCAGTGTTGCTCATTACGCTGCTACAGTTCAAAGAAAGTGTCCTTAGGCACCTAGAAGAGCGCATTCTCGGCTTTACCATCATCGATACCATCATCTACATTGTGCTGAGCACAGTGACCAAGATGCTGTACATGATCCACGTGCAAAACGACCTTTACGGGCACAACCAGAAAATCTGCGTCGTTTATGCGGTCATGTACGCATTGAGCCTCATCTCCTCGCTCCTTCTCGGGCAGCTCTGGTTTTCCTTCATATTCCTCCGAATCCGCAAGAGCGTCTATTCCTACAAGCACTTGTTCCCGCTTTTTTCGACGCCAAGCATCATCGGCATCTTCATCTGCATCGGAATCAGCATCTACGGGTTCACCAACGACTGCCACGCGACAACGCTACAGTTCAGAAGGCTTTTGCCCTTCCTCATCGGGCTCAACCTGCTCTACATCATCGCGACGATGGTCATCGGCATCCAGAACGCCATTGCGCAAAAAAACTCCACGAACCGCAAAGAAGCGATTTATCTCTCCTTCATCGCTTTCATCCCCAGTTTTTCGTGCATACTCCAATACTTCATCCCGGACATCCCGCTCACGGACCCCATATTCGCGCTTACGCTCCTGCATGTCTATGTCACCCTCCTCAAGTACAGGATTACGTCGGACCCGCTGACCAACGTCAACAACAGGATTCGCCTGATAGACTACCTGCAATACATCACCCAGCACCAAGATCCTAGCAAGCGGCTGTTCATCTTGGTGATGGAAGTGGACTATTTCAGGGCGATTGTCCGCAAGTTCGGCTACGACATGGCTGACAACGTCATCGCAGACCTTGCCGCGTTCTTCAAGCGCCAATGCCGCGAGCGGAGGGGATTCCTGGCCAGAACCGCAGAAAACCAGTTCTCGATTATCATGGAAAGCAACGAGCTCTCCGAAATCGAGTCGTTCTGTCAAAAGCTTATCCGCGAATGCGAACGCGACGGCATGCAAGCGAACATGAATTCCTGGAAAATTTCGTTCAGCATCCATTATGCCGACATTTCGAACATTTCTTCGAGCAACATTTCCAAGATTTTCAACGAAGCCAAGAAGAACTGCTACAAGCCCGAAACCCCCGCCCCGAAAGAATGACGAGATCCCTTACGGTATGCGTACGAATCTTGTATTGGCTAGCACTAGTTCAAGCAATATGAGGAGCGCGCCAACCAAAAGCCACGGGTAGAATTTTTCCGCGTAACGGGCGTAGGCGATTGTTTCGATTTCCGTCTTTTCGAGTTCGTCGATTTCGGAGTAAATCTTTTCGAGTTCAGCCTTGTTCTCGGCGCGATAGAAGCGGCCGCCGGTCTTTGCGGCAACGTCCTTGAGTACGCTTTCGTCAATGCCTTCCTCGGGCTGGATATCGCGTTCACCCCAAGAGATTTCGCCCGTCCACGGGTTCTGCTGGAACGCCAGAATTTTGCCGTCCTTCTTGCCGACGCCGACCGTATAGACCTTTACGCCCAGGGACTTTGCCACTTCGGCAGCACGCATCGGCGGGACGACGCTAGCATTATCGCGGCCATCGGTCAAAAGAATCACCACGCGGGACTTCGCATCTGACATCTTGAGGCGGGCAAGCGCGTTCATGAGGCCGTCGCCAATGGCGGTCCTGTTGTTGATAAGCGTATCGCGGGCAAGGTCGTCACTCGCCTTCAAAATTTCGAGCAACGAGCCATAATCGAGCGTGAGCGGGCACTGCGTAAACGAACGAGCGCCAAACGCCGAAAGCCCAATGCGGTCGCTATGGCGTTTTTGAATGAATTCCGCAATCACGTCCTGCGCATAACCAAGGCGGCTGTACTTCCAGTATTCGCCGCGCTTCAAAATCTTTTCGGCATTCATCACGCCAAGCTTTGCCTGTTCCGTGCGCGTCAGCATGTCCAGCGTCCCCATGGAACCGGAAACGTCTAGCGCAAGCATGATATCCACGCCGTCCGTCGATGTGTATTCGACTTCCATGGCGTTCTGCGGACGAGCAAGCGCCACCACAAAGCAAATGAGCGCCGCCAATCGAAGTGCAGGAATAATATGCCTAAACTTCACGCGACGGCTCGGAACCGCCTTTTTCGCAAGCGCGAGCGCCGGGAACTTGATTGTACTCTTGCGACGCTGCTGACGATAGACATAAAGCGCAATCAACAACGGCACGAACAACAACAGCCAAAAGGCTTCGGGATTTTGAAAATGAAGGGTACCAATATCCATTTCAGCTCCAAAATAACAGAAAACAAATTCTACAAGCGAGAATATACAAAATTTGAGTTACTAGATACTAGTTAGTAGTTACTAGTTAATAGTTACTAGGGATTGCAATAAGAACATTTCTAGTAACTAGTAACTTAGAACTCGGAACTAAAAGTTCTTACAGCGTTAAAAGCATCAACCCATCAACGCCGAGGACGGTAAGGCAAGAAACCGCGGCAACAGTCACAAGGCCGCCACCCAAAAGCGAAGCGACCACCGCCGCCAAAAGCGCACAGGCGCCCGTAATGCGGCTATCCGTCGCAAAGAAAATCGCAGGGACCGTCATCGCGCTAAGCACCGTATAAGGCACATACGCAAGGAACGAACTCCAGAACACGCTCTTGAGCTTTTTGCGCAACAGAATAAACGGCACCGCACGCAAAAACAGCGTCACTCCCGCCATAACGAGCAAATAAATCACGTAGGTCTGCATATCGATATTCATTCCGCAGCTCCCTCGTCATCCGCATTGACATTCTTCATCGGGAAAATCGCAGCCGCCAAGAGAGACGCCACGAGCGCACAAATGATAATCGCAAAACCGACAGAAACACAGCTCAACGCAGGAATAAACTTGAACGCACAACTGAGCGCCACGGCTACCGCGACAGCAAAGACCGTCGGCATGTGCACCTTCATCTGCGGCACGACAATCGCCACAAACATGCCATACAGCGCGACTCCAAGGGCGTTCGTCACCAGCGCCGGGAGAATTTCACCGCAAATCGCCCCGACCATCGTCCCGAGCGACCAGCCAAAGTTCGGAAGCGTCATGAGTCCAAGGAAATAAATCGGCGTCACCTTCTTTTGCGACATCGCCACCGCAAAAATCTCGTCGGTAATGCCTGTCGCCAACAGCAAACGCTTCACCGTCCCGAAATCCGGCGAAACCTTCTGCGAAAGCGAAATCGCCATCAGCGAATAGCGGAGGTTGATAAAGAACGTCGCGAGAGCCATCTCGATGAACGTGCCGGCAGCATCAGCCATAATCTGGAGCCCCGCAAACTGCCCCGCCGACGTAAGGTTCGTCATGGAAATAAGTGTCACAAGCGGCCATGAAAAAATTTTGGAACCCGCAATGCCGAACGAAAACGAAACGGCAAAATAGCCAAGCCCAATCGGGGAACCATCTTTCAAGCCACTCAAGTAATTCATGGGCGCAAAGATAGTAAATAAAGCGACTTCGGCAACGGCAATTTATGCAAATATTTAAATATATGCAAATTTAGTAGGTTGATGGACAAAAAAAGCCCGTAGCGTTTAGCCACGGGTCAAACGTTCATGAATGTTTAGCAACTAAAACTAGGATTAGTTTTCGTTGTTGTGCATTTCGATCTGTTCGCGGTCCATCGTGTGCTGCAAGTATTCCTTGAAGTCACGGTCGATGTTCACACCGTCGAAGTCGATGTCATCGTTTTCCAACACGAACACGGCGCTCGGGTTATCGAGCCAGCCCACAATGTCCACGTCTTCCAACTTCATGGACTTGTCACCGGGCTTCTGAGCAACGTATTCGACCTTAGCCTTCGGAACCCAGCCCTGACCGCAAGCACCCTTCACGAGGACTTCGGTATCGCCTTCTTTCAAGACGGTCATTTCGTCGTTAAAGCTAGCCGTGCAGACAACAGAGCCACCATCTTTATCTTTGGTGAGTTCCACGTCGCCCAGCTTGGACTTAACCTTCTTGGCTGCAAAGGAAGATGCTACCAGCAAAGCGAAGGCGACAAACATAACTTTTTTCATCATTTTCATAGCGAATCCTCAAAACAAGGGAAATATTCAACAATGCTATACGAATATACTTTTTATTTTGCCAATCCGTTGCAATTTCTTTTAAATTTTTACGCTATGAAGAAGATTTTTTCAATTACCGCCATTATCCTCGTTTTTCTCGCGATTTTTGCGTTTTTTAACGTAAATCAGCGATTAAACGCCGTTTCACACAACGAAAATACCGTCATTTTGGAGATTCCGAAGGGCAGTTCACCCACAAAAGTTTTACAAATTTTACAAGAAAAAAACATTTGGACCGACGAATTGGCCTTCACTTTGTGGTGCAAAATGAAAAAACCATCACTCAAGGCCGGCTGGTACGAGGTCCCCGCCCACCAGACTCTCGAACAGATTTCCTCGCTTTTCGAGAGCGGCAAAAGCGCCGTCCGCAAGGTGACCATCCCTGAAGGTCGGGCCTCGTGGGAAATCCCCGCCTACCTGCAGAAGAGTTTCCCGAACCTCGACACGGCACGCTGGAACAAGTTGGTCCAAGACCCGCAGTTCGCCCACGATCTCGGCATCGAAGGCAACTCGCTGGAAGGTTATCTCTTGCCGGACACGTATCCCTTCGCCATCAACTCCGACGAGGAGTCCATACTGCGACAGATGGTCGCCGCCAACTTCAAGGTTCGCGACGAGATGAAGGACCGCAAAGGTTCCATGTGGGAAACGCTGGGCAACTGGCACCGCGTGTTGACGCTCGCAAGCGTGGTCGAAGAAGAAACAGGCATCCCGGAAGAGCGCCCGCTGATTGCGGGAGTGTTCCACAATCGCCTCCGCATTGGCATGCCGCTTGGGGCAGACCCGACCGTGCGGTTCATCTTCAAGAACTTGACCGGGCCCATCTACAAGAGCCAGTTGAACAGCAACAACCCGTACAACACCCGCAAGTTCGCGGGACTCATGCCAGGACCAATCTCGAATCCGGGACGCAAGGCGATTGAAGCAACGCTCTTCCCCGAAAAGACCGAAGCACTTTACTTTGTTGCAAAAGACGACGGTTCGCACACGCACTTCTTCAGCACGAACCTCTCCGACCACAACAAATACAAGGATGTCGCCGCCAAGAACCGCGGAGAGAAGAAGTAGCGGCGGAGCCGCAGTGGTTGGTGGTTAGTGGTTAGTAGGCAGTAGGAAGTAGGAAGTATTTAGTTTGGCGGCGAAGCCGCGAATAATTAAAACCAAACCCCTAATCCCTATTACCTAAACACCTCTCTAGTCTCTCGTCTATAGTCCGCCATGGCGGACGTTCTTTCGTCTAAAATAGATTGTAATCGCCGATACGGATAAAGTATCTATAATCCTTGAAGCGTTTTAAATCGCCGAAAGTATCCGTATCGACAATGCGGTTCAGCCCCGCATATACGGTAAACGAGCGGTATTTATAGCGAAGTGCCGGTTCAAAAACAAACTTATTCGAATTGAGCTTGGCACTCCATTTATCTTCGAAGTCATGGAAATACGCCAGCGAAAGCCACAATCCAAAGCCATGGCGTTCAACGCCGCCGTTCATACGCAATAGCGCATAGCCGTGCGTCGATAGTTCCGGATCCAGCCAATCCTCTGACCACGGTGTCGCTGCCGCATGCAAGCGATAACGGTCTTCCATCGCGACGCTTTTAAAGTTCTCGGGGAACTTGAAAGAGCCGCCGTCGCGGTAAGCGTCAAAGCCAAGTGCCGCACCAAAAGTCATCGAAGTGCTACGAGACGGTGACAAGGAATATCGCCCGTCCAAAGTGTAGATGCCATAAATCGGGCCTCTCTGGTGGAACCCGTAACCAATCAAGTTAATGGCCACGGAGGCATTAGCCGCAAAGCCCTTCGAGGCAAACCAGTTGTCGTCAACACCGTTCAATAGAGAATAGCGGACACTTTGGGTCACAGGAGTCGTCTCGTAATTGCTGCCGATTTCAATAAAATCATCATCGTCAAAAAAGTCCGAAGTGGGAACCGCCACTGGAGCCAGCTCAAATTCTCGGTTACCAAACAGGAACTTGACTTCAACGGACTGCATTTTATCAATTGCATACCGAACAGACAAGAACAAGTCATTGCGTTTTTCAAATTCAAATCGGTTTTCTTCTGCAACATTGTCGTTCTGGAAAGACTTCAAAAAGCGGAGCTTCATCAAGTCATATCCAAAACTGAATTTCCAGCGGTGGCTAATGAGGTTCGACAACTCCAAACGCGGGCGGAATCCATAAGATGAAGTTCCGTAGAAGCCGCCGAGTTTCAGATAAATTTCCATCTGGTTCACATAGTTGAGCGCAACCTCGCCATAGGCGTTCGCACCTATCACATTGGAACCGAATCCACCAACAGCCACATCTACCGTCGGGTGCACGCCCACGTCAATCAAAAGGTCGCCATCAGGCTGCATGTTGAACGAAACCGTATCGTAAGGCGTTTTAGACGCAATCGCATAAGCAAAGTTCACAGGAGCGGCGAACCCGGTATCTTGGGGATTCCAGTAAGATGCCACCGCCGAATGGAGCTCGGACGAAAGGCTATCGAATGTCGGGTGGAAACTGAACCACGGTTCCGATTTCTGTTTTTCGGCATAACCATTGGAGCTTTCTACCAGCGGAGCGATTTCACGCAAGCTTTTTTCCACCGCCGAGAATCCGGACTGAATCAAAGCCTTGCGAGATGTATCTTTTAAAACATGCGCTCTTACAAAAACGCCCTGCGAACGGTCCAACTTTGACAAGACGTTGTCTTTAATGGTACGGGTTTCAGCATTTCCATCAAGCTGATAACGAACAGGGTCCGCAACGACAATCATCGGAACTTCTTGCAAACTGCTGGATAGCGGAAGCGCCAAGTACGGACAAAGTTCTCCGGAATTTTCGTTGCCCGGCAGCGGAAGCGACGAGACAATATCGGCATACGTCGGATTCTCGATAACGCTATCGCATGTCTGGAGCGTAAAGGGAATACGGAACGAACCGCGTTGGCGATAAAGCGATTCCTCGAAACGGAGACGCGAAAGCGAACGTTTTATAGAGGCCGTATCGGGTACAAGAGCATGCATGCTGCGATGGACTTTTCCGGCAGAGTCCGCATACAACGAAAAACGTTCACGGAGCGAAGGAATGCCATCAACCGAAACAGGAATGTCAAATGCGTTATGTTCTGTCTTTGCGTGAATCGAATTGACTCCGACAAATTCATCAACGTACGGGTCCAGCATCAGCCGCTGAATATCGTCCAACGACACACCGAGCGACCAAAGCGCGCCCATCCAGGCGCCCCAAGATGTCGCCACAATGGAATCCACTGGAATTTTGTAGCCTTCTATTGCATACAAAACACCTAGCTGGAACCACGGTGAACGTTCACCACCGCCAAGGTAAAGAACGGTCTTTGCTTTTTTCGCATACAGGGAATCCGGTTCCATCTTCATCGCACCCAAAAGCGATTCATCGACGGAATGGGCCGCCACTGATGGCGACACAAGAACAGAAGCGGAAACCGCCACCGTCAAAAAGAGTGCTTTTTTAAGCCAACAAAGCGGGATTGGAAACATACCTACCTGCATCTTCGGCAGTCACATAGCCAGAGCGAACAAGTTCAGCAAGACAGTCGTCCATCAGGAGCATGCCTTCCGATGCGGACGCCGCAATGATGGACGGAAGCTTGAAATGGTCTCCACTGCGTATGTGAGCCGCCACGTTTTGCGTGTTATAAAGAATTTCCCATGCAGGAACAGCGCTACCGCCTTCCACAGCCGCAGGCAAGAGTCTCTGGACGACAACCGCCTTGAGGGCCGCAGCGAGCATAGTACGTACAAGGTCACGATTCTCCGAAGACGCTGCAGAAAGAAACGCATCGACAACGCCAACCGCGTTCCCCGCTGTCACGTTCACCACGACCAAGGCGCCAGCCTCGGCAGCACGCAAAATAGGAATCAGCATCGATTCATCGAAATCACCTATCCAGAACAAATCGGTACCGCTGCGGAGCCCTTGTTCCAGCTTTTCAGACGTTGTTCCGACTGTATTGGCAAGCATTAGGCTATCGCCCGTCTTCACAGGCAATTCGCGCCCTGCATCCAGATTGCAAAAACGCAAAATGCTCGAAGAACACATCGCCGAAACGTAAGACGTCGCCGAAACCGTTTTGCCCGAGCAAGCGGGCCCTGCAAACACGACAAGTCCGGAACTAAATCCAAGCAAATTGTCAAGCGACGCCGGTGCGCCAAGCGAAGAAAAATCCGGACATTCCGCCATCAGCGGGCGGAAAATCGCCGCATTGCCCAGCGCCTCGCGAAAATACTTCACGCGCCATTTGGTATTCAGCCACGGGCCCCCGATAAACGTGCCGGATTCGCCTTCAAGCGAACCGAGAAATTCCAGCAACGAGCCAAAAGGGAGAACCGGCGCGTTGGGAATCGCGCAAACGCGGCCTGCAAAACGAATCGCCGAAGGGGCGCCTTCCGTTACAATCAAGTCGCTTGCCCCGACATTCAATGCGTAATCCAAAAGAGATTCAATTTCTGATGCCATGACAACCTCCGCTATTAACCCTTGCGGTAAGAAGCAAAACGACGGCTGTCATTGGCTCGTTTCCAAGCCTCGACACCTTCGATATAACCCGAATCCACGCACATCTGCAAGGATTCATCCAAAGTAATGCCCTGGTCTTTCTGGCCAGTGATTGCAGAGACTATCTGCGAGATATCTCCCTTGCGGATCATCCCCGCGATTGCAGAGGAGACCTTCATCGATTCGGTCGCAAGGACAAGCCCCTGGTTCTGCACCACGGGAATCAAGTGCTGCACGATAACGCCCTTCAACTGGTCGGCAAGCGAACAGGCAAACGCATTGCGGTTTTCGCTCGGCACAGACATGAGGAGCCTCGAAAGAAGCGCATGGATGTTATTGCCGCTTGCGACCGCAAACACGAGCGCACCCGCGTTAGACGCCTGTATCAAAAGCGAAAGTTCGTCCATGGTTTCCAAATGGTCAAATAAAATAACATCGGCCCCCGTGCGGATGGCAAGTTCAATCCCCGCCACACCAGAACGGACATGCAGCCCGACTTCGCGTTGGGCAATGGAACCACGGGAATTGTGGAGCAAGCGTTCTATCGGTTTTTCGACCGTTTGGATAAACACGTCGCGGTTCGCGGCAATGGTTTCGGCAAATGCGGTCATCGTCGTGGAGCGACCACTGGACGAAGGGCCGGCTATCAGCACAAGGCCACTGTTCAGTTCCACAAAACGGTTGCAAAATTCCGGCAAATACAGATTTTCGAGCGGAATAGAATCCATCGGAATAACGCGAATGGCAATGCTCGGAATAACATCGTTCCACGCAACCGAAATGCGGGCGCGGCCAACGCCTGGAAGCGCAAACGTCTTGCTGAAATTGCGACCGACCACAATCTTGTAACCGTCCGAAAAGCCCTCTGCAGCCTCGCTCAAGCGATCCATCAAATGCGTCTTTTCTAGCAATTTCTCGGAAGCCGCAAACATCTCCCCCGACTGGCGCATGGTAATCTGGCGGTTCGCGTACAGATAAATGTCCGTCACGTTAAACTTGCGGGCGTACGCGATGATTTTTGCAAGTGAAGTAATCGGATGCAGTACATCGGGCGCTTCGATGGCGGTTCCTTCTCCGGTAGCTACCGCAAACAGCGACGGGAGTTCCTCCACGACGAATTCTTCGGCGGGAGTTTCACTCTCGACCGGGACCTGCACGCTCGCCATGCTAGTCATTTCGAGTCCTTCGACTTTTTCAATGACGACAGACGAAGAGGAAGCCTCTCCATAGAGGCTGCTATTGCCCTCGATTTGTATCGCAGGTTCTTCGTCCGGCAGAGGCGCGGGCGCTGCCGAGGCGGGAGACGCACTAGCCATAGGTGATGCCGGTTTCGCGGCAGGAGCGGCACTCGCAGACGACGCAGCGGGTTTTGCAGCAGGCGCGGCCGAAGCAGACGTTGCCGCCGGAGCAGGTGATGCCGACTTCACATTTTTCGCTTCGAGATTCTGCACAAAGGCAAGCACCTTCTCGTACAAGCCCTGCTTCAAAATTCCCGCACGAACAAGCACCTGACCGATATCCATCGAATCAGTAATTTCGCCCCAATGCGCTTTAATCTGATCCTCGGACACAACCTTGTTATGAACGAGAACTTTCGCAATATACTGGTTCCTCATAAGAAGTCCCTCCGGCTAAACCACCAGCTTGCCACAGCCAGGAATACGCCAATGTAGCCCAACGCATAAACAGAATTCCAGAACAGATACATGTCCGGGAGTTGAACGCCATGCACCACGTAATTCGTCACGTTGAAACGGTAAAGCCCAGGGAACACGGCATGAATCACGACCGCCGCCTTTTCGAGAATCGCAGACGACGTGCCGTGAAGTTCGCCCATGCGGCTTGCAAAGCGCACCTGTTCCAAAAGCTGGTCGCTCAAGTGCCCGGCAAAATACACACCCAGCGTAAAGAGCGCCGAAAGGATTGTACTGCTAAAGCTACTGAACAAAAGAGCCACGGCAATGACCACCGCCATTTCGCAGAATATCAAGTAAATAGCCGTCAAGAGGCTTACCGTCGGGTTGGAATTCGTCACCCACAAGATGCAATAGTAAATGCATGTGAGTAAGCACAAGTGAACGGCAACCACCGCCAAAAGTCCAAAATACTTGCCCACGATGAACGCCACGCGGCTGATAGGTTTCGACAAAAGCGTGAGTACCGTTCGCCGCTGGATTTCTTTTTGCACAAGGCTAATGCCCACGAAAATCGAAATCAAGAGGCCCGAAAGGCTCATCACCGAAAGCGTCGTCGATTTGATGACGTAGGCGCGGTCGAACACCGACCATTCCCCAAGCACAATGCTAAAAAGCGTAAGCGCAATCGCCAAAAAACCGATATTGTATAGAATCTTGTCGCGAATGGATTCGCGGAACGTATTGAGGGCAATAATGCCGATATGCTTAAGCGTCTGCACGGGCAATTTCCTCCGTCAAAATATCTTCGAGACTCGGGCGCTTGTGGTCCATCTTTTCTACAGCGATTCCGTTTGAGAGGCAATAACCGAGCAGGCGGTCACGCGCTACATCGTCAGAGCAGATAAATTCCTGCGGATGCCCCGTCAAAGAAACACCTCGCGGCAAGTCCGCTTCCAGAATAGCCTGGCGCGTACGCACGTGGTATTCGACGCCGCACGATTCCGTGATTTCATCGACTGTTCCTTCGCGTACGATTTTTCCATCGACAATCATCGCGACCTTGTGGCTGATGCTTTCCACATCACTAAGCAAATGGCTCGAATAGAAAATCGTCACGCCATCGCGGTTCAACTGCTGGATGGCCTCGCGCACGTCACGGCGGCCCATCGGGTCGAGCCCGCTCATCGGTTCGTCGAGAATCAAAAGCTTCGGTTTAGAAAGAATCGCCTGCGCAATGCCCACGCGCTGCATCATGCCCTTGGAGTACGAACGCAAGCGACGGTCAATCCAGTCCTTGTTCGCATGCAAAAGTTCCAGCGCCCAGCCGATGCGAGATTCTAGTTCTGCACCCTGAAGCCCCACAAGTTTCCCATAAAAGCGCAAAAGCTCGCGACCCGAAAGGTAATCGTAGAAGTACGGCTGCTCCGGCGAGTAACCGATATACTCGCGGCTCTTCACATCACGCGGGCTAATCCCGTTCACGAGCACCTTGCCCGAATCAAAAGTCAAAAGTCCCGTCAAGACCTTGATTGTCGTCGATTTGCCCGCCCCGTTAGGTCCGATAAAACCATACACCTGCCCCGCCTCGACATTGAAGCTCACGTCCTTGAGCGCAAGCTTTGGCTTCATGGTAAAGCCACTGCGGTAAGTCTTGTGCAAGTGCTCAATTTCAATCATAAAATCGCTCATATACACATCACTTTTCGTTTGAATTTACATTTGCGGATTCGCTTTTCGCCCCTTCCGTCGCAGAGTCGTCGGAATCATCATCGGAATCGTCGCTAGAATCGCCGAGACCTGCCGCCTTGTATGATTCTTCTATTTGACGGCGGCGGCGATCCGCCCTCTCTTTCTTGTTGACGAAGAAGTAAATGACCGCACCCACAAGATAGATGACGATACCCGAATAGAAAATCGGATTGATGGACATTCCCTCCAAACCCGGAAAAACATTCAAAATGATTTCATGGCCAAAAAGCGAAAGCAAAACCAGAATAAAGCCTAGCGCCTTGAGTACCCACGTGACAATCACAATTTTTTGCATCGTAAACCTCTAAACGATGCCGTACAACTCGCACGGCATTCCCATTTTGAATATATCTATTTATGCGGAAAAAAGACGGGCGACCAACAGAATATCGCCCTTTTTAGTGCCTAAACGCCGTTTTTATGGGGAAAGCACCTGGATTTCGATTATTCCATGCGCTCCAGCACAATAAGGGCACGGTCCTGCGTGCTGTTCGGGATTGTATAGAAATGCTTGTCCAAAAGCTTGTAACCGAAATCTTCCGGATGGAATACGGCAAGTTCTTCGGCAACGCCGGGGCCCTTCATGAAATAGACGCGACCGCCGACTTTCAGCGAGTTTTGCAGACGCGGCAAAGTTTTTTCCATCCATTCGAAGGCGCGGCTGATGACCCCATCGACGGGGATGGTCATGCTGCGGCTTGTGACCTTGTGGCCGAACACGTCAATCCCCTTGATGCCCATCTTTTCGATGACCATGTTGAGGAAGTTGATGCGGTTAGGGCGCGGTTCGCACAAAGTAAGGCGGATAGAAGGGTTGACCAGCTTAAGCGGGATTCCGGGGAAACCAGCACCGCTGCCGACGTCAATCATGCGGGCGGGCCACTTGGGCACGTAAGCGTTGATAAGCGTACAGTCGGCGTAATGGCGTTCCACCATCGTCTCGAACGCATTGAGGCGCGTCAAGTCCTGGTCGTCGTTGTTCGCACGGAGCAACTGGTGGAATTCCCAGAACTGCTTGAGCGTCTCGGGCTGAAGTTCCACACCGTAGTAGTGCAACAACTTGTCGAGCCCGGCCAGCGAAGGCGTGACACGCTTTCCGTTGAAAAGCGGGAACTCCGTCCTCGGAGCCTTCATGTGCGGGATAAAGTCCTTGCCAAGCGCACTGGCACCACGGGGTTTGGAATTTTTTGACCAGGAAGAATTTGCCATGCGTAAAATTTAGAAAGTTTTGCATTTATTTTTGGTCCAAAAGGGCCTCTTCTGCGTGTTTATATAGAGGAGGTTCCTTTTGAACAGAATACTTTTACTTTTCACGCTCATTATATCCGCAACAACCGTCGCAGCAGTCGCGGGGGAAAATACGCTCCCGCCTTTTGACGAAGCCCAAATTTTCGAATGGTGGGACGACGGCATCATTACACCCGAAGAGGCCGATGAGATTTTCTCGCGACTCGAAGAAGAGAATTATGAAGAAGCCTGCCTGCTCGCCGAAGTCTATGCGCAGGAACCATGTGCTTTGCCGAAGAAGAAGCCAAAAAAAACGCGCACGGAGCGAAAACGCAAGCCCTCAAAAACAGCGCTGGCCCCCAAATCAGCACAAGAAGTACCGTCCATCGTCCCGCACGGGCAAATATCATGGAAAGGGCAATACGATTCCGACGGCCACCTGAAAAAGCGCCGCAAAGAACTGCAAGTCCAGTTCTACTATTTCCGCTTCCGGTTCGGTTCGCAAGAACTTTTGTCATACCGTCGCGACGGTTTCGAAGCGCATTTCGGACAAATATCTACGCTGGAATTCCACAGCCACTTGCCGCTCGATACACTGTGGGGAGCCGCTTTTTCTTTTCCGGTAGGCAAGTTCCAGCTCGGTGCGTTCCTCGACACGTCCAAAGCATTCCATACGCATCTCGGTTTCCGGATGAACCGCTCAAACGAACTCAGCGCGACATTCTGGAAATTTCCGGACGAAAGCGCCCTTAACCTCCAGGCACGCACGTCGCTCGGTCAAGTTTCTGCATGGTACCAAATCGGGCAAGATTTTCCGCTCGTCAAAATCCAACTGCAAAGCGAAAAAGCACACCTCTCGTGGAAAACGACCGCCTATTTCCATGGGGATTCAACCCCGCAAGGGCTCAACTTGAGCAAGGGTATTATCGAAAATCGGCTGTGGGCATCGCAAACGGTCACCGCCCACTGGCCCGAAGCGATGAACACATCGTTCTCCGCCAAAGCGAGAATCTTAAGCCCCGTCGGCTCGGACTCCGTAAGCGCCCGTTTCAAGTTTTCATTTGAATCAGGCCCCGAGCATTTGCGCCCAAGCCTTAACGTGACCTGCCTCGAGGCTAGCGAAAACTGCAGCACCACCGAGTGGAAGGGAGGCGTCGAATCCGCATGGGAACAGTTCACGTTCAAGACAAGCGCCCGATTCCGCCACAGCAAGGGCCGCACCAAACCGCCAAGAATCGAAATCGGCGCCAACTACCGGAAATCCAGCCGCACATTCACCAAACTGACAATTGCATTCCCCGAGGCAAATCCCGCCAAGTCCATTTCCATGCAAAACGAGTTCCGAATCGACAACGATTTTCTCGGTTGCGACTTCGTTTTTGCTTTCAAAAAAACAAAAAAAAGACCTTTCCAGCCCAACTACGCCCACCTTGAAGCCTCTTTAAAATTTTGAGACATTTCTTCCCAAAAATTGCTTTTAAGGGGAAATTGGATACTTTTGTAACCAACATTTTCCACATTATTTGTCTCCCGCACCTTGTAGAAATCTATTATTAATAATACCCAAACACTCTCAGACTCCTTTAGGTTCCCTCCTTTGCCTAAAGGAGTCCTTTTTATCGGGCCCATTTTTTTATCTTAGGGACATGTTTTACATTGCAGCCATTATCGGGGCAGTCGTCTTTTTGCCCTCCATCGTGCTCAACATAGCCCTCGCATGCGGAGCACCGCTTGGCATGTACGCCATGAACGGGCGCCACAAAGTCGTCCCCAAAGAAGTCCGCCGGGCGTTTGTGCTGCCGACAATCATGCAGTTCGTGGCGCTTTTCACGATTCTCTCCGCAGGGCGTGTACTCCCGGAGACGATTCCGTTCGGGATTGTCCGCATTCTCGCCTTCTTTTTCGCGGTTTACTTGACGTTTTACACGGCAACGGTTTTTTTCAGCTTGAGTTACAAAGAAAGGCATGTGATGGGGCCGCTCGCCTTCGCTTCGACCGTCTGCTTCTGGATTGTCGCGGTAGGGACGATTTAGACGAAAGAACGCCGCTTAGGTTGGTGAGCTCACCGAACCACGCGGCTACAGACGAAAGACGAGAGGTGAGAGACGACAACTGCGTAAAGCGAAAGGCAATAGAAAATGGAAAAGGCAGCACCGAAGCACAATTACCAAGTGGATTTGGAACGGATTATCCGGCGTCTTGAGCGCACGGGTGAAGTGCCGACGCTTTTGCTGCACGCCTGTTGCGCGCCATGCAGCAGCTACACCATCGAATACCTCTCCCAGTATTTTAAGATTACTCTTTTCTACTACAACCCGAACATTGCACCCGCCGAAGAATACCAGCACCGCGTAAACGAAATCAAGCGGTTCGTTAGTGAATTTAAGACAAAGTATCCAGTCACGCTCATCGAGGGCGAATACGACCCGAAAAAGTTCTACGATGTTGCCCGCGGACTGGAGCAGGAACCCGAAGGTGGCAAGCGTTGCCGCAAGTGTTTCGAGCTCCGTCTTGCAGAATCTGCACGACTCGCAAAAGAGCTGAACTGTGACTACTTCACGACGACGCTCACCATCAGCCCGATGAAGGACGCCCAGGTGCTGAACGAAGTCGTCCAGGAGCAGTGCGATATTTACGGCATCAAGCGGCTCCCCAGCGATTTCAAGAAAAAAGGCGGTTACAAGCGTTCCATCCAGTTGTCGCACGAATACAACCTTTACCGTCAGAACTTTTGCGGATGCGTCTATTCCATGCGCGAAGCACAGGAACGCGAAGCAAAGAAAATAGAAGGAAACAGAAACACGGGTGAAGCAGTTTAAGGGGCACCTTGCACAATTCAGCATTACATAATGCGTCACCGGGCCAGGATGGCAATGTAGAATAAAAGGGATGACATCTAAAGCGTTATTTTATATACTTCTAGAGAATGGTTAGGACTTGGATTTACATATTCGCCGCTTTTTTATGCATCGTCGCAGCAGCCTGCAGCGATGATGTTGCCCAAGCGCACGACAATCCCGATTCATCCGATTCCATCTCGGTCATAGAAGTGTCCTCGTCCAGCGAGATTCCAATCAGCGCATTCTCTCGCGCGACAAAAGTCCCCATTTTCTTTTCTAACCAAGTTCAAATTAAAAGTTCATCTTCAATCAAAATAAAATCTTCGTCAAGCAAGGCAAGGCAATCTTCCAGCAGTTCCAAGCCGATGTCTTCGTCCGCAACCTCATCGAGCAGTGAGTCTTCCAGTTCCGTCGCAAGTTCCAGTTCGAACACTCCTAAATCTAGCGCGGCGCTCCGCTTTTATGACTGCGATACATACAGCTGCGTCACCACAGATTACCTGAATCCGGACATCTCTTATGGAGAACTTTTGGATAAACGAGACAATCACGTTTACCGCACTATCGTCATCAGCAATCACGTGTGGACTGCGCAGAACATGGATTTCAACGTCGGCTCCGATTCAGCAGTCGCAAGCTGGTGCTACAACAACGACCCGCAAAACTGCGAAAAATACGGAAGGCTTTACACCTGGGACGCCGCGCAAAAAGCTTGCCCGGAAGGATGGCACCTGCCTACCACAGAAGAATGGATAGAACTCCTAAACGACCACACTTGCAACTATGAACAATTGGATGACGGCACCCACTCATTCGACTGTGTGGGCAATAAAATAAAATCAACAAGCACTTGGGATGAAACTGGTGAAGAACAAAATACTCTCGGTTTTTCAGTCACTGCCGCAGGAATAATTTTTGAATCGACTCCGATATCCATCGGCGAAGCAACATTCTTCTGGTCTGCAACAGACACCCTTTCGCTTTACGCTTTCGCCACCTTATTACAACAGGACGAAGGTACTGTACTTTTGGGAGCAATCGGTAAAAGCAACGGTTTTTCCGTGCGCTGCATAAAAGGGTATGCAGAGTAAATAGGTTTGGTTATGTACGATCCTCGATTTTTACCCATTTGCAAAGAAGACCTGGACGAACTCGGTTGGGATTACGTTGACGTGATCATCATCAGCGCCGACGCCTATGTGGACCACCCTTGCTTTGGGCATGCGGTTGTCGGGCGACTTTTGGAACACGAAGGATTGCGCGTAGCGATTTTGCCGCTGCCGAACTGGCGCGACGAGTTGCGCGATTTTAAGAAGCTTGGAAAGCCGAGACTTTTCTTTGCGATTTCGAGCGGCATGGATTCCATGGTGAACCACTACACTGCCGCCAAGCGCCTCCGCAGTGACGACGCCTTTACGCCGGGGAACAAAGCCGGATTCCGCCCCGATTATGCGACATACACGTACGCCAAGATTTTAAAGAAGCTCTACCCCGATGTGCCGCTGCTCATTGGCGGGCTTGAATCGAGCCTTCGCCGCGTAACGCATTACGACTACTGGAGCAACAGACTCAAGCCGAGCATTCTATTCGATACGCAGGCAGACATTCTCGTCTATGGCATGGGCGAAAAGCCGCTGAAAGAAATCGTGCGTTTGCTCAAAAAGGGTGTTCCGTTTTCTAGCCTGAATTCCGTTCCGCAAACCGCCTACTTGGCGCCCAAGGGGAACGTGCCGAAGAACAGCAATTGGGAAGACATGCGATTGTACAGCTACGAGGAATGCCTAGAAAGCAAGCGGAATCAAATCGAGAACTGCCGCCGAGTGGATATCGAATGCAACAAGTGGTTCCAGCGCCGCATTCTGCAGGATGTCGCCGAGCAGACCGTGGTGATTAACCCCGCGTACCCGCCGATGGAATATGGCGAACTTGACGAAAGTTTTGAATACCCCTACGCCCGCGAACCGCACCCGCGTTACAAGAAGCGCGGAAACGTGCCTGCGTTCGACATGATCAAGTTCAGCATCAACACGCACCGCGGCTGTTTCGGCGGTTGCAGTTTCTGCGCCATCAACGCACACCAGGGCAAGTTCATCGCGAGCCGCAGCCGCGAAAGCATTCTGCGCGAAGTCGAAATTGTCACCAACATGGAAGGCTTTGCCGGAACCATTACAGATCTTGGCGGCCCCAGCGCGAACATGTACAACATGCGTGGCCGCGACCCCAGCCGTTGCCAAAAGTGCGCCCGTGCGAGCTGCCTCACGCCCAAGATTTGCGACAACATGGACACGCACCATAAAGAAATTTTGGAGCTGTACCGCGAAGTGCGCAACCACCCGAAAGTAAAACACCTGTTCATCGGAAGTGGCGTGCGTTACGACATGCTTTTGCAAGAGACGGATGACGAAGAACTCCGCAAAGACCACGAAGAATACGCCCGCGAGCTCATTGACTATCACGTAAGCGGACGCTTGAAAGTGGCGCCCGAACACACCAGCGACGCCGTGCTGAAATTGATGCGCAAGCCGAGTTTTACGTTGTTCCACAAGTTCAAGGAATTCTTTGACGACGAATGCAAACGCATCGGAAAAAAGCAACAGCTGATTCCATACTTTATCAGTAGCCACCCCGGATGCACTGAAGCCGACATGGCTGAACTCGCACTCGAAACAAAGCAATTGGGTTTCCAGTTGGAACAAGTGCAAGACTTTACGCCAACGCCGATGACTATTGCGACCGAGATGTTCTACGCTGAAATGACGCCAGACGGAAAGCCGCTCTTTGTCGCCAAAACGCCCGAAGAAAAAGCGAACCAGAAGCAATTTTTCTTCTGGTACATTCCGGCGAATCGCCCGCACTTGCGTGAAGTTCTGGAACGCCTCAAGATGGGTAAGGTCAGCCGCTTGCTGCTGAGCCGCACCGCCATGGCCGAAGGCAAGGAATACTTCCCCAGCAAGGAACGCGAAGAAAACGAAGACTTCCGCAAGCGCGAAATGCAAAAGCGCGACGAACGCACAAATGCATTGCGCCCGAAAAAAGAGAAAGTCAAGAACCGCTGGCGCGATGACGCGTATGAGCCGCGAGAATCCCAGTTCCGCGAAGAGCGCTTTAGTGAAAGTCGCGGGAACCGCTTCGGCGAAAGATTCAGCGAGAGTCGCGACCGCTTTGAACGCGAAGGAGAACGCCGTGGATTCCACAGCGACCGTGACCGTCGATTTGATGATCGCAGAGATTTCGAACGCAACGAGAATCGCCGCGGCAATGTTTTCGAAGACCGCCGCGACTTTGATCGCCGCGGGAATCAGCAGAATGCGCCGTTCCGCGAGCACCGCAATGTCGAAGACAAGAACCGCTTCAATAGCGGCGAGATAAACCTCGCCAGCCGCCGTTCACACGGCAAAGGCTTCAAGAAACCCACGTTTAAAAATAAGTAAACAGCGGTTAGTGGCTAGTGGTTAGGAAATCCATTAGCGAAAGAGCGACATCCCTGTGTTTTCTTTATTCGTCATGCCCAAATTTGACTGGGCTATGGATCTTACGTCAAAGACTGTTGAAGCTAGAAATCCCCGCTCTATTTTCAGCGAGGATGGTTATTATCCCGAGCAATTGGAACATGACTTATGCGACAAAATCGAACGAGATTTTGCACCCGTGCATAAGAAAATTATTTTGTCTACAGGTAAACTAACCTTGTCTGCTGCGGAGATGTTTCTTTTAAAAAAGTTTCTACTGATATCTGTACTCCGTTATCGTGCAAATGAGAAAGAAGACGAGAATATCATAGAACTATTCTCCGAAACCGAACTAGAGGCCATTAGAGGAGATTTTTTCGAAAACATTAACAAGATTCTAAAATGCCAATCAAAAGAAGAAATAACCGATTTCTATAATTATGAACATTCCCTGACAAACTTGAATCGGCCATTAAAAATCGAAGTGAATACGCATTGCAAACATTGTTTATGACAACTCCCCACGATTATACGGTTTTTCCGTTGTCAAAGAACATTGCAGTTTTGTGCATGAGCCCGTTCTATAAGTTATTGGCCGACAATCCTAAATTCACAATCGCCAAGGATTCAATTCGCGATATTTTGGGTTTTGGTAACGGCTACATGCTCAAACCAGCACGCGTTTCGTTTGACCGCAACAAGAAACCTATTGATTACGGTTTTGACATCAAACCTCTCTGTGCTCGTGATATAACGTTCCTAAACAAACTATTGCATCAAAATGCCGAAAGCCATATCGCATTTGCCAATCGAGAAAAGATTGGAATAGAGCTATAGCAACATCCTCTTGACACCCTTCCTCCACAAATCTATATTCCTTTCTGTAATTTCGACAATCCTCGTGACAGTCGGCATAGACCTTTGGGTCCGTAAGTGCATCCGCGACGGGGCTCATCAACCTTCTTGTTGATGTAGTTGGATAGCTGGCAGGAACACGACCTGCTCGAGAGCGCCGTAAAACGCGCCAAGTAACGCCGAGGAAAACCCTCGCCAACAACATTGCAAGATCATCCCCAAATGTGACCTCAAAATAATTCGCTAAAATCAAGCGAGAACTGGAGCCTTATGGATCAAAAAAAGGAACTAACCGTAACCAAAGAAATCGCTATTATCGACGAGAACTCACTGAAATCTCGAATTTTTACAATTCGAGGCATCAAAGTGATGCTTGATTCTGACTTGGCGGAATTGTATGGCTATAGTACAAAACGATTCAATGAACAAGTAAAAAACAATATTGAAAAATTTGACGAAGATTTTCGGTTTCAAGTAACAAAAGAGGAATATAGAGAAATTCTAAGGTCGAAAAAATCGACCTTAGAACAAGGAAAGTATTCAAAATATTTGCCATATGCCTTTACTGAGCAAGGAATATACATGCTGATAAGCGTCCTCAAAGGTGATTTGGCTGTTCGGCAAAGTAAATCCATTATACGTCTTTTTAAGAAAATGAAGGATTATATCGTCACCGAAAATCGGCAACTACTTGGATACACAGATGTCGTTCAAATCGTATCACAGGTCAGCCCGACTAGGGCGGAATTTAACAATCTAGCTTCAGATGTTCGTAAAGTGATGGAAAATTTCGATGACCCAACCACTTACAAACATTTTCTGATTCTCAACGGACAAAAACTAGAAGCGGATATTGCCTACACACAAATTTACAGCATGGCGAAAAAGTCTATTATTATTGTAGATGATTATGTCGGAGTAAAAACACTTGATTTGTTAAGAGGCGTTGCTAAGCGTCTTTCTATAAAAATCTATAGTGACGAAAAAGGGCCCGAACAGTTGACGGAGCAAACATTAAATGACTTCCGTGCAGTTCGTCAAGATGTAACCATTTCCGTTGACCGCACTAGAAATAAATTTCATGACCGCTATGTTTTCTTGGATTATGGCGGCCCTAACGAAAAATTGTTCCATTGTGGAGCTTCCTCTAAAGATGCTGGCAACAAGATCACTACTATTATGCAAATCGAATGTCCGCAAGTGTATCATGCGATGATTGAAAGATTAATAAACGAAGAGCAAAGAGCATTGTAAAAACAGCAATGCCGGCACAAAGGCCGGCATGACAAATTAATTATGCGAGCGTGGCTGCAACACTCGCCTTATGCGTTTGTCGCCAGAACGCTCCACCACTCTCCTTTTTCACGCTCAATAGAAACCTTGAAGCCGGCTTCTTCGAACCACTTGAGGATGTAATCCTTTTCAGTGACGAGCTGACCGCTGATGATCAGTTCGCCGCCTTCGGCGAGCAAATCTTCGATGTCATCGCGGAGCGGCCAAAGCTCGCTGCGGATCATATTGCAAAGAATCACGTCGAACTTCGTTCCGTCCTTGAACGCATCCAAGAATCCGAGCACGCAGTCACTTTCACCAAAGCCATTACGTTCAAAGTTTTCAGCAATGCAAGGAATCGTAAGCGGGTCGATTTCCGTACCCACCGCCAAACTAGCGCCCTTGCGACGCGCAAACATCGCCAAGATACCCGTTCCCGTACCAATGTCGAGAACCGTCTTGCCGTTAAAATCAATATTTTCCATGAGCGCAGCGCAGCTGCTCGTCGTCTCATGCTCGCCCGTACCAAAAGCAGTCTTCGCTTCGAGTTCAAGCACAACCGCTTCCGGATCTTCCGGCGCAAATTCCACCCAAGGCGGACGCACCCAAAGATGCTCGCTCACAGCCACCGGCTGCGCACGATCGCGCCACCACTTGTCCCAATCCTTTGCAGGCTCTTCCGTCACCGTGAAGTTGTACTGCGGAAATTCCGCCACGATGCGGTCGCGTTCCGCCTTGTCGCCCGTGTAAAAACAGAACTCCGTGCGACCTTCCGTCACCGGATCCAGTTCTTCCAACGTAGCCACACCCGCTTCAAAAAGCAGGTAGCTTGCAATTTCATATTCTTCATTGGGGCAGTTGCCCTGAGCCTTGTACCAAGTATCGATTTTCTGCATACCTAAAATTTATCAAAATAAAGAACGGACAGGACGAGCGTTGAAAAAATTGGGCGCATTATACGATTCCAACATGTTTTTGAGGCGAATTAATGCCGCATACTTTGTTCTAATACATACTAAAACAGGAAAATCGACATTTAGTATGTAAAAAAAGATGAAAATCTGCTCAAAAAAGCCAAAATACAGCCTTTTAAAGCAATCTTTCAACAAAAATGCCCTCTAAAGCAGCTATTTGCACTAAAAATTACATACTAAACACCATAAATCGACAATTTAGTATGTAACCACACAAAGTAACAAACGGCCAATTACATATTAAAACACATAATGACCTTTTTTAGTATGTAAATCAAGTGCAGAATCAAGCCCTTCAACACAATTTTTCTCAATTCAACACTACGATGCCCAAACATCCAAACGAAAAGCCGCAAAAAGAAATATATTTAGGCAAACCACTTCGAACTTATGCTCTACATCCACCAATTCCCCGACTGGACGCGATTCCGCTTCGACTCCCCCAAGGTGCTCAACGCGCTTGGGCAAACGCGACTTGCCGAAGGAAAACTCATCGGGATTATGCAAATCTGTGGACTCAAGGACATTGAAGCAAAACTCATCGCCGACGACATCGTCGCCAACTACGCCATTGACGGCTACACGCTCGACGCAGCGAAAGTCCTCACCGAAGTGGAACTCAAAAGCAAGAGCAACGAAAACTACATCAAGAACTACATCGGCGCCATACAGAACGCGGCTTCGCCCCTGACCGAGGAAAGACTTTTCAACTGGCACGCCGCCATGGGGCAGAACAAAGTCAAGCACTACCGCGAAACGCCCAGCGAAGTACAGACAACATTAGACGAAAAGAAGCTCCACTTTGTAGGCCCCAATCCAGAACGCCTCCAGAGCGAAATGGAAAGCTTTATCTCCTGGTTCGAAAAATCGAACATGGACGGAGTCATCAAAGCCGCCATCGCGCACTTTTGGTTCTTGACCATCCGCCCCTTCGCCGACGCCAACGGCAGAATCGCCCGCGCCATCACCGCGATGCAACTCGCCCGCGCCGAAAACACAACGCATTGCCAATATGCGCTGAACAAGCAAATTAACGACAACAAAGCCGACTACTTCAATATTCTCTCGCGCACGCAAGCTGCAAGCGGCGACCTCACCGAATGGATTCTGTGGTTCTTGCAAATGATGCGCCAAGCCATCGAGGACAGCGAACAACTCTTCGCCGCAGAAATCAACAACATCCAGTTCCGCAACGCTCACGCAAGCACCACCTTCAGCGAACGCGAACAACTGCTCATCGATGAAATCCTAGCCGGAAGAATCGCCCAACCCTTCACCGCCAAAGAAGCCGCCGCATTCTTCAACGCAAGCCACGACACCGCCCTCCGCGAAATCCAAAGCCTTATGGACAAAGGAATTTTGCAGACGAACAACAAAGGCGGCAGAAGCAAACGGTATAGACTTGTGGACAGTCATTCCTGATAAGCAGCAAAAACTTTTCAACTCCCGACTAAGTGTCGTGTAACACATTTTTATTTTGAAAATTAAGCAAGGCATCTGCGGCAGTTGTTAAATAATCCTTAATAACTTAATTTTCGTCCAGTTCGGCAATTTGGTCTTTAAACATGCTTACAAGTAGATGACAGGAAATGACATACCGATTTAAAATGTACTTTTTCCTTCGAGAGTTAAAATAGAATTTTGGAGCAATCACTGCAATAGGGGGAACATATCAGCATTTTTGGGGCAATTCCGGTAACGGCACCGCGCGTCTTTTCGACCTTCTCGAAATATTGCTTTCAAAATCCAACAAAACCTATGTTATCGATGAACTGGACCGTTGCCTGCATCCATGCCTTTCGTATTAGTTCGTGAAGGCGTTCTTTGAATATTCCAAGAACCGCAACGTCCAATTGATTGTGACCACCCACGAATCACGCCTGATGGACTTCGATTTGTTGCGTCGTGACGAAATCTGGTTTGTTGACAAAGACCAGAGCGGAGCAAGCAACATCTACTCGCTTGAAGAATACAACGAACGCTTCGACAAGAAAATAGACAAGGCGTATCTCGAAGGCCGTTATGGCGGCGTGCCGCTGTTTAATTTTAAGTCGTAAAAACTTCTTGAATGAAACTTTCCACCTATACTTCCGCCACTTCGAAAGAATTTATCCCATACACTTTCTTCAGGTGTTCATCAATGAACTCTGAATCTTTCAATTTCTGCATCATGATGCACAGGTCGTAAGTGTTCAGGCGGCCTTTCTTTTCGGCTTTTCTTGCAACAATCTTGCGAACTTTGAGTTCCTTAATTTCAAAACAGTCCAGTCAGCTGTCGTATTCCAAGAAATTGGCGTAGTTCTTTTGAGAAAGCAGGTTCTTCCACTATGCAAGCTCAGCGACAAGAAGTTCTTTTTCGCGAATATACTCGATCATCTTGTCGGAAGCGTGACCGGACATTGCAATGTCGATATTTGTCATAATGTCTTGCTGAGGATCCTTTTTGGACCTTGCTACGACATTATGGTAAACATCATCGTGAGATTCCTCGGACAGGTCATAGGACCTTCTGTCTTTGCAGTAATCAAACCACTTGTCGAGGCACTCGCGTTCCTTCTTTGCGATAAAATCCAGATTCGGCTCTCTCAAGGCATAGACCTTTTGGTCGATAACCTTGATGGACTCCATGAACTCCCTCAAATCGGGAAATTCGTCCCCCACCCCATCTTCGACATTCTTTATGACCTTGTCAGTCAATGTCGGAATCGAGCCATGCATCCTGGCCTTGAATGTTTCCGGGATGAGAGTCTTGCCAAAACGGCACAGGTAATCCCTCTGGGCAAAATAGATAATCTTGAAAAGCTTGATGTAGTCCACGCCGTCATCAAACTTCTGCAATACATACAGTATTACATTCTCTATTTTCTGTATTTGCTCTAGAGTCTTCATTTTACGCCACAAAGATAGAGTTAAAAACGACGTTTGTCAAACCTTATAGCGTGACAAAATTGCGTTTTCACCCTAAAAATACATAATTTCACATGTCACAAACTGACAAAAACGCATTTTTTTTGAAAAAGAACCGTTGTTCGCGACCTTGACAGCGACCGCCTCGTCAATATTCCTGGGGAGATTGCCGCCGTCGATATATTCGCGGATTTTGCAACTGAGCTTGTCTTGGTCCAAAAGCTCGCCCATGGTCTGCTGGGAACCTGGCCAAATCATGCTACGCGCGCGAGGAATTGTATGAAAGCTTATCAAGTGTTATTTTCGGGATGCTCGAAATCCACCAAGCGCACAGGAGAGACCGAAGTCAATCGCTTGTAGAACTGTCGACCCAAATCATCGTCATCCAGTTCCTTGCGGATTTCGGAAAGAACGTTCTCCGCCGACAGCTTTGTGCCTGGGTTCAACTTTTTGAACTGAGCCTCAAAAATATTTTTCAAGGTATTGGTTTCAGGATCATAAATGGCAGTCGCCCCTATGGGAATCTTGCCATAATATGTATAGCCGATACGAGTCAAATGGACAAGCGCTGTGAGCTGTACTCGCGTTGCCTCAGTAAAATCGTTCTTCGCCATACATATTCCTTTGTTTACACCAATAAAACCGCCATTGCAAGCAATGGTGCTTAGCACAAATATATATTTCAATTTTGTCAGTAAAATGACAATTCCAGAATATATTTTCTGTTTTCGAAAAATTCTGAAAAAAATCCAGCACCTCTTGACAATCTAGCAAAATAGATATACATTTGTGCAGTAGTAAGAATATAAATGCGCTTTTTTTCGCCTGTAGCGCAAGGAGGTTTTATGTATCAAACCACACACGGCCCAGTCACCGACGCCGAAGCATTCGCAATCGACGAATTAAATCACCAGATATGGGAAAATTTCTGGAGCATCCCCCGCGAACAGCGGACTATTGCAGATTGGGAAAAATTGCTAGACATTCAGTTCCTTGTGAAGCAATGAAAATCTCCTTCCGCTGTTTATAAATTGTTAATACATTGTGCCTTAATTAACCAATTTCTGTTAGAGTCCCGTTAGGGGCGAAAAATGCATGCTAGAATCGACGTAACCCCTTGATAAATGCAGACTTTTTACTAAATTTGAGTCTCAAAAAAATTTTGTTTTTCATAGAAAGGTTTTTATCATGAAAAGAACATTCCAGCCTCACAATCGTAAGCGCGTTAACAAGCACGGTTTTATGGCCCGTATGGAAGACCGTTGGGGTCGTGCTGTTTTGAGCCGTCGCCGTGCTAAGGGCCGCAAGGTCCTCACCGTTAGCGACGAAATCTATAAGAAATAAGTCGGGGTTGGCTTATAGCCACTCTGCGTTCTTATCGGCTGCCAAACCAGCCCGCTTATCGGCAAGTAGCCGTCCAAGGAAAGTTCGTCCGCGCACCTGCTTTTAGCATGCGATGGATAGAAAGTCCGGACGGTTTTTGTCGTTTCTGCTTCCTTGCCAAGAAGAAGAACGGAAATGCCGTGTATCGCAATAAGTGCCGTAGGATCCTACGTCCACTGTTTTACGGTATTGTCCCGAATATCCAAAAGCCTGTGTGGGCGATGATTATCGTGAGCGACAATTCCAAGGAAATGTCTTCCGAGCGTTTCCGCGAGTCTGCCCAAAAGATTTTCCACAAGATGGTATGGGACAAAACGGATGTGGCAAAAGGTTAAACAAGCCTTGGTGGCGTTACTTATCGCCCCTATCCGTCTATACCAACTGGTGCACCCTTATTTTTTTCACGGAGTCTGTCGATTCCAACCGACGTGCTCAAACTATGCAATTGAAGCATTACGCGTGCACGGACCGTTCAAAGGTTTCTATCTTGCGGTTTTTAGAGTCTTAAGATGCAACCCCTTCTGCAAGGGCGGATATGATCCCGTTCCGCTCCCTAAGGATAAAAAATGAACAAGAATACAATCATTGGTTCCATTCTCATTGCGATTATCGTGATTTGGTGGATGGCTGTCAATAATGCAAATGCCGAGGCGCAGGCTGCCGCTCGTGCTGCCGCAAAGGCAAAGGCAACTGCCGCGCAAGTCTCCAAGGATTCCGCAAATGCTGCAGGGTCGCTTGTGCTCCCGAAAAAGACTCCTGAGCTAAAGGCTGCTCCGGTGCTCGGAGGTTCTGTGGCCGAAGTCGCTGCCGATAGCGCTGCTTCCGCAACTGCAGAAGTGAAGGCCCCGGCAGAAATCAAGGAACGCACGGTGACGGTCGAAACGGACAAGTTCATCATGACGCTCACGAACAAGGGCGGCAAGGTGAAGAGCGTGATTGTGAAGGCGTTGCCGGACACCGCAGGCAAGTTCCCGGAACTCATCCAGGACACGGCGCTCGGTGCATTTGACCTCAAGCTCGACAACGCGGAC